>NZ_JBEOYD010000018.1:0-198980 GCF_040296885.1 Streptomyces sp. NPDC001980 | reverse complement strand
GAGCCGCATACGCCCTCACCACCTACGACCTCTTCGGCCTCGACGACAGCGACGGGCACTTCCGGTGGTGCGTCGAACAGCTACGCCACAACGCCGTGTTCAGCGCCTGAAGTGCGTTTACGGCGACAGCCGCGGGAGTGCTCAGCAGCGCGACCAGGCTTCCCGGGACAGGAAGTGGGTGAGGTCGTCCAGGGCCTCACCTCCACGGAGACCTGAGGCCCTCGCAGTGCATCGACCACGACGCCGGCCAGCCGTTCCTCCCGGTAGTAGAGCTTCAGACCGAACTCTCGGTACTCGCCCTCCACAACGACATGGGCAGTTTCGTTCGCACGACGGCTACGCGTATGACGCTGAGCTTCCCCTGTGACCCCGCTCAGTGCCTCAGAAGGCTCGCCGGGAGCCATACCGAACCCCAGCGGCCCCACGCTCACGAATGGATCCAGAGTCCATCCCTGCCGTTCGTCGTCCGCCGGCACATGCCACCACTTGAACATGGCCACGGAAGCTACGGCAGCGCCACGGCAACACGGTCACCGGCTGCCAGATGTACCGAAGATAGGTCCCAGTCGCTCACGCCCTCCTGATCACCCCTGCGGCAGGATGGGCCCATGAGCGTAGTCAAGATCAACGTACTGACCGTGCCCGCCGACCAGCAGGAGACGCTGGAGAAGCGATTCGCCCATCGCGCCCACGCCGTGGAGAGCTCCGACGGGTTCGAGTGGTTCGAGCTTCTCCGTCCGGTTGAAGGCACTGACAACTACCTCGTCTACACGCGGTGGCGCGACGAGGAGTCGTTCCAGGCGTGGATGGAGGGGCCCATGAAGGCGGCGCACCAGGGCGGCGGTGAGGAAGGTGGCGAGAAGCCGAAGCCAGCAGCGTCGGGTTCGACCCTGTGGTCCTTCGAGGTGGTTCAGCAGGCCGAACCAAAGAACGCCTAGATCAGAGGCCACCTGGTCTTCATCACCGACCGGGGTGCACGTTGGCATAGACCACGGTCCTTCGGCTGCGCCATCTGTCGGCTTCCCCTCATACGCCGCTGCCGAGCTCTGGAGGCGCCCCACGGATCGCCTCAGAGGTGGAGTGGGTCTGAGCCTGTCCTCGGTCGAGGACAGAACGCGTGCAACCGGGCCTCTTCCTCGTCAAGGGAAGGGGCTCCACGTCTTGAGGGCATGCCCACCGACGCCGGCCCTCAAGTTGCGCTGTGGTGCCTGAACCGCTGGAGTCAACGCTTCGGTAGATGCACCACAAGAACCCTGCATGTTCAGCGCATCGCGGTCGAGGCTTCCGGTCAGCCGGAGGGCCAGTGGCACGTTGTAGGCCGCGCCATGTTCTCCGAGTCGGGACAAAAACCACAGTCCATGTCAGGCGTGGGAAAGCGGGATCATTGGTTCCCCCATCCGATGACGGTGTGACTGTCCTCGACGACACCCGTTCCTGGTGGCGGCGCCGGTCGTTCGGTCGGCCGTGGTGAACGGCCTGACGACATCGGGGTGTTGTCACGGCTTTTCGGCCACGGCTTCGGGTTCAGGTTCGGGTTCCTTGAGCGGGATGTCGCGCATGCCGCGCAACGGTGAGAAGAACAGCCACAGTCCCGCGCAGCAGCCGCCGGCGACGGCGATCCACAACGTGGTCTGGACGCCGAAGGCGGTGGCGAGCGCGCCGCCGGCCAGACCGCCGAGCGGCAGTGTGCCCCAGGTGATCCAGCGAGCGGCGGCGCTGACCCGGCCGAGCATCTCCGGCGGGCAGGCGGCCTGGCGGTAGCTGGTCAGCGAGATGCCCGCGACGGTGGAGGAGAAGGTCCACGAGATCCAGCCGATGCCGAACAGCAGGACCCACCAACCGCGCCCGGCCAGTGGGATGAGCAGACCGGGCAGCGACAGCACGGTCATCGAGATCCAGCTGATCCGCGCCGAGCCGAACCTCAGGGCGAGGTACCGTGCCGCCACGCCGCCCGCTACCCCACCGACGGCCCCCAGCGCCAGCAGCAGCCCGACCAGGCCCGGCCGTAGATGCAGCGTGCGGATCAGGAACACCGGGCCGAGGGTCTCCACCATGATGACGAAGAAGTTGGCGGTGCCGTTGAACGCCACCGAGTTGCGCAGGATGGGATCGCGGAAGACATGGTCGAGGCCCTCACGGATCTGCGACCGCAGCGTGGGACGCTGGTCGGCTTGTGGCCGGGGACGGCTCGGCTCACGGGTACGGATCGCCGACAACGAGCACGCCGAAAACGCGAAGGAGAACGCGTCGGCGGCCATCGCCCCCGCGGCGCCCACCAGCGTCACCAGCCCCGCGCCCGTACTGGGTCCGGCGATCTGCGCGACCGACCGGGAGGCGGCGAGCTTGCCGTTGCCGTCCATGAGCTGGTCGCGGTGAAGGACCGTCGGCAGATAGGCCTGGTAGGCGACCGAGAAGAACACGGAGAGCACGCCGGAGACCAGTGCGACCACATAGAGCTGAGCGAGCGTCAGCGCTCCGGCGGCGTGTGCCAGCGGCACCGAGCCGATCACCACGAACAGCGCGAGGTCGCACCAGATCATCAGCCGGCGCTTGGCGATCCGGTCCACTATGGCCCCGGCAGGCAGCGCCACCAGGAGAAACGCACTTGTCTCCGCCGCCGCCAATAGGCCGACCTGGAACGCGGAGGCTTCCAACAACACGACGGCGACCAACGGCAGAGCGAGAACGGTGATCTGCGTCCCCATCTCGCTGACCGTCTGGCCGCCCCATAACAGCAGGAATTCGCGATTGTGCCAGATCGAGGAACGCGTTCTGCTGTCGTCGGCCATTCATCAGATGGTGTCAGCGCCCCCAGTCCATGTCCATGCCACCCTCAGTCACAGACATCGCCGAAATCCCGTCAGCTGTGGCGCCGCTTCTCGTCCTGCATGAGTCCGGCCCGGTACTACAGCCGGTCGTTCACATGACGTGACGTGACGACCGGCATGAGGTGCATGCTCGCCCTGGCCTTCCTCGCCGATGTGCGGAGCCGACGCATACGCCCCCACCGCACCACCCTGTGAACCCACCGTCCCCACCGACGAGTAGGAGGAGGCGCTTTCCACGCAGGGCCGGAGGGGACACGTGTGTCGCTCGCTCTTGAAGATCGCTTGGCCATCACCGAACTGGTCTCGTTGCACGGTCACCTCGTTGACGACGGAAGCCTTGACCGGTTGGAGGAGTTGTTCACCGCCGATGTGGTCTACGACCTGACCGACTTCGGCCAGGAGCCGCTGTTCGGGGTGGCGGCTATCCAAGAAGCGGCATGGGCGCTGGGGGCCGCCAACCCTGTCGCACATCACGTCACCAACGTCGTCGTCACGGCATGGGCGGACGGCCGGGTGCGGGTCCGTTCCAAGGGGCTGGGTATCAAGGCGGACGGTTCCTGTGGTTCCGTCTCCTACGACGACACCGTCGTGCGTACCTCTGACGGCTGGAGGATCAGCCATCGCAGGGTCTCGCCACGCCGAACTCCCTTGGGCGGGATAACAAAGCCCGGCTGACCAGGCGCGTCCCGCCTGGTCCTAGCCGGTGAGGACGACATTGTGCAGGCGGGCAATGCCGAGCATGGCGTGGTGGACGCCGTCGCCCTTCAGGCGACAGTCGCGAAGGATCTTCCAGGTCTTCATGCGGGCGAAGACGTGCTCGACACGGGCCCGGACTTTGCGGTGGGAGGCATTGTGCTCCTCCTTCCACGCCGGAAGTGCGTCCTGCCCACGCTCGCGGCGGTGCGGGATGACCAGGTCCGTGCCCCGGTAATCCACCGTCGGCGATGACAACGGCCTTACCGACAGCGCCCTTGGCTCCGGACAGTTCCCATGCCTTGCAGTCGTTCCGGTTGCCGGGCAGGGGCCGGCCGACGGCGACGACGAGCCGGGTGTCGGCGTCGATGACGACCTGATGGTTGGTGGAGTACCGATAGTTCTTCGACTGCTCGGCGACCACGTGACCGCCATCGCGACCAACGCGTCTACTGCTCGAACACTCCGTCGGGTCCACTCCCTCAAGGACTGTCGCTATCACCGGATTAGGACGGCTCCGACGCCGTGATCACACCAGCCACATCAAGATCATCTCATGCGTGGCCGACCGTTGCGGGGCAACCCTTTAGCACTCGTGTCCTGAGCTGGTTTTCCTCGTTCTCTGGTCGCGGAGGGGGTTGCTGAAGGCCAGGGGTCATAGTGCTCGGATCCCGATGCGTTACCAGGAGGTGATCATGTGACGACTCCCCCCGGGCCCGCCTCAGGGTCCCGCTCCGGCTCGCACGTGATGGTGCGACGGGGCCTGACAAAATCCAAATGCTCACGGGCAGAAATGGCAGGGGTCCTGCTGGTCCTGCTCCTGACGGCGTTGCCGGTGGGCTGGTGCGGTCTCCAGGACTTCAGCGCGGCTCTGACTTTCCCGGGCTGCGTCACCGGAGCGGCCCTCATGTTGGCAGCCCTCACCATGTTCGTGGGTTTTGCCGCGGTCGTGGACTGTTGGATCCGCGGGCCGATTTCCAACTTCGGATTGATCGCGCTGATCAGTACCGGCGTGGCGTTGTTGACGAACACATTGCTCTTGCTTCAGACATGGAAGGACGGTGACAGAGTCCGCTATCCGGTACTGTTCGGTTTGCTTATGCTGGGTTCGCTGTGGGCTGTCGTCCTGGTGTGGCGGAGATTGGACGAGATTCCCACTCCGAAGCGGGTGGCTGCGGCACTGATCGTCTCCACAATTGTAGCGGTCGCCAATTTTAGTTACCAGAGCCTCTATCAGCCGTACCGGCGCGGGGTCGAACCTCTCGTGCATCTGAGCGTGGGCAAGGCGGTGCTCAGCGGGGACCGCAAGGCGTTCTCCGTGCCGGTCGACATCAAGCTCGTGAACCACAGTGATGTGGGTTTCTATGTGTTGGGCACTGAGTTCCACGCCATGGGGGAGTATGTGCCGCTGAGCAAGACGGACCGGGCCCGCGGGAAGTGGCGGTACGACGCCGAACAATGGGTCAAATACCGGGAGAAGCACCCGCTCTCCCGCAGGGAGGTCTACCAGCCCGGTGAGTTGGTGGCGGCACAGCCGTGGATTCCTGCCGGACACTGGGTCGAAGCAAGCAACGAATCGCTCACGCGAACCGTTATTCAGCTTCCCATCGACACGCCATACGACCATTTGGCGTTCTATGCCACCGTTAGCTTGGCGCGCAAAGACAGGCTCAATTTGGGGGCCTTTGGCCGGCCTGGCTACTCCTGGCAGGGCGTCGAACTGCCCCAGTGGATGAAGAGAGGGGAGAAGGAATACGACACCATCGTCCAAAGCGCCGAGGTGCAAGAGAACAATACAATCGACGAATACACGAGGGAACCGCGCCGCGTTACTACCTACTGGCGCTTTGGCCTCCATGGTGTAGAGGTGTCGGAGGTCATCGCACGGAAGGGCGAGGAAGGTCGCACATTTCCCGAACGGACGAACCGCGAGGTGCGGGACCGCTACGGCCTGGTCGACGTCCTGGTGGGCCCGATCGAACAGACGCTGTGGGACATCAAGAGCCGGCGCTGACCAGCCCTTCCAGCCTAAGCGTCGTCCTCCGTCCGGAAGAGCGGGGTAAGCCTCGTCCGGACTGGCTTGCGCCGCCCGACTGCCGGGCTGACCAAGACGGCCGTGAGCGTCTGCTCCACGTACGCCCGCTGTTCCGGCAGGGTGAGCCCCTCCCACTCCGCGCGCAGGTCGACCGGCTTTCCGTGCGCGGCAGTCTGCTGCTGCTCGACGGAGATGATCCGCTCCCACTGCCCGCGGACCGGTTCGCCATCGTCCCCGTAGACGATCTCCCAGCGTTCGTTCTCGGTTCCCGTGTCGGGGTTGAGGGTGCGTACCTTGCGTGAACGGATTCCGCAGATGCGCGCGTTACGCAGCACCATCTTGAGCTTGGTGGGGTTCCACGTGCTTCCGCGCGGCGTCGTCACCCCGGTCTCGTTCCAGCGGACTGGGAAGGCGCGCACCGGAGCACCGCCAAGGATGCCAAGTGCCGCTTCCCGCAGGAGCTTTGATTCGACCGGGTGCAGGGTTCGCTTGTCCTCCAGCCAGCCGAACGGTCGTACTCCCCCTGTCGGGATTCCCTCGCGTTCCAACGCTCTGTGCTTGCGTCGTACGCGCCTTGCCGTGTCGGCGGATTGCTCGTTGCTCATCGCCACGACCACGCGCGCCGTGGCACGCCCGTTCTCCGTGAGGAGATCAAGGCTGCCGTTGATGTCGATGATGGGCCGGCGGTGACGCTCCACGACGTCGATGGCGTCTTCAAGGTGCCGGTTGTCGCGTGTCAGGCGGTCGATGTCGTAGACGATCAGGCCGTCCAGGCGTCGGCCGTCGGGCGCTCGGCCGGACTTGAGGTCTTCCAAGGCGCCTTCGAAGACGGGGCGGATGACTCGGTAGGCCACTCGGCCGTCTGGGAGGCGGACGCGTTTCTTGCGCCATGCCGAGGTGTCGGGCTCGTAGTAGATGTGCACGCAGGTACCCCGCCATGGCGGGCTGTGTAGTCCCGGCCGTCGCGCTCCTGCTCCTTGGTGCTCTTGTTGTCGCGGCCGGTCATGGGGCCGCATCGTTGGCCAGCGCTCTCGGACGGTTCGCCGGCGGGCTCGTCGTCCTCGTCCGTGGACAGGCGGACTAGAACGGCCCAGTTCATCCGCACATCCTGTGCCCGGTCGAGGGGACCGAGCAGTACCTGGTGTACACGCGCTGGAAGGACGAGGAGTCCTTCCAGGCGTGGATGGAGGGGCCGATGAAGGCGGCGCACCAGGGGGGTGCGGAGGGCGAGCGGCCGAAGCCGGCGGCCTCCGGGTCGACGCTGTGGTCCTTCGAGGTGGTGCAGTCGGCGGGGCCGAAGGGCTGAGAAGGGCCGGGGCCGGTGCCTCCCGGGTGGGCGGTCAGGCCGGTGTCGGGGGCGTGGTCGCGAGTGGTGCGTCCGACCGGGCGGCATCCGGTACGACGCGGCGGCGCCGGGACGGGAGGCCGAGCATCGGGTGGGCCACGGCCCAGGCCGCGCCCTTGCAGATCAGTTCCTTGTAGCGGGCGGCCGGCCGGCCGGTCAGGGCCGCCCGTACGGCGCGGTCGTCGGCCGTGACGTACTGGATGAGGCCCTGCCTGCGGCCCAGCGAGACGCACTGGTTGAAGTAGCGGAGCGGGGTGTTGGGGAGCTTCCCGCCGGTCAGGCGGGCCGCGATGGCGTCGGCGGCCTGCCAGGCCATCGGGAGGCCCGAGGCGCAGGACATGCGGAGCGGGTTGCCGGCCGGGCCCGTCGCCAGGGCCGCGTCGCCGATGGCGTACACGTCCGGGTGCGAGACCGAGCGCATGGTCCGGTCGACGACGATCCGGCCCGCGCCGGTGACCTCCAGGTCGGTGGCCCGCGAGATGGGATGGACGGCGAAGCCGGTGGTCCACAGGGTGACCGCGGCCGGGACCGACCCGCCCTCGGCCGTGGTCACGTGGTCGCGCGCCACGGCGGTGACGGCGGTGTGCTCGTGCACGGTGACGCCGAGCCCGTCGACGACCTTCCGCAGGTGCCGACGGCCCTTCGGCGAGAGCCAGTCGCCGAGGGCGCCGCGCGCGGCGAGGGCGACGTCGAGGTCCGGGCGGGCCTCGGCGATCTCGGTCACGGCCTCCAGACCGGTGAGTCCGCCGCCGACCACGAGCACCTGCTGTCCGGCCTCCAGGGCGGCGAGGCGCCGGCGCAGCCGGAGCGCGCCGGGGCGGCTCGCGATCTGGTCGGCGTGCTCGGCGGCGCCGGGGACGCCCTGGTCGTTCCAGGCGCTGCCGAGGGCGTACACGAGGGTGTCGTACTCCAGTTCCTCCGGTTCCTCCAGTTCCTGCGGTTCCGGTGCGCCCTTCTCGGCGGTGGGGACCGTCGTGACCGTCCTGCGGTCGACGTCCACCGCCGTGACCCTCGCGAGCCTCAGCCGCACGCCGGTCCCCGCGAACATCTCGGCGAAGGGCCGCAGCCGCAGCTCCTGGCCGGTCGCGAGCTGATGCATCCGGACGCGCTCGACGAAGTCGGGTTCGGCGTTGACGAGGGTGATGGCGGCGTCCTCGGGGCGCAGCCGCCGGGCGAGGCGGCCGGCGGCGACGGCTCCGGCGTATCCGGCGCCGAGGACGACGATGCGGTGCTGCATGTCCGTGCTCCTGTCATCCAGCTCTTCAGCGGGTCGCCCCCTGAACCGGGCGGCCCGCCGTTTCCTGACAGGGATGCGGTGTGAAGCGGATCACATCGGAGTCGGCGGCGCGTCAGAAGAGACGGGCAAGGGGTTCGCCGTGGCCGGTCGCCGCCCACTGCCGGGTCGCGCGCTCCAGCTTGTCGGGGTTGACCTGGTTGCGGAACGCGGCGATGCCCTCGGTGGTGATCTCCAGGCACATCACGCCGAAGACCCGGCCGCCGACGACCGCCACCAGCGCGGGGCCGCCGTTGGCGGTCGTGGCGTACAGCTCGACGGAGCCGCCGGCCAGGGCCCGCTGGGCCGGGCCCTGTTTGAAGAGGCCCCGCATGAACTTCGCGACCGCGAGGGCACCCTCGAACGCCCTGGCCGCGGCCGGGACCTTCCCGCCGCCGTCACCGACCGCGACGGCGTCCTCGGTGAGCAGCCGGACGAGCGGCTCGGTCCGGCCGCTGGTCGCGGCCGCGAGGAACTCCTCGATGATCCGCCGGGCGGCGGCCTCGTCGACCTCGGCGCGGACCCTGCCCTGCGCGACGTGCTTCCTGGCCCGGTGCAGGATCTGCTGGCTGGCGGCCTCGGTGACGTCGAGGATCCGGGCGATCTCCCGGTGCGGGTAGTCGAAGGCCTCCCGCAGCACGTACACCGCACGCTCGGCCGGGGCAAGACGCTCCAGCAGGACCAGGACCGCGTACGACACCGACTCCCGCCGTTCCGCGGTGTCGGCGGGGCCGAGCAGCGGGTCGCCGGCGAGCAGCGGCTCGGGGAGCCACTGGCCCACGTACGTCTCGCGCCGGGCGCGGGCCGAGGTGAGCTGGTTGAGGCACAGGTTGGTGAGCACCTTCGTCAGCCAGGCCTCGGGGACCTCGACACGGCCGGTGTCGGCGGCCTGCCAGCGCAGGTACGTGTCCTGCACGGCGTCCTCGGCCTCGCTCGCGGAACCGAGGAGGCGGTAGGCGATGGCCGCCAGGCGCGGCCGGGCCGCCTCGAACCGGTCGACGTCGGTCACGGTCAGAGCCATGCCCCGGATCCTAAGCGCTCTGCCGGAAGCCGCGATATGCCGTCAGTCGACTGCGGCGCCGTCGTGGCCGGTCGCGCAGCTCCTCCCCCAGCCTTCGGCCGGGGGCACCCCCAGCGCCCCTCGGGGCGCTGCCGGACCGGAGCGGACTTCGCCGGACCGGCGCCGGTGGGGACGGCCGCAGGCGTCGGCAGATCGCCGTTGCCGCGAGAAAATATGCGCATATTGTCGCGAATAGGTGGTATACGCCGCCGTAGCGGGCCCGGGAGAGGCTCCGTGCGGCGTCCGCCGCCCACCGCACACGACCGGAGGACGAACGTCATGCGGCTCCGTGCCCGGCCCAGGGGTGACCTCGCGGTCGACGACGCCCTGGGCGTGGCGCTGGCCGACATGGTGCGCCGGACGGGGGCGGCGATCGGCGGTGTCTACCTCATCGAGGAGCCGGCCGCGCTGCTGCGCCTGGTGGCGCTGTGCGGGCTGCCCGTCGACTTCACCGCACCCTGGCAGCGGCTGCCGCTGACCGCCCCCGTCCCGGTGGCCGACGCGATCAAGGAGGACCACCTGGTCTGGGTCGGCTCCCAGGACGAGATGGCGCGCCGCTACCCGCGGACGGCGACCGTCCTGCCGTACCCCTTCGCGCTCGCCGCGGTCCCGCTGCGCGGGGTGCGCCGCCGCTGGGGCGGGGTCGTGCTGATGTGGCCCGCCGACCACCCGCCCCGGGCCACCACCCGCGAACGCCACCACATCACCGCCAGCGCCCGCGCGCTGGCCCGGCTCCTGGACGACTCGCCGGTGCCGCCCACCCTCCCCGACCGGCCGCGCGTCGTGACCGTGGACTCCCGGCACCACCCCGCCCAGACCGCGCCGGCCGCCGTCGACTACCTCGACCGGATCCCGGAGGGTGCCGTGTCGCTGGATCTGGAGGGCAGGGTCACCTTCATGTCCGCCCCGGCCGCGCGGCTGCTCGGCCGGGACGCCGACCGGCTGCTGGGCACCCGGCCCTGGCAGTCCCTGCCGTGGCTGGACGACCTGAGGTACGAGGAGCAGTACCGGCTGGCGGTCGTCAGCCGGGCGGCGGTGTCCTTCAGCGCGCTCCGCCCGCCGGACCGGTGGCTGACCTTCCACCTCCATCCGGACGCCAGCGGCATCAGCGTGCGCATCACCGCCGGGGCGGAGAAGGCGGCCGGAACGAGCGGGCGCGCGGAGCCGGCCCCGACCACGCCCGGACGCCTCTACCAGCTGGTCCACCTGGCGGCCGGGCTGACGGAGACGGTGACCACCCGGGACCTGGTCGCGCTGATCGCGGACCAGGTCCTGCCGGCGTTCGGCGCCCAGGGACTCATGCTCAGCATCGCCGAGGCGGGCCGCCTGCGGATCGCCGGGCAGCACGGCTACTCCGCCGAGGCCGTCGAACGCCTCGACGCCCTTCCCCTCGACACCGGCATCACCCCGGCCGGCCAGGTCCTGGCGAGCGGCGTCCCCGCCTTCTTCGGCAGCCCGGCCGAGCTGGCCCACAGCTATCCGCGGGTGCCGCAGGCCAGCGGGAAACAGGCGTGGGCCTTCCTGCCCCTGGTCATCTCGGGGCGTCCGGTCGGCTGCTGCGTCCTCTCCTACGAACGCCCCCACGTCTTCACCGCCGACGAACGCGCCGTCCTCACCCCGCTGGCAGGTCTGCTCGCCCAGGCCCTGGACCGGGCCCGCCTCTACGACACCCAGCACCACCTCGTCCACCAGCTCCAGCAGGCGCTGCTGCCGCGCCGCCTCCCCACCGTGCCCGGTCTCACCGTCGCCGCCCGCTACCTGCCGGCCGGGCACGGCATCGACGTCGGCGGCGACTTCTACGACCTGCTGCGCCTGGACGACACCTGCGCGGGCGCCGTCATCGGCGACGTGGAGGGCCACAGCATGGCCGCGGCCGCCCTGATGGGCCAGGTCCGTATCGCCATCCACGCCCACGCCACCGCCGGCGCCGCCCCGGACCAGGTCATCGCCCGCACCAACCGGCTGCTCGCCGACCTGACCCCGGACCTCCTGGTGACCTGCCTCTACGTCCACCTGGACCTGGCCCGGCGCGAGCTGACCCTGGCCGGCGCCGGCCACGTACCGCCGCTGCTGCGGCCGGCGGCCGGCCGGGCCCACCCCGTCTACCTGGACCCCGGACCGCCGCTGGGCGTCGACGCCTGCGCCCGCTACCCCCTCACCCGCGGCCCGCTCCCGGTGGGCGCCCTCCTCGCCCTCTACACCGACGGCCTCGTCGAACGCCCCGGCACCGACGTCGACCACGCCACCGCAGCCCTCGCCGAGCACCTCGCCCGCGCCGACGCCGACGACCTGGAGCACCTCATCGACGGCCTCGTCCACCAGGCCTGGCCGGCCGGCGGCCACACCGACGACCTCGCCGTGCTCCTGCTGCGGACCGGGCGCCCGCACTCCTGAACCCTCCTGAACCCTCCTGAAACCTCGTGAACCCTCGTGAACCGAGATCCGCTGACGGCCGCTCGGGACGCGGGGGATACTCACCGCATGCCGACGCTCTTTTCCCGGATCCTCGCCGGAGAACTGCCCGCCCGGTTCGTCTGGCAGGACTCCGAGGTCGCCGCGTTCCTCAGCATCGCCCCGCTGGCCCCGGGGCACACCCTGGTGGTGCCCCGGCGGGAGGTGGACCAGTGGACCGACACGGACGGCGAACTGCTGGCCCGCTGCGTCACGGTGGCCCAGGCGATCGGCCGCGGGGTGCGGCGCGCCTGGGACGCGCCCCGGGCCGGTCTGGTCATCGCGGGCTTCGAGGTGCCGCATCTGCACATCCATGTCGCGCCCGCCTGGGGCATGGCCGAACTCGACTTCTCCCGGGCCGAGTTGGAGACGGACGAGGCCGCCCTTGACGACGCCGCGGCGCGGCTGCGCACCGCGCTGCGCGAGCTCGGGTTCACCGAGCAGGTCGGGCACGCGGCGTCCGGCGGCTGACCCGACCGGACCCCCGTCAGCGGGGGTGTGCCGTGAAGACGTCGTGCAGGACGTCCATGTAGGCGCCGTGGCCGCTGGGGCTGGCCCAGGCCGTGGCGGACTCGGCGGCCGTGCCCTCGCCCCACTCGTTGTAGGTGACGAGAAGCTGGAAGGGCGCACCGGAGGTGGCGACGGTCGTGGCGTCGCGGCGGAACCGGTCGAGGTCACGGGGGACGACCGGTGCGTCGGCGTCGTACTTGTAGAAGCCCGGCGACAGGATCGCCGAGTAGCCCTGCTGGAGGTCCAGGCTGGACGCGTACTGGTGCCAGCCCTGCGGCTGGTTCGCGCACGTCCGGTAGCCGCCGAACACCTTGAGGACGACGTAGTAGCCCGCGGTGCGGTTGGCCTCGGTCCACCGGTCGACCATGTCGCAGCCGTCGTCGCCCGCCGCGTACACGAAGATCACCGGCTTGCCGTCGATGTGCAGCCAGGTCTTCTGGTCGGAGTACTTGCGCAGGTACACGAGGTCGCTGTGGATCTGGGTCACGGACGGGTTCCCGTACGCCTCGTTCTCGTAGTACGTCGTCCAGGAGAAGCCCAGCTCGGCGCCCTCGGACATCAGCAGCGGCATCCGCTTGTCCTCGCGCTTGCCGGCGCCCCACCAGGAGGCGATGCCGGCCTGCAGGCCGCCGTACTGCATGTCCTTGATCTGCCGGTCGACGGTCGCCGGGTCGTCCTGGTCGTAGTCGGACGCCGAGGCCGTGTACTGGCTGCCGCCGTCGGTGTGCGGGTTCTTGTCGTACCAGGGGTAGTAGAAGGCGGCGCGGACCGGGAGCTTCGTGTCGACGGTCGTGGGGTTCGGGGCCGCTGCCGCGGTGGTCGCCGGCTTCTTGGTGGGGTGGGGCCGGGTGGTCGCCGACGGCGAGGCCGATGTGGACGACGGCGAGGGGGAGGCGGACGCGGCCGGGGGCGCGGAGCGGGCGGTGGGCGAGGCGGAGAGCGCGGCGGCCGTGGGTGACGTGGGGTCGCCCGGGCCGACGGCCAGGGCGACCGCGGCGATCGTGACACCGGCGACGCCCGCGGCGGCCAGCGAGAGGAGGGCGGCGAGCTTTCCGGCGGAGGTCGCCTTGGCTGCATTGGCCGCCTTGGTCACCTTGGCCGCCTTGGTCAGCCTGGCCGTACGGGTGGTGTGCGCGACGGTGGTGGCGTGCGTGGCGGTGGTGGCGGTGGTGGCGTTGCCGCCGGCCGCCCGTAGGGCCGCCGCCGTCAGTGCGGCGAGTACCGGCGGGACCGGTACCAGGGCCAGGTCCGCGAGCAGCCGCTCGGCCGGGACCACGTCGGCTTCGGCGAACACCCCGTCGCAGACCGGGCATTCACGGGTGTGCCGGGCCACCCGCTTGCGCCACAGACCGCTCGGCCGGCCGTCCCAGCCGTACAGCATCCCGTCCAGGTCCGGGCAGCGCGGCACCGCCTCCAGGGCCCGCACCACGGCCCGCGCGACCTCCAGCCGGGCCTTCAGCCGCTGCACCCGGACACCCGCCTGCGCGGGCGGGATCTCCAGGGCTGCGGCCAGTTCGGCGCGGGTGAGCTGCCCGGCCACCTCCATCCACCACACGGCGAGCAGTTCGCGGTCCTCCGCGTCCAGCCAGCGGGTCGCCTCGGCGGTCTCGCGCCGCTGGTCGGACAGGTGCAGCACGGTGATGGTGAGGTCGGCGAAGTCGGCCCCGGGATCGGCGAGTTGCGCGGTCTCCTCCAGCCACTCGGCGTCGGCCTGCGGCGCCGCCCGCCGCAGCCGCCAGTGCCGGCGCACCTGGCGCATCGCGATCGCCACCAGCCAGGAACGGAACGCGGCGGGATCGCGCAGCTGCCCCACGTCGCGGACCATCTGGAACATGACGTCCTGGACGACGTCGTCGGTGTCGGAGGGTGCGTTCAGGGCGCGCCCGACGACGTTGTAGACGAGGGGCAGATGGTCCGCCACGAGCACGTCGAGCGCCCGCTGGTCGCCGGCCTGCGCGGCACTGACGACGGCGGTGTGCGCGTCATGTCCACTGGGTGAGAAGTCGCTCATACAAGGGGAGGGTCGGTCGACGCCGTCGGCATAACAGAAAACCGCGTAACGGGAAGCCGCGGCCAGACTATCGGGCGGACTCCTTCGGCCCGCTCGGGTGGACGACCAGCCGCTCCACCCGCTCGTGCAGGTCCTCGACGTGGTCCTCCGACTCCGGCTTCATCAGGACGCTGCGCAGGATCCGGGCGCCGTCCGCGTCCGCGGTGATCTTGGGGTGGCGGGCGGCGAAGGCGGCGCGGTCGGCCTTGAGGGTGCTGAGGAAGACCGGGTCGGGGGCGGCCATGCCGTCGGTCAGGACGCGGGCGGAGGCGGCGTCGATCGCCGTGAGGGCGGCCGGGTCGGTGGCCGGGAAGTAGGTGACGATGTCCAGCTGGGGGTGCTGGTAGAGCTCCAGGGCGTCCGACGCCTCGATCAGGTCCGCCCAGCGCAGGGCGGCCCGGCGCCCGGCCGCCAGTACCTTGCCGAGGCCGTCGGGTGTGGGCGGCAGGAGCCGGAAGGTGAGCCACAGGGCCGCCGCCGCGGCACCGGCGCGGGAGCACTCCAGGCTGATCTCGCCCAGGTGGAGCTCGCCGGAGGTGAAGTAGGTGTACGGCGAGTCGTGCAGGTAGAAGCGGCCGACCTCGGGGTCGCGGAAGAGGACGGCCCCGCAGCCGTACGGCTGGAGTCCGTGCTTGTGCGGGTCGACGACGATCGAGTCGGCCCGGGCGAGGGCCCGCCAGGGCTCGGGCGGCAGCCCCTCGGGGCCGTCGGCGCCGGCGAGGAGCGTGAAGAAGCCGCCGTAGGCCGCGTCGACGTGGACGCGGACGCCGTACCGCTCGGCGAGCGGCAGGATCTCGTGGACGGGGTCGACGGCGCCGAGCCCGGTGGTGCCGGTGGTGACGACGACGGTGCCGACGTCACCGGTCTCCAGTACGTCCGCCAGCGCGTCGAGGTCCATCCGGCCCTGGTCGTCGGTGCGGACGGGATGGCTGGTCATGTCCAGGACGTGGCACATGCGGCCGTGGGTGTAGTGGGCGTCGGCGCTGTGCGCGATGCCCCGGCCGGGGTGGAGTTCGCGGGCGACGAAGAGGGCTTCCAGGTTGGCGATGGTGCCGCTCGTGGTGAGGTGGCCGAGGTGTGTGCCGTACCCGAACATCGCGGCGAGCTGCGCGACCGCCTCGCGTTCCATCGCCGCGGTGGCGGGGCCGCCGTCCAGGGCGTGGTTGTTGGGGTTGATCAGCATCGCGGTGAGGTGGCCGACCACCGCGGCGGGGTGCGGGGGCTTGAGCATCTGGCCCGCGTAGTGCGGGTGGAAGAAGGGGTAGTTGTCCTTCAGCCGGTCCGTGAACTCGGCGAAGACCGGAGCGAAGCGGTCGTCGGCGACGTCGAGGGACGGGTGGGACCGGTAGGGGCCGAAGGTGCCGGCCCACTGCTGTATCGCCTCGGTGGCTCGGCCGAGCCAGTGCTGCAGATCCACGGATCTTCCTCTCGCTCGCGGTGCTCCCACCGTACGATTTAATTGACCAGTCAGCAATCATCTAGTCAGCAATCATTCCGTCAGTAATTGAGTGCGCAGCCATTGCCTCGGCAGTAGGTGCGGTCGCAGTAAGGTCGGTCGCGATGAACTCCACGCCCCAGCACGACGCCGAAGCCGCCACCCGTGCCGCCAACAGCCCGCTCGTCCGGGACTTCGGGCTGCTGATCACGTCCGCCACCCGCCTGGAACAGCGCATCGACAGCGCACTGCGCCGGGAGTGCGGGATCAGCCACACCATGCTGGAAGTGCTGATACTGCTCTGCCGGCGATCCGGCGAGGAGGTCTCCCAACGGCAGCTGGCCGACGGCCTCACGCTCACCAGCAGCGGTACCACCCGACTGATCGACCGCATGGAGGAGGCGGGGCTGGTCCGGCGGGTGCCGTCCCCCGGCGACCGGCGGGTGGCCCTGGTGGAGCCGACCGCCGAGGGGCGTACGGCGTTCCTGGGCGCGGCCGCCGTGCACGCCCGGGTCGTGGAGGAGTTCTTCGTCGGGCCGCTGACCGCCGACGACTACACCCGGCTGACCGGCGCGCTGGCCGCGATCGACCGGGCCCTGCGCGGGGACACCGGCTGACGGCTCCACGTCGCCATCACCGCACGCCGAGCCCGCCGAGCCCGCCGGTTGTAGGGGGTTCCGGGCAGCGCGATCCTGGGAGGGGTACCCGGACAGCCGGAGGCACCATGGAGGGTCGCGTACCGGAGGACCTGGCGGTCGTCGTCGACGCCGGCGGGGCGGTACTGGTGTGGAGTGCGGGTGCCCGGCTGCTGCTCGGGTACGAGCCCGCCGAGGTCGTCGGCCGTTCCGCCCGGATGCTGCTCGCCGCCGACCTGCCGGTGTCCGCGCGCCGGCACCTCGCCGACGGGCAGCGCTGGTCCACCGAGGTGGCGCTGCTGCACCGCAACGGCGACCGGATCGTCGTACACCTCCAGGGCGTTCCGCTCGCGGACACGGGCGACAGGCCGCTCTGGCTGGTGACCGGTGCCCCGCGGACGACCGTGGCCGGACGCGACCAGCCCGGGGCGGCGACCCTGTGGGACCTCACGCTCGCCCAGCTGCCCACGCCGGTGGCGATCTACGACTGTGAGGCCCGGTTCGTCGCCGCCAACGACGCCATGTCCCGGATCATGGGCCTGTCCGCGGCGGAGATGCGGGGCCTGACCCTGTCGGAGATCGAGCCCAGCTTCCCCTTCGACGAGTACGACCGCCTCCAGCGGCAGGTCCTGCGCACCGGACGGACGATCTTCCACGAGCAGCACGCCCAGGCTCCCGGGGAGACCCGGGAGCACTCCTGGTCGATGTACTTCTCCCCGCTGAAGGACGAGAGCGGCACGGTGCAGGGCCTGTCCGCGGTCGTCTTCGACACCACGGAGCAGTACTGGGCCCGCCGCCACCTGGCCGTCCTCAACGACGCCAGCATGCGCATCGGCACCACTCTGGACGTGACCCGCACCGCCGAGGAGCTGGCCGAGGTGGCCGTGTCCGGCTTCGCGGACTTCGTCACCGTCGACCTGCTGGAGTCCGTCGTCCTCGGCGACGAGCCGGTGCCCGTGACACCGGGCGAACCGGCCGCCGTGCGCCGGACGGCCCAGCGGTCGGTGCTGGTGGGCTGCCCGGAGGCGGCGGCCGCCCCCGGCGACGCGTTCCGCTACCCGGTGGACACGCCCCCGATGTGGACGCTGCTCACCGGCCACGGCACCCGCCACCGGCCCGGCGACCCGGGCATGCAGGAGTGGCTCAGGACCTCCCAGGCCCGCGCCGAGTCCGTCGCCCGGCACCGGATCCACTCGGTGCTGATGGTCCCGCTGCGGGCCCGCGGCGTCACCCTCGGCCTCGTCCACTTCCTGCGGCACCGCACCCCCGAGTCGTTCACCGAGGACGACCAGCGGCTCGCGGAGGAGATCGTCGCCAGGGCCGCGGTGAGCGTGGACAACGCCCGCCGCTACACCCGGGAGCGCCGCACCGCGCTCGCCCTGCAGCGCAGCCTGCTGCCCGGCCGGCCGCCGGGCCTGGCGGCGACGGAGGTGGCCTACCGCTACCTGCCCACCGGGGCCGGCGCGGACGTCGGCGGCGACTGGTTCGACGTGATCCCGCTCTCCGGCGCCCGGGTCGCCCTGGTCGTCGGCGACGTCGTCGGCCACGGCATCCGCGCCTCGGCCACCATGGGCCGCCTGCGGACAGCGGTACGGACGCTGGCGGACGTCGACCTCGCCCCCGACGAACTCCTCACCCAGCTGGACGACCTGGTCATCCGGCTCGACCGCGAGGAGGGCCCGGAGGTGCCCGGCCGGGCGGAGACGGCGTCGTCCGGGGACGTCGGCGCGACCTGTCTGTACGCCGTGTACGACCCGGTGACCCGGCGCTGCACCATGGCCCGCGCCGGTCATCCGCCGCCGGCCCTGGTCACCCCCGGCGGCGACGTCCGCTTCCTCGACCTTCCGGCCGGCCCGCCGCTCGGCCTGGGCGGCCTGCCCTTCGAGTCCGCCGAGGTGGAGCTCGCGGAGGGCAGCCTGCTCGCCCTCTACACCGACGGCCTGGTGGAGACCGCCGACCACGACATCGAGGTGGGCCTCGGCCTGCTCCGCCGGGCCCTCGCCGACCCCACCGCGCCCCTGGAGGAGACCTGCGACCACGTCCTGCGCACGGTCCTGACCGACCACCCGGCCGACGACATCGTCCTCCTCCTCGCCCGCACCTCCGCCCTGGACGCCGCCAAGGTCCGCACCTGGCAGCTCCCCCAGCACCCGGCCGCCGTCGCCGGGGCCCGCAAGATGGCCTGCGAGCAGCTGGAGGCCTGGGGCCTGACGGACGCGGCCTTCGCCACCGAACTGATCGTCAGCGAACTGGTCACGAACGCGGTCCGCTACGGCGACGGCCCGATAGCCCTCCGCCTGATCCGCGACGCCTCCCTCATCTGCGAGGTCTCCGACGGCAGCAGCACCGCCCCGCACCTGCGCCGGGCGCGCGTCTACGACGAGGGCGGCCGGGGCCTGCTCCTGGTCGCCCAGGTCTCGGAACGCTGGGGCAGCCGCCAGACCCCCACCGGCAAGACGATCTGGGCGGAACAGCCGCTCTCGGCGTGAGCCGCGTGAGCCGTACGACCCACGTGACCTATCGGGGGGTGAGCGGCCGGTCCCGCCGCAGCGTGTCGGTCGCGGCGGACACGACGGCCGAGGCGACGGCGGAGGCGACGAAACTCCCCACCATGACCAGCACCACCCCGACCATGAACAGTCCACTGGCATCGCCCGACCAGTCGACATAGGCGGCGAGGGTCAGCCCCGCGGTCGTACCGCCCACGGCAGCGGCACTGTTCCCCCGGGCCGCCGCGCAGCACACCGCCGCGAGCAGGGTCACGGCCAGCCCGGCGACCTGCCACGGCTGGTACGGCCCGCTGACCGAGCCGTCGGCCCGCACGTCGTATCCCTGGTCCCAGCCCAGCCAGACGGCCCAGGCCGCCACCGCCACCCCGGCCAGCACGAATGCCGGCACCACCGCCCGGAGAACGGGCCTCTGAAGTCCCATGTCCCCAGCGTTCCGGCCGGGGACGGGCGCCGAACAGAGTGCGGATACTCAGACCGACCCGAGTACGCGCGCCGGCGCGGCGTCCGCCCGGGCGGACCTTCCGGGCCTTCGCGACCTCCTCCTCGCCCAACTCGGGGAAGATGAAAGGCTGTTCCTGCCCCTTTCCGGAAGGAGAGCACCATGCCCAAGGATGTCCCGCCCATCGAGCCCTACGCCCATGGGCTTCTCGATGTCGGGGACGGGCAGCGGGTCTACTGGGAGACCAGCGGCAACCCCGCGGGGAAGGCCGCCCTGTGTGTGCACGGCGGCCCGGGCAGCGGCGGGCGGCGGCACAGCCGCAGGCTGTTCGATCCCGACGTGTACCGGATCGTCCTCTTCGACCAGCGCGGCTGCGGCGAGAGCCGGCCGCACGCCTCCGACCCGTCCGTCAGCCTCGCGCACAACACCACCGACCACCTGATCGCCGACATGGAACGGCTGCGCGAGCACCTCGGCGTCGAACGCTGGCTCCTCCACGGCGGCTCCTGGGGCTCGACGCTGATCCTCGCCTACGCCGAACGCCACCCGGAGCGGGTCTCCGAGATCGTCATCGCCGGCGTCACCATGACCCGCCCCGAGGAGACCGACTGGCTCTACCACGGCGTGGGCCGCCTGCTCCCGGGCCCCTGGGAGGCCTTCCGTGACCACCTCCCGCCCGCCGACCGCGACGGCAGCCTGGTCGCCGCCTACAACAGGCTGCTGAACGATCCGGACGCGGCGGTCCGGGACGGCGCGGCCCGTGCCTGGGTCACCTGGGAGGACGCCGTCATCGCCCATGAGGCGCTGGGCAGCCCGGGCGCCTACAGCGACCGGCCCGACGACGCCCTGATGGCCTTCGTCCGCATCTGCGCGCACTACTTCGCCCACGACGCCTGGCTGGAGGACGGACAGCTGCTGCGGGACGCCCACCGGCTGGCCGGCATTCCGGGAGTGCTGATCCACGGCCGGCTGGACATCGGCAGCCCGCTGAAGACCGCGTGGGAGCTGGCGAAGGTCTGGCCGGACGCGGAGCTGAAGGTGATCGACGACGCGGGGCACACCGGCAGTCCCGCGATGCACGAGGCGGTCCTGGCGGCGATCGCGCGGTTCGGTGAAGGCGGGTGACGGGGGCCGGGACCGGGGCGGCCTGCCCGTGAGCTCGTCACCTTCGCCGGCTTTGTCGGCTCGTCGGCCCGTTGGCTCGTCAGCGGCGGCGTAGGGCCGGGTCGAGCAGGGCGGGCGGGGTGTCGTACTTCTCGTGTGCGGCCAGGTCGGTGCCGGGGGCGACGATCGCGTCGATCGCGTCCAGGACGTCGGCGGAGAGCACGGTGTCGGCGGCGGCGAGCTGGGAGCGCAGGTGGTCCTGGGTGCGGGGGCCTATGAGGGCGCTGGTGACGGCGGGGTGTGCGGTCACGAAGCCGAGAGCGAGCTGGATCAGGGTCAGCCCGGCCCCGTCGGCGACGGCGGCCAGCCGCTCCACGGCGTCGAGCCGGGCCTGGTTGGCGGGCAGGGCGAGGTCGAAGCGGTCGGGAAGGAGGGTGGCGCGGCTGGTGGTGACGGCCCGACCCCTGCGCACGGCGCCGGACAGCCAGCCGGAGGCCAGCGGGCTCCACACCAGCACGCCCATCCCGTACTCCTCGGTCACGGGCAGGACATGGGACTCGACGCCCCGCTGGAGGAGGGAGTAGCTGGGCTGTTCGGTGACGTACCGGCTCAGGCGGTGCTCGCGGGCGGCCCACTGGCCCTGCACGATCCGGTACGCCGGGTAGGTCGAGGAGCCGAAGTGGCGGATCTTCCCGGCGCGTTGCAGATCGGTCAGCGCCGACAGGGTCTCCTCGTCGCTCGTGGCCGGGTCCCAACGGTGCATCTGGTAGAGGTCGACATGGTCGACGCCGAGCCGCCGCAGGCTGTTCTCCAGCTCGGTGAGCAGCCATCGCCGTGACCCGCCCCGGTGATTGCGCTCGTCGCCCATCGGCATGCCGGCCTTCGTGGCCAGCACGATGTCGTCGCGGCGGCCGGCGATGGCCTTGCCGACCATCTCCTCCGACTCGCCCTGCCCGTACATGTCGGCGGTGTCGATCAGGTTGATCCCGGCGTCCAGGGCGGCGCCGACGATCGCGGTCGCCTCCTCCTGGGTGGTCCGGCCGATCGCCCCGAAGTTCATCGCGCCGAGCCCGAGCGCGCTGACCTGCACACCGGTACGGCCCAAAGTGCGGTACTGCATGGCTGACTCTCCTCACATGACACACTCGACACAAACGGAACGATGTCCCGTTTCACGTCTTCGACGATACGGAACACTGTCCCGTTTGACAACGCCCCGATAGAGTGACCGCGAAGAGAGCACCCGTTGAAGGACGCCCGACGAGGGACGCCCGATGAAGGACACGCGATGAAGGACGAGGAGCAGGCGGTCCGGCCCCGGCGGGCGGACGCCCGGCGCAACGAGACGACGCTGCTGGAGGCGGCCGCGGCGGCGTTCGTCGCGTCCGGCGTGGAGGCGCCGGTGCGCGACATCGCGGCCCGCGCGGGCGTCGGCACAGCGACGATCTACCGGCACTTCCCGACCCGCGCCGACCTGATCATCGCGGTCTACCGGCATCAGGTGGACGCCTGCGCCGAGGCCGGCCCGGCCCTGCTGACCAGCGCCCCGACCCCGTACGACGCGCTGCGCGAGTGGATCGACCTGTTCGTGGACTTCCTGGCCACCAAGCACGGCCTCGCCGCCGCCCTGCACTCCGACCAGGCGGGCTTCGACGCCCTCCACGGCTACTTCCTGGACCGCCTCGTCCCCGTCTGCACCCGGCTCCTCGACGCGGCGACCGAAGCCGGCGAGATCCATGCCCACCTGACGGCGTACGAGCTGATGCGCGGTGTCGGCAACCTCTGCATCGGCGCCGAGAACGACCCGCGCTACGACGCCCGCCGCCTGGTCGGCCTGCTCGTCACGGGGCTGCGCCGCACGACGTGACGTGCCGGGCATGACAGGCAGGTGCGAGGCCTGCGGCAACCCGCCGAGACCGCGCGCTCAAGCCCCTTGCCGCCACCGGCCAGGTCCCGTTCGAGCTCCTCGCCCGGCCTCCCCCTCACATGTTCAGGTGAGATCCCGGAATCGACGACCGGGATAACCTCCGGTCGTCCGGCGCCGATCGGCCCGGTGCGACACCTTCCGCGACACGGGGCATGGGAAAAGAGGCAGGGCCAGATGACCAAGAGCGACGAATCGTTCATGACCGTCGAAGAGGCTCGCAGGATTTCCGCGCCGCTCTACGAGGCGCTGAACAGACCGAGCGAGAAGAACGTGCCGGAACTCCTGGCCCAGGCGTGCAACGACGACTATCACTCGTACCACACGAATCAGGAGTTCCTGACGCGTGACCAGTTGGCCGACGTGTTCGAGGCCATGGGAGAGACCGTGCCCGATCTGGCGTGGGAGGTCGTCGACATCCAGGTGGTCGACGACATGATGATCGTGCGCGGAGAGGCGACGGGGACGCCGGTCAAGGAATTCTGGGGTGCTGCTCCGACCGGGAAGTCCTTCAGGACGATGGCGATCGATGTATTCACCGTTCGCGACGGAAGGCTGGCGAAGGGATACCACATCGAGAATTGGGCGACGGCGATCCAGCAGCTCGACGCCTGACACGAGGCGGTGATCACCGCCGGGACCGCGGCCCGGCTCGGACCGGCTCGGGGGCCTGGTCGGGGTCGGCCCCGTGCTCCCGCAGGGCACCGGCGAGCAGGGAACAACTCCCCGAGGCCCTCCCGGAGAAGCGCCTCAAGCCGGTCTTCGTACGGGACTGCCGTGCCGTGACGTGACGCTCACGCGGTCTGCCCGGCTCCGGATCCCGCCCCAGCCCCCGCTCCGGTGAACATGGCGATCAGGCCGTGCGGGGAGTCGTCGCCGAACATGTGCTCGTGCAGGTCGGCGGCGTCGGCGGCCTCCGCGGCGCTGCGCGCGAACATGGCCTGCTCGTACGCGGACAGGGCGGCCTCGGTGTCGTCGGGGTGGGCCGCGAGGGCCTTGCCGAGTTCGGCGCCGTCGTACATCGCCAGGTTGGCGCCCTCACCGTTCGGGATCATGAGGTGGGCCGCGTCGCCGACCAGAGTCACCCCCGGCACCCGCTCCCACCGGTGCTCGGCGAGCAGGGTGTGCAGGGGGCGCAGCACCGGAGCGGTGTCGGCGTCGGTGATCAGCGCGGTGAGCTCCGGGGCCCAGCCGTCGAACTCCGCCGCGATGCGGGCGGCGGCCGCGGCCGCCCCGGCGGGACCGGCGGAACCGGCGGAACCGGCGGAACCGGCCGGCCCGTTGAAGCCGGCGTCGGCGAACCACTCCAGCGACCTGCGCAGCGCCACGTAGGTGTGGAGAGTCCCGCCGGTCTCCCGGTGGGCCTGGATCCCCTTGCCCGGCGCGAGAGCGAACATCGCCCCGCCGCCGACCGCCTTCGCGGCGGCCGGGTGCCGGGTGTCGGCGTCGTACAGGTAGGTCTCCACGAACGAGGTGCCGGTGTACTCGGGTACCGCCGCGGACAGCAGCGGCCGTACCCGTGACCACGCGCCGTCCGCGCCGACCAGCAGGCTCGTGGTGACGGCGGTGCCGTCGGCGAACGTCACCTCGTGGCGGCCCCCGCCCACGGCACGGACGGCGCCGGCCTTGTGGCCCCAGCGGACGGTGCCGGCCGGCAGCGATGCGAGCAGGATCCGGCGCAGCTCGCCGCGCAGCACCTCGGGGCGGCCCCGCGTGCCGTCGTCGGCCTCTTCGAAGAGAACGGTGCCGTCGGCGGCGAGCGCCCGGGTCGCCTCGCGCCCCTCCAGGACGAGGGCGCGGAACTCCTCGTACAGGCCTGCCTCCCGGAGCGCCGGCTGGCCGTTGTGCTCGTGGATGTCGAGCATCCCGCCCTGTGCGCGGGCCGCCGGAGAGGCCTCCGCCTCGTAGACGGTGGCCGGGATGCCGTGGACGTGCAGGACGCGGGCGAGGGTGAGGCCGCCGAGTCCGGCTCCGATGATCGTGACGGGCGTACGCATGGTGACTCCTCGGGGAGGGCGGGGCCGGCCTCTTGCGGCCGACGGCCCGACGGGACTGCAACGGACTGCAACGGACTGCAACGGACCAGAACGGAACTGACTGGAACAGCATTCCAGTCTGGAATGCTGTTCCATGTTGGAACGGCGCTCCAGCCATGTCAAGATGGCGCCATGGCAACGCGGACACGCCGGTCACAGCGGCGCACAGACGCGCTCTCCCGCGAGCGCATCGTCGAGGCCGCCGTCGAGCTGCTGGACACGGCCGGCGAGAGCGGGCTGACGTTCCGGGCACTGACCGAACGGCTCGCCACCGGGCCCGGGGCGATCTACTGGCACGTGGCGAACAAGGACGAGCTGCTCGCCGCCGCCACGGACGCGGTCGTCACCGCCGCCGTGGCCGTCGGCTCCGCCGTCGAGGCCCCGCAGCCACCGCCGGAGGGGTCCGGGGCCCCGGCCTCGCCGCAGGACGGGATCCGGGGCGTCGCGCTCGGGCTGTTCGACGCGATCGCGCGGCATCCGTGGCTGGCGACACAGCTCGCCACGCAGCTCTCCCGCAGCCCCTGGGGGACGGTCACGCCGCGGATCTTCGAGAGCATCGGTCAGCAGGTCCGCGCCCTCGACGTGCCCGAGAGCAGCTGGTTCACGGTGACCTCCGCGCTCGTGCACTACGTCCTCGGCGCCGCCGGCCAGAACGCCGTGAACAGCGCGATCGGCCGTGCTCTTCCGCCCGGCGTGGACCGCGCCGGGTTCCTCGACACCGTGTCGAAGGCGTGGGAGGAACTCGACCCCGACGAGTACCCGTTCACCCGGGCCGTCGCGGACCAGATGCGCGGGCACGACGACCGCGAGCAGTTCCTCGACGGCATCGATCTCGTCCTCGCCGGCATCACCGCCACCCACCAGCACCGGCGCGACCGCCCCCGACCCGACCACCCGCGGCAGGACCGGCCCGGCGACATCCGCGCCCAGGAACAGCCTCAGGAATAGCCTTCGGCCCGCCCCACGTTGCCGCGACCATGACGACGAACGCGCCCCGGCCCGAGATCCTGCGCTACACCGCCTTCTCCAGCTCCCCCGCGGGCGGCAACCCCGCCGGCGTCGTGCTGGACGCCAGCGGTCTGGACGACGCCGGCATGCTCGCCATCGCCGCCGAACTCGGCTACTCGGAGTCCGCGTTCCTGACCGCGCCCCCGGAGGGTCTCGGCGGCCAGGACGGACGGGCGTACACCATCCGTTACTTCAGCCCCAAGGCCGAGGTGCCGTTCTGCGGGCACGCCACCATCGCGACCGCCGTCGCGCTCGCCGAGCGGACCGGCCCCGGGGAGCTGGTGTTCGCCACCCGCGCGGGCACCGTGCCGGTGGCGGTGACCGAGGAGGGCGGGACGGTCCGGGCCACGCTCACCAGCGTCGAGCCGCACACCGAGGAGATCGCCGCCGCCGACCTCGCGGAGGCACTGGCCGCGCTCGACTGGCCGGCCGCCGACCTCGACCCGGCCTTCCCGCCCCGCATCGCGTTCGCCGGCGCCCGCCATCTGGTGCTCGCGGCCGCGACCCGCACCCGGCTCGCGGACCTCGCCTACGACTTCGCGCGCCTCGAAGCGCTGATGCACCGACTGGACCTGACCACCGTGCAGTTGGTGTGGCGCGAGTCGCCCGACGTCTTCCACGTCCGTGACCCGTTCCCCGTCGGCGGGGTCGTCGAGGACCCGGCGACCGGCGCCGCGGCCGCCGCGTTCGGCGCCTACGTCCGTGAACTCGGCCTGGTCCCCGAGGACGCCGTCCTCACCCTCCACCAGGGCGAGGACCTGGGCCGCCCCGGCGAACTCACGGTCACCCTGCGCGCGGGCGACCCACGTGTCCACGTCGGCGGCACCGGAACCCGCATCGCCTGAGCCCGCCAGGGCTCCCCGGAAGGCGGCGGCGCCGCGGATATTCCGTGGCACCGCCGCCGGACCCGGGCGGAGACTCGTCCCATGACGGACACGCCGGACGCGGCGCACGCAGCAGACGCGGCGCACGCAACAGACGGGACGGACGCGACAGACGGGACGGACACAGCAGGTTGGGCGGCCGCAGCAGAGGGAGCGGCCAGGGCAACCGCGGCAGCTGGGGCAGCCAGGTCGGCAGCCGGGGCAGCCGCAGCGCCCCCGACGCGAGCGCCGGACATGGCCGCCTTCCGGGAAGCCGTCCGCGTCTGGGCCCGCGGCGGTCCCGAGGCGCCCGCGCGGGAACTCGCCGGCCTGCTCGGCGTCCGGGTCGCCGTGCTGCTCGAAGGCCCCAGCGACCTCGCGGCCGTCGACGCGCTGGCCGCCCGGCGCGGCCGGGACCTGGCGGCCGAAGGGGTCTGCGCGCTGTCGATGGGCGGGGCGATGAACGTCGGCCGCTACGCCCACCTCCTCGGGCCGACCGGCCTCGGCCTGCGCCTGACCGGGCTCTGCGACGAACGCGAACGCCCCTACTACACCCGCGGCCTGGAGCGGGCCGGCGGCGCACCGCACGGCATCTTCGTCTGCGCGGCCGACCTGGAGGACGAGCTGGTCCGCGCCCTCGGCCCGCCGCGCGTCGCCGAACTCGCCCACGCCGAGGGCGACCACCGCGCCCTGCGCACCTTCCTGAACCAGCCCGCCCAGCAGGGCCGTACCGCGCAGCAGCAGTTCCGCCGTTTCCTCGGTACCACGTCGGGCCGCAAGATCCGTTACGGCCGGGTCCTCGTCGAGGCCCTGGACCCCGACCGGGTACCCGCACCGCTCGACGCCCTGCTCACGGCTCTCTGAGCCCCCGGGCCTACGCGCCCCCCAGCTTCAGCGCTCCCGCCAGCGCCCGGTACCCCGGCAGCGGGTCGGCGCCGTCGGCGTGCAGCAGCTGCACCGCCACGTGGTCGGCGCCCGCGTCCAGATGGGCCCGGACACCCGCCGCGACCCGGTCCGTGTCGCCGTGCACGAAGAGCGCGTCGAAGAGGCGGTCGCTGCCGCCGTCCGCGAAGTCGGCGTCGTCGAAGCCGAGGCGGCGCAGGTTGCCGACGTAGTTGGTCAGGCCCAGGTAGAAGCCGAGCGTGGCGTCGCCGATCGCGCGGGCCTCGGCGGGGTCGGTCTCCAGGACCACCTTCTGTTCGGGGGCGAGGAGCGGTCCGGCGCCGAGGAGCTCACGGGCCCGGCGGGTGTGCTCGGGGGTGACGAGGTAGGGGTGCGCGGCGGCCGTGCGCTCGCCGGCCAGGCGCAGGACGCGCGGGCCGAGGGCCGCCAGCGCCCGGCGGGCGGCCGGGACACCGCCCGCGTCGAGGACGTCCAGGTAGTCGTTGAGGGCCTCGTACGGCCGGACGAACTCCTTCGTCGCCTCCGGGTGGCCGGCGCCGATGCCCAGCAGGAAGCGGTCGGCGTGGCGGTCGGCGATGCGCCGGTACGCGCGGGCGACCCGGTCGGCCGGGTTGGACCAGATGTTCACGATGCCGGTGGCCAGCACCAGGCGGTCGGTGGCGTCCAGCAACCGTTCGACTTCGGTCAGGTCCGGGTCGGTCACGTTGCCGAGCCAGAGGGTGCCGTAGCCCAGGCCTTCGAGCGCGACGGCCAGTTCGGGTTCGGTCCGGTCGTGGCGCCACACACCGATGGCGCCGAGGTCGATCTTGCGGGGGATCTCGTCCATGAACCGGGCAACGGAGGGGTCGAGACCCGTATTCCGATCGCTGTCGAAATACCCCCGAAGAGACCCCTCGGGGTCACACCCTTGAACTGCCCTTACATACATGACTATTGACGCGCACGCGCCACTCTCCTAGCTTCACTGGAAAGCGCTTACCGCAAGCGCTTTCTGAAGCGCTTCCCGCAACGCATTCCGCAAGGTCCCGCACGGAGACGAACGGAGACGAACGATGCACGTGAGACCAGTCATCGCGGCCGTCGGCCTGCTCGCCGGCACGCTCGTCGCACTGTCCGGCGGCCCCGCACAGGCCGCGTCCACGGTGCTGTACGTGTCGCCGAGCGGCACCGACAGCGCCGCCGGCACCCAGTCCGCGCCGACCACGCTCACCTCGGCGATCAGCCGTATCGCCGCCGGCGGCACGATCTACCTGCGCGGCGGGACGTACAACTACTCCGCCACGGTGACCATCCCGGCCGGCGCCAACGGCTCCTCGGGCGCGCTCACCACCCTCTCCGCCTACCCGGGCGAGACCCCGGTGCTGAACTTCTCGGCACAGAGCGAGAGTTCGTCCAACCGGGGCATCCAGCTCTACGCCAATTACTGGCACCTGTACGGCCTCACGGTCGAGCACGCCGGCGACAACGGCATCTACGTGGGCGGCAGCAACAACGTCGTCGAGCGCGCCGTCACCGCGTACAACCGCGACACGGGACTGCAGCTCGGCCGGATCTCCTCCAGCACGCCCAGCAGCCAGTGGCCGGCGAACAACCTCGTCGTCAGCTCCGAGTCGCACGACAACGCCGACAGCGACGGCGAGGACGCGGACGGGTTCGCGGCCAAGCTGACCACCGGGACCGGGAACGTCTTCCGGTACGACGTCTCGCACCACAACATCGACGACGGCTGGGACCTGTACACCAAGACCGACACCGGAGCCATCGGACCGGTCACCATCGAGTACTCGCTCTCCTACGGCAACGGCACGCTGAGCGACGGCAGCCAGAGCGGGGACGGCGACCGCAACGGCTACAAGCTCGGCGGCGACGACATCGCCGTGAACCACGTGGTGCGGCACGACATCGCCTACGGCAACGGCCATCACGGCTTCACCTACAACAGCAACCCCGGCACGATGACCGTCTCGAACAACGTGGGCATCGACAACGCCGAGCGCAACTTCTCCTTCGACAAGGGCACTTCGGTGTTCCGGACCGACACCTCGTGCCGGTTCGCCGTCGACGGCTCCAACGACAAGACCGTCGGCGACGCCGACAGCTCCAACCAGTTCTGGACGGGCACCAACGGCTCCCGGTGCGCCTCCTACGCGGGTGCCCTCGGCTGGTCCTTCGCCTCGTCCGGCAAGCTGAACGTCAGCTTCGGCGGGACGGTCGTCAACCCCTAGCACCCCGGAACACGGTTCGGCCCGGGCATCCACAGGGTGTGGACGCCCGGGCCGGACCGGCGGCGCGCGGGACTCAGTTCCGTACCGTCAGGTACAGCCAGCCGCCCCAGGTGTCCGCGTTGCTCGTGTCCTTGGCGCTGTGGACGTACTCCGTCCGCACCCGGAACCGCTGGTTCACCGCGTGGGTGAGGGCCAGGTGGGTCACTCCGGTGCTCCCGGGGGCCATGGAGAAGCAGGACGACGTGGTGAGCGTGTGCCAGGCGCCGCTGTAGTACTCCTGGGCCTGGAACTTCATGCACTGCCCGGACTTGTCCGGCGTCACCGTGCCGACCACCTGCGGCTGCACGGTGTGGTGGTAGACGCGGTAGGTGACCCCGCTGTAGGTGGTGCTGGTGTAGGAGCTGCCCAGCTTCTCCGCGATCTTCACCTGGGTGGCGGCGGAGTGGGTGGCCGTGGCGGGGGCGTAGCGGTAGTCGCCCGCGAAGGACGCCGTGTAGACGGTGTTGCGGGTGGGCTTGTACGTCGCCTTCAGATTGCCCTTGCTGTCGACCGTGCCGGTCTTCAGCAGCGTCTTCTTGCCGCCGGCGGGCGTGGCGTAGACCGAGACCGTACGGCCGTTGTACGTGGTGCCCAGGTGGGCGGTGACGGTGGCCGTCGCGTCGTACGCGTACGTCGACTTGTCCGTGCTGACCGTGACCGTCGACTTGGCACGGGACACCTGGACGATCGCCGAGGCGGTGGCCGGCTGATGGGCCGCGTCGCCCGGGTAGCTCACGGTGTACGTGTTGGCACCGCCGACGGTCGGGGTGTCCTTGACGGTGATCGTGCCGTCGGCCGCGACCGGGGCGGTCCAGGTCGCCGGAGTCGTGGTGTGGGCGGCGTCGGTGCGGGTGACGGTGACCTTCTCGCCGGCGGGGTAGGGGGCGTCGCCGAGTTTGCCGGTGAAGGACAGGGCGGCGGCGCGGGTGGCGGTGGCGGGGGCCTTCAGGGTGAGGGCCGGGGTGTAGGCGGAGACCGTCAGGCTCGGGTCGTCGGCGCTCGGCTCGTGGGTGGCGTCACCCGCGTAGGAGAGGTGGTAGGTGAACCACCCGGCCGCCTCCGGGGCGTCGGTCACCGTGAACTCCTTGGTGGCCGGGTCGACGGTCACCGAGGGGAGCTGGACGGTCTCGTGGGTGTCCTCGTCGATGCGGGACACGTCGATCGTGGTGCCCTGCGGGAAGCTGCCGAAGCCCAGTTCGGCGGTGAGCGTGCCCTTGATGACGACCGAGTGCGGGCTCGCCGAGTCGATCTCCGGGGCGGCGACGGTCGTGGGCAGCCGTGCCACGTACACCTTCAGTTCCGCCGTCGCGGGACGGTGGGTGGCGTCTCCGGCGTACGACACCTGGTAGGTGTACGTGCCCGCGTCCGGCCGGGTGTCGCTGATGCTGAACGTGCCGTCGGCGCCGACCGTGGCGTCGGGCAGGGGCTCGCCGTCCCGGGTGACCTGGAGGGCGGCGCCGGCCGGGAGGAAGCCCCTGGTGTCGAGGGCGCCGGTGAAGGTGAACTGCTGGGTGGGGACCGCGTACTGCGGCGGGTTCAGGGTGACGGTGGTGTCGCTGAGCTTCGCGGAGCCGAGGACGTCGAGGGTGTAGGCGCCGGAGGAGTCCTTGGTGACGGCGTAGAGGGTGGTGCCGTCGCCGCCCCACGCAAGGCCGTCCGGGGCGACGGTGGTGCCGGAGGGGAAGGTGTCGTGGTTCTCCGCCAGGGTGGAACCGGCGTAGAGGTAGAGGCCCGCGGTGCTGGCCGAGGCGATCGTGCCGTCGGTGTCGATCGCGAGCGAGGCCGGGCCCACGGCGCCGGTGTAGTACGGGGCGGGGTTGGCACGCAGCAGGTCGGAAGTGCGGTAGATCTCCAGGGCGGGCTGCTGGATGGCGGCGAGCAGGACCTTGGCGCCGTCGCCGGTGACCTGGAGCCCGGTCGCGGTGCCGCCGTAGACGTCCGTGTCGGCCTTGGCGGTCGCCGTGCCCGAGGAGACGTCGAAGGTCGCCACGTGGCTGAGGCTCTGCAGCGGCTCCTCGGCGGCGAGCACTCCGCCGCCGGCCGCCAGCAGCGGCGGGACCGACCAGTGGGACAGCGTGGGCGTCGACACCGTGCCGGACGCGTCGACGGAGCCGATCGCGCCCTTGCCGTCGGCCGTGTAGCCGTACCAGACCTTGCCGCCGGCCACCGCGACGGAGACGGGCGCGCTGCCGGTGCCGGTCGCGTAGCGGGCGGTCTCCGTCAGCGTCGCGGTGTCGATGGCGGCGACCGCGTCACCGTCGGCGAGGGCCGCGTAGAGGGTCGAGCCGTCGGCGGAGAGCGCGAGGCCCGTGGCGCCCTGCTCGTCCGTGATGGTGGTGACGGGGGTGCCGGCCAGGTCGGTGACCACGATGCCGGTCGTGCCGGTGCCCTGGCTGAAGAAGAGGTGCTGGTGGGCGGTGTCGGCCACCATGTGCGCGTAGTGCGACAGCGGCAGTGCCGCTGTGCTGCCGGCCAGTGCGGCGGGTGCGGTGAGGCCGACGGTGGCGGTGGTCAGCACCGCGACGACGGATGTCGCCGCCGAGAGCGAGACCTGCTTGAGGCGCATGGAGCTCCGGGGAACAGGATGATCGGAAGGTGAGGTGGCTGTGCGGACGATAACCGGCCCCGGTGGCCGGATCGTTGTCCGAAAACCTGATCTTCGCCATGATCCGGCAAAGACTCCGGCGCGCGCATCCCGTCGGCCGTTCTGCGCATCCCGTCGTCCGATCTGCACATCCCGTCGGCCGGCCGCGGCCGCCGGCGCGGTGGGCGCCGGCGGCGTCGGCGTCTGACGGCGGGTGCCTACCGGCGCGGGCCGCCGAAGCGGGCGAAGGTGTGGCTGAAGTACCAGGGGTCCTGGGCTATTCCGGAGCAGGCGTTGGCGCCGCCGGTGCCGACGCAGTCGCCGTTGTCGCGCTGGAGGGCCCAGAAGGAGAGGGTGTCGATGCCCTGGGCGGCGGCCCAGCGCTCGACCGTCGCGGCGTTCTGGGTGGTGAAGGTCTCCGCGGGGCCGAAGTCGTCGATGCCGGGCATCTCGGTGACGCCGACCATGCCCCACAGGTCCTTGGCGCTCTTGTGCGGATAGAGGGCGTGGAGCTGGGCGTGCAGGCCGTCGGCGGCGGTCTTCGTGTCGGCGGCCATGTCGTGGGCGGCGCCGTCGTAGTAGTCGAAGGTCATGATGTTGACGACGTCGACGCGCGCGTGGTTGGCGACGGCGTTCTGGAGGACGGCCAGTCCGCTGTCCGCGAGGCCCTTGGTGGTCGTCGGCAGGGTGTAGGAGAACTGGAGCGGGCGGCCGGTGCGTTCGGCCCAGTGCTCGGCCTTGGCGATCGCCTTGTTGCGGCGGTCGATTCCGGCCGCGTTGGCGAGGGAGTCCGCCTCGATGTCGAGGTCGATGCGGCTGATGCCGTACGTCGTGACGAGCTTCTCGTAGACGCCGGCGATGGCGTCCACGTCGGTGCAGCTGTCGGCGAGTTCGGTGCCGGTGGTGTCGGCGGCGTAGCCCCCGAAGGAGGGGATGGCGTTGCCGCCGCGGGCCTGGAGGGCGGCGATGTCGGTGCCGAAGGTCGCCGGGTCGACGGGCTGGGTGGCGTCGCCGTTCCAGTCGGCGGTGCAGGAGCCCGCGGCGGGCGTCTGGAGGAAGGCCAGGGTCAGGTACTTGTTGCCGGACTCGGCGGCGAGCGCGGCGGGGCTCTCGCCGGTCCAGGCCTCGAAGTAGGGGGCCGCGACGTGGGCGGGCATGGGCTTCACGTGGTGCGAGGCGGCGTGCGGATCGGCGTGCGCGGCGCCTGCCCCGAGGGCAACGAGCGCGGCGGACAGGGCGGTTGCGGGCAGGGCGTGCAGGGCACGAGTGCGTCTCATGAACGCCCATAGTTGGACTAGACCAATTGACTGTCAAGGTTCTTTACAACCAGCAGACCTTTCCGTTCGATGCGACGTCAGGAGGCGGTCACCTCCGGTCAGTTCCGGCCAAGAATTTTCATGCGAAGATTTGAACTGACCATAAGAGAGTCATTAGGGTCTGTTGCCCGAACCCCTGCTCGGAAGGAGCTCGCCTCCGTGGCGTCCCACCGTCGTGCCAAGCAGCCGGGCCGTGCCCGTGTCACCGTGCTCACCTCCGCCGCCGCTGCCGCCGTGGCCCTCAGTTCACAGGCGGCCAACGCCGCGCCCGCCGAGAAGCCCAGCAAGGACGAGGTCAAGTCCCGGGTCGACAAGCTGTACGAGGAGGCCGAGCAGGCCACCGAGAAGTTCAACGGGGCCAAGGAGAAGCAGGAGAAGCTGCAGAAGCAGATATCCGCGCTCCAGGACTCGGTCGCCCGCGGGCAGAAGGAGCTGAACGAACTCCGGGACGGCATCGGCTCCATGGCCACCGCCCAGTACCGCAGCGGCGGCCTCGACCCGTCCCTCCAGCTGTTCCTCTCCTCCGACCCGGACAGCTACCTGGACAAGGCGTCCACCCTCGACCAGCTGAGCAGCCAGCAGGTCGAGACGCTGAAGAAGATCCAGGCCAAACAGCGCGAACTGGCCCAGGAGCGGACCGAGGCCACCGGCAAGCTCAAGGACCTGGCCGCCACCCGCACCGAACTCGGCAAGAAGAAGACGGAAGTCCAGGCCAAGCTCGCCGAGGCGCAGAAGCTGCTCAACAGCCTCACCGCCGCCGAGAAGGCCGCCCTCGCCGCCGACCAGGACCGCGCCAGCCGCTCCGCCAGCGAGCGCGTCGACCTCGGCAACGACACCTCCGCCACCGGCAGGGCGGCCGCCGCCTTCGCCGCCGCCAAGACCAAGCTCGGCACCCCGTACGTCTACGGCGCCACCGGCCCGTCCTCCTTCGACTGCTCGGGCCTGACCTCCTGGGCCTACGCGCAGGCCGGCGTCTCCATCCCGCGCACCTCCGAGTCCCAGTCGACGATCGGCACCAAGATCTACTCGACGTCCGACCTCCAGGTCGGCGACCTGGTCTTCTTCTTCAACGACCTGCACCACGTGGGCCTGTACGCGGGCAACGGCCAGATCCTGCACGCCCCGCGCACCGGCACGGTCGTCCGCTACGAGTCGATGTCCACCATCGGCGGCCCGTTCATGTTCGGCGTCCGGGTCTGACCGGCCCGGCGGGTCACCGCGTGCGCGCCCGGGCGTCCTCCAGGTAGTGCAGGACCGCCGCCACCCGGCGGTCCACCCGGTCGGCCGGGGACAGGTCGAGCTTCGCGAAGATGGACCGGATGTGCTTGTGGACGGCGCCGTCGGTGACGACGAGCCGTTCGGCGATCGCGGAGTTGCCGAGGCCCTCCGCCATCAGCGCCAGCACGTCGCGCTCGCGCGGGCTGAGCCGCTCCAGGCGGGTGTCCTGGCGGGACCGGGTGAAGAGCTGGGCGACCACCTCGGGGTCGATCGCGGTGCCGCCGCACGCCACCCGGTGCAGGGCGTCCAGGAACTCCTCGACCCGGCCCACCCGTTCCTTCAGCAGATAGCCGAGCCCGCCCACCCCGCCGGTGAGCAGCTGGGTGGCGAAGCTCTGCTCGACGTACGCCGACAGGACGAGGACGGAGAGACCGGGGTGGCGGCGCCTGGCCTCGACGGCCGCGCGGATGCCCTCGTCGGTGTGCGTGGGCGGCATCCGGACGTCGAGGATGGCGACGTCCGGCGCGTGCGCCTCGACGGCGTCCAGCGCCTCCTCCGCGGTACCGGCGGTGGCGGCCACGTCCATCGACTCGGCCCGCAGCAGCAGGGCCAGTCCCTCGCGGAGCAGGGGATCGTCCTCGGCGATCACGATCCGCAGGGACGGGTGTACGCCGTCGGGCACTTCCGCGCCGCCGGGCGCAGGTGCTCCGCCGGGCGCTGGTGCCTCGCCGCGTGCAGGTGCTCCGCCGTGCACTGGTGCTTCACGATCCACTGGGCAGGTCCACTTCCAGGGTTGTCGGACCGCCGGGCGGGCTGGCCAGGCGGAGGGTGCCGTCGTGGGCCGCGATGCGGCGGCGGATGCCGGTGAGTCCGGAGCCGCCGGCCTCCTCGGCGCCGCCCCGGCCGTCGTCGGCGACGGTCAGGCGCAGCCGCCCGCCCCGGGCCCGGACGGTCACAGTGACCGACCGGGCGCCGCTGTGCTTGGCGACGTTGGTGAGGGCCTCGGCGACGACGAAGTAGGCGGTCGCCTCGGCGGAGGCGGCACAGCGTTCGGGCGCGTCCACGTCGATCCGGCAGGGCACCGGACAGTCGGCGGCGAGGCCGGACAGCGCGCCCGCGAGCCCCCGGTCGTCCAGGACCGGCGGCAGGATGCTCCGCGAGACCGTGCGCAGTTCGGCCAGTGCCTGTTCGGCGGCGGACTGGGCGCGCTCCAGGATCTCGTCGGCGCGGGACGGGTCCCGCGCCACCTGCCGGCGGGCGGCGCCGAGCAGCACGGTGACGGAGACCAGCCGGTTCTGCGTGCCGTCGTGCAACGCCCGCTCGATGCGCCGCAGTTCGGTGGCGTGGGCGTCGAGCGCGGCGGCCCGGGTGGCGGTGAGTTCCGCGACCCGCAGGGAGAGGTCCTGGTCGGGTCCGGCGGCCAGCAGCCGTCGTCCGGGGTCCGCCTGGAGCCGGGCCATGCCGGGGGTGAGGCCCAGGATGACGGCGACCGCCCCGATCCCGAACGCGCAGACGGCGAAGGCGTCCGCCCAGGAGTGCGCGACGCCGTAGCCGAAGGAGGTGGCGGTCGTGTCCCCGGGCATGAACCGCCAGTACAGCGGGAACGCCGTGTCCCGTACGGCGGACAGCGGCAGCAGGAACCCTGCCAGGCCCAGCAGCAGGCCGGCCGTGCCGTGCCGGGCCAGCCAGTGCAGTTCCCGCCGGGTGGTGGGGTCGGCGAGGGCGAGCCGCAGCCGGGTCGGCGGGGCCGGCTCCGGGGCGACGACCTCGGGGCCACGCCGGCCGAGCCGTCCGCGTTCCCGGCCGGCCAGGGCGTGCAGTGCGCGCAGCAGCGGGGGCGCCAGGAGCAGCCCGGCGCCCAGCGGCGCGGTCACCGCGGCGGCCGCGAGCAGCAGGAGCAGGGCCAGGGCCAGGGCGGCCGTACCGAGCCCGCCGACGAGCTCCACGAGCGCCCCGCCGGCGGCCCGCACCGTCCGCCCGGCGACGGCCCTCAGCCCCTCACGCCCGAACTCGCCCCCGGCCTCGCTCTCGCCGCCGCCCTCGTCCGCGCGGTCCGGCCGGGTGCCGGTGACAGCCATCCGCAGCCCCTCCTCTCGACACGAACGACCCTAGGGGGTACCGCAGTTCGCCGGGTCCCGCAGCCCCGGAAAGTACAGCCTGCTGTACCTGCGATCCGGCGGCACACGGGATCGGCCGAGGGCGGTCACGGTCCGTAGCGTCGGGGCCCGTACCCCACCCAGGACGTCGGCCCCCAGCAGGAGGTTCCCCGTGGCCCACCCCGACCCGTACCGCATCACCGGCACCCCGCCCGCCGACCGCCGGGGCGGCACGGCCGACGGCGTGGACCTCACCCGCGCCCTGCTCTGGTCCCTGCTCGTCCTGAGCGCGGCCGCCAACATGGCGACCTCGTACGGCGGTGTCGACCCGTGGATCAACGTGGCCTGCGGCGTGGTGACCCTGCTCAGCGCGGGTACCCTGGTCGTGCGCCGGCTGCGCGGCCGCCGGTGAACGCGACCGTGACGGACACCGCCCGCCGGGCCCCGGCCATCGCGCTCGCGGGCGTCGGCAAGACGTACGCGGGCGGGGTACGGGCCCTGGACGACGTGTCGCTCACCGTGGAGCACGGCACCTTCCTCGCGGTGATGGGCCCCTCCGGCTCCGGCAAGAGCACGCTGATGCACTGCGCGGCGGGCCTGGACGCGCCGACGTCGGGCAGCGTCCGCATCGACGGCCGGGAGATCGCCGGGCTGAACGAGACGAAGCGCACCGAACTGCGCCGGGAGCGCGTCGGTTTCGTCTTCCAGGCCTACAACCTGATCCCGTCCCTCTCCGTCGAGGACAACATCACGCTGCCGCTGCGGCTGGCCGGCCGCCGCCCCGACCGGGACTGGATCCGCACCCTGGTCGAACGCGTCCGACTGGCCGACCGGCTCCACCACCGTCCCGCCGAACTCTCCGGCGGTCAGCAGCAACGCGCCGCACTGGTACGGGCGTTGGCCGCGCGCCCGGCGGTGGTCTTCGCCGACGAGCCGACCGGCGCCCTCGACCTGCGCAGCGCCCACCAGGTCCTCGACCTGTTCCGGGACCTCGTCGACGACCTCGGCCAGACGGTCGTGATGGTCACCCACGACCCGGCCGCCGCGGCCCGCGCGCACACCGCGCTGGTGATGGCCGACGGCCGGGTCGTCGAGGCCCTGCACCAACCGATGGCGGGCCAACTGGCCGCCAGGCTCGCCGCGTTGGGAGACCGCTAGCCATGTTCCGCTTCGCCCTGTTCGGCTTCGCCCTGCGGATGGCCGCGCACCGGATCGCCTCGCTGCTGGCCGTGGCCTGCGCGGTCCTGGGCGCCGCCGCCCTGATCACCGCGACCGGGGTGCTGGCCGAGTCCGGGCTCCGCTCCCAGCTGCCCCCGGGCCGCCTCGGCGGCGCGGACGTCGTGGTCGCCGCCGATCAGGAGTACCACGTCTCCGGCGACCTGCCGATCGCGCTCCCCGAACGGGCCACCGTCCCGGCCGCCCTCACCGCCCGCCTGGCGAAGCTGCCCGGCGTCACCCTCGCCGTCGGCGACCTCGGTTTCCCGGCCGCCGTGACGGACGCGCGGGGCCGCCTGCTCCCGGCCGCCGACGGCCAGGACCCGGCGGCGGCCGGGCACGGCTGGTCCTCGACGAAGCTGCTCGCCGGCGCCCGCGTCGAGGGCCGCGCCCCGGCGGCCCCGGCCGAGGTGGCGGTGGCCGCGACGACCGGCCTGTCCGTGGGCGACCGGGTCCGGGTCACCGCCGACGGCCGCGCGGCCACCGCCTACCGCGTCTCGGCCGTGGTCCACGCCCCGGACGCGGGCGTCTACTTCACGGACGGCAGGGCGGCGGAACTGGCGGCCCGCGCCGGCCCGAAGACGGCCGCCGCGCGCACCCGCACCGTCGATCTCATCGGCCTCCGTACCCGGCCCGGCGCCACCGGCCGGGTCGCCTCGGCGGTGCGCGCGGCGGTGGCCGGGACCGGCCTGCAGGTCCTCACCGGAGCCGACCGCGGTACGGCCGTGGCCCCCGGCGTCGGCTCCGCCCGTTCCCTCCTCGTCCTCCTCTCCAGTTCCCTCGCCGGGATCGTCCTGCTGATCACCGGGTTCGTGACGACCGGTGCCCTGGGCGTGGCGATCGCCGGGCAGCGCCGCGACCTGGCGCTGATGCGGGCCGTCGGCGCGACCCCGCGGCAGATCCGGCGGCTGGCGGCGGCCCAGTCGACGGCCGTGGCCGCCGTCGCCCTGGTCCCGGGCGTCGCCCTCGGCTACCTGCTGGCCGGCCGCTTCCGCACCCTGCTCGTCCACCGGGACGTGCTCCCGGCCCAACTCCCCCTCACCCTCAGCCCGTTCCCGGCCCTGGCCACCGTCGTGCTCCTCCTCGCGGCGGTCCGGGTCTCGGCCCGCTGCGCGGCCTGGCGCACGTCGAGGATGCCGGCCACCGAGGCGGTCGCCGAGTCCCGCAGCGAGCCCCGCACCCCCTCCCGCCCCCGCACGGTCGCGGGCCTGCTCCTGATCGCCGCCTCCGGCGCCCTCTCCGTCACCCCGCTCCTGCAACGCACCGCGATCGGCGCCTCCGCCACCTCCATCGCGGGCATCGTCGCCGCGATCGGCCTGGCCCTGGCCGGCCCCGCGCTGGTCCGGGCGGCGGGCGAGGCGGTCGTACGACGGTTGCGCCCCGGGGTGTCCGCGCCGACCTGGCTGGCCATGTCCAACGTCCGGGCGTACGCGCAGCGCGTCACCGGAGTGGTCAGTCCGCTCGCCATGGCGGTGGTGTTCGTGCTGACGTACACGCTCGCGCAGACCACCGTGCTGGCCGCGACCGCGGACGACACCCGCACCGGGACACTGGGCCAGTACCGGCTGACCGCGGCGGCCCTCGGCGGGCTGCCCACGGACACGCTCACCGAGGTACGGCGGCTGCCGGGGGTCCGGGCGGCGGCCCCCGTCGGCACCACCACCGTCGTCTGGCCGTACCGCATGTTCGACGACACCGAGACCGAGTCCGCCGCCGCGCTGATCCTCACCCCCGCCGCGCGGGACGTCCTCGACCTCGGCGTGACCCGGGGCAGCCTCTCCGCCCTGACCGGTGCCACCGTCGCCGTCAGCAGCGAGGTGGCGGGTCCGCGCGACGCCGAACTCGGCGCCCGCATCAAGCTGTTCCTCGGCGACGGCGCACCCGTCGAGGCGACGGTGGTGGCCGTCTACGACCGCGGGCTCGGCTTCGGCCCGGTCGTCCTCTCCCACGACCTGGCCGCCGGGCACACCACGTCCGGCCTCGACCAGAGCGTCCTCGTCCGCACCGACGGCACGGCCACCGCGGAACGCGGGCTCACGGCGCTGACCGCCGCCCGCCCCGGCCTCGCCCTGTCGGACACGGCCCCTCAGGCGGGCGCGGACACCCCGCCCGAGGTCTGGGTGAACCTCGCCGTCATCGTCGTCCTGCTCGGCTACCTGCTGCTCAGCATCGCCAACCGGCTGGTCGCGGCAACCGCCCAGCGCCGCACGGAGATCGCCGCGCTGCGGCTGGTCGGTACGACGCCGCGGCAGGTCCTCGCGATGATGCGGAGGGAGGCCGGGGTGATCGCGGTCGCGGCACTCGTCTCGGGGGCGGCGCTGTCCGCGGTGCCGCTGGCGCTGCTGGGCGAGGGCTTCCTGTCCCGGCCTTGGCCGGCGGGCCCGGTGTGGCTGTTGCCTGCGGCGGCGGTGACGGTCGTGATGACGGCGTACGTCACGATCGAGCTGCCGACGAGAAGGGCACTGCGGGTGCCCCCTGCGGAGGCAGTCAGGGTGGGTGCCTGAGAACACTCGTGACTACAGCGCCCCGTCAGGGGCGCGGGGAACTGCGCGATCAACCACGACGAAGCGTCGGACCGCTGACGGCATTTCGTGGCACTCTCGGCCGTGCCACCGTCCGGCGGGTGTCGGAACGTGGCCCGCTGCGGGCCCGTCGTGGCTTGTCGCGCAGTTCCCCGCGCCCCTAAAGGCAAAAGCTTGCTCAGCCCTCTGTTTCAGGGCGGCCCTCGGTCGCCCAGTGGGTGTGGAAGGCGCCCTCTCTGTCGACGCGGCCGTAGGTGTGGGCGCCGAAGTAGTCGCGCTGGCCCTGGAGGAGGGCCGCGGGGAGCCGGTCGGCGCGGAGCGTGTCGTAGTGGGACAGGGCCGCCGAGAACGCCGGGACGGGAATGCCCCGGCGGGCCGCGGACGCGACCGTCTCCCGCCACGGCACCTGCGCGTCGGCGATCTCCTTCGCGAACTCCTCCTCGGCCAGCAGGCTCACGAGGTCCGGGTCGGCCCGGTAGGCCGCGCGGATCCGGTCCAGGAAGGACGCGCGGATGATGCAGCCGCCCCGCCAGATCCGGGCCACCGCCCCGAGGTCGATCTTCCAGCCGTACTCGGCGGCCGCGTCCTGGATCATCGTCCAGCCCTGGTCGTAGGCGATGACCTTCGAGGCGTACAGGGCGTGTTCGACGCGGGAGGCGAAGCGGTCGGCCTCGGTGGCGCTGAGCGGGGGCGTGGTGCCGCCGGGCAGCCCGGCGTAGGCGGCGCGCAGCGCGTGGCGGCCGGAGGCGGCCCGCGCGAACGTCGCCTGGGCGATCGCGGTGACCGGGGAGGCCAGCTCCAGCGCGGTCTGCACGGTCCAGCGCCCGGTGCCCTTCTGCCCGGCCGCGTCGGCGACGACGTCGACGAAGGGCGCGCCGGTGGCGGCGTCGACGTGGGCGAGGACGTCGGCGGTGATCTCGATGAGGTAGGAGCCGAGCCGGCCGCCGTTCCACTCCCGGAAGACGTCCGCGATCTCGGCCGGCGCGTACCCGCCCACCTGGCGCAGCAGGTCGTAGGCCTCGGCGATGAGCTGCATGTCGGCGTACTCGATGCCGTTGTGGACCATCTTCACGAAGTGCCCGGCGCCGTCCGCGCCGACGTGCGTGGCGCACGGCTCGCCGCCCACCTTGGCGCTGATGTCCTCGAACATCGGCCCGAGCACGGCGTACGACTCCGCGGACCCGCCCGGCATGATCGACGGCCCGTGCAGCGCACCCTCCTCGCCGCCGGAGACGCCGACCCCGACGAAGTGCAGGCCCTTCTCGCGCAGCGCGGCCTCGCGGCGGCGGGTGTCGGCGAAGTGGGCGTTGCCGCCGTCGATGACGATGTCACCGGGTTCGAGGAGCGGCACGAACTCGTCGATGACGGCGTCGGTGGCGGCGCCCGCCTGGACCATGATCATGAGGCGGCGGGGGCGTTCGAGCGCGGCGACGAACTCGGCCGCGGTCTCGGCGCCGACGAAGTCGCCCTCGCTCCCGTACTCCTCGATCAGCGCGCGGGTGCGGGCCGGGGTGCGGTTGTGGACGGCGACCGGGTAGCCGTGCCGGGCGAAGTTCCGGGCCAGGTTGCGGCCCATCACGCCGAGGCCGGTCACGCCGATGGCTGCGGATGCGTTCACGGGGGGACTCCGTTCTGCGGACACGTGCTGTGCCCGGAGGTACGGGTGGACGGCGGGCGGGCGTTCAGTTCCGGGACGATCACCTGGACGCTCAGCTGGGGGATGTGGTGAACACCAGGCGCCGGCCGGGCTCGACGGGGGCGGTCCAGGCCTCCTCGACGTCGGCGAGCGGCACCGGCCGCGCGTCGGCCGTGAGGGTGCCCCGGGTCAGTTCGGTCATCAGGGCCGGCAGTTCGGCGACGATGCCGCGGGCGGTGACCGAGCCCTGGCCGCTGCCCATGAGCCGCAGGTTCGCCGCGCGCAGCACGGCGGAGGGGAGGGCGATCTCGGGGCCGGCCGTGGCGCCGATCTGGATCCAGTCCAGCGGGGCGCTGCGGTCGGTGCGGCGGGTGAGGACGGCCGGGAGGGCGCGTTCGGTGGGCGTACCCCAGGTGTAGTCGAGGACGACGTCGACGTCCGCGGCGGCCTCGCCGAGCCGGGCGTCGGCCTGGTCCGGGTCGCCGGCCAGGGAGACCACGTCGGTGGCGCCGAGTCCGCCGAGCAGGTCCAGGCGTTCGGGGTCGCGGCCGGCGGCCACGACCCGGTCGGCGCCGAGGTGCCGGGCGATCTGTACGGCCATCCGGCCCGCGTTGCCGGTGGCGCCGAGGATCAGAATGCTCCGGCCGGTCTTGAAGGTGATCCGGCGGCGCAGCGCCACCCAGGACGACATGGCGGGGTTCATGGCCGCGGCGACGGTCAACGGGTCGGCGCCGTCGGGCAGCGGGACCGCCCGGCGCGGGTCGAGGACGGTCCGCTCGGCCATGGTGCCGGGGTCCCCGTCGTCGGCCACGAAGTACACGACGTGCCCGTCGGGCAGGCGGCCCACGCCGTCGACGCCGGGGATCAGGGGGAGGCGGCCGTCGCTGGTGTAGTGGGTGCCGGCGGCACCGGAGCGGACCCGGGGGTGCAGACCGGCGGCGATCATCTCCACCGGCAGCCTGCCCTCGCCCGGCTCGGGGGCGGGGAACTCCTCGAAGCGCGGCGGGCGCTCGAACGAACGGACCACGGCAGCATGCATGTCGACTCCTTAGTTCGTGACACCAATTAAATTAGTTGGCACCACGTACCAAGTCAAGTAGTTGGGAACGCGTACTAATGCTCGTAGGATGGGACCATGCAGAACAAGCCAACCGCCGAAACACCGGGCGCGGACGAGGACATCGAGGACCTGGGACTCGTGGACGGCCTCGCCCAGCTGTCGTTCCTGGTACAGGGCGCGCTCGGGAAGGTCGCGGCGGAACACGGACTGTCGGTCGTCCAGCTGCGGCTGCTCGGCGTGCTGCGCGACCGCACGCCCGGCATGCAGGAACTCGCCCACCACCTGGGCCTGGACAAGTCCAGCATGACCGGCCTCGTCGACCGCGCGGAGCGCCGGGACCTGGTCCGCCGCACCCCCGCACCGCACGACCGGCGCAGCTTCCTGGTGTCGATCACCCCGCAGGGGCGGCAACTGGCCCGGCAGTGCGAGGCGCTCGCCGACCGGCAGCTCCGGGACCTCGCGGCCCACCTCACCGACGCCCAGCGCGCCCATCTCTCGCTGCTCGCGAGCGCGGTGGTGAACCACCACAGCCGACTCTGAGCCGGGCCGATCATCCGAACAGGCGAAAGTCGTGGCGCCGGGCGCGTGGGGCCGCCGCCCGGCGAGCCGGTCGTCAGAGGATCCGAGGATGCGAACGGATGATCTACGGCTGCTCACCGCCGCGCTGGTGCTCCTCCTGACCGGCGCGTTCCTCACCACACCCGCCAAGGCCGACCAGCGCCCGGCCCACTGCGCCTTCGGCCCGCGCAGCACCCTGCCCGCCACCGCCCACAAAGCCGGCACCGACCGCGCCGGCGGTGTCCGCCGCACCCGTCACGCCGATCGCACCGCCCTCTGGACCGCGCCCACCGTCCGGTACCGGCTCTCCGCCCGCTACGCCGCCAAGGGCCACCTCTGGAAACACCGGCACACCGGCCAGGACTTCGCCGTCGACGCCGGTACGCCGGTATACGCCGTCGGCCCCGGCCGCGTCGTCTCCGCGACCTGCGGCGACGCCTTCGGCAACCAGGTCGTGATACACCACCCGGACGGCTACTACACCCAGTACGCCCACCTGTCCGTCATCAACGTCCGCTGCGGCCAGCGCGTCTCGACGGGCCAGCGGATCGGCGCCGCCGGTTCCACCGGCAACACGGACGGCCCCCACCTCCACTTCGAGGTCCGCACCACCCGGCACCTGGGCTCCGAGGTCCCGCCGCTGCCGTGGCTGCGGCACCACGGCGTGAGCGTGCCCGGAACGCCGTCCCCGGCACATCCCCGCCCGGCCCCGAGCGCCGCGGCCACCGCGAGCGCCGCGGCCACGGCGGCCGCTACGGCCACTGCGGCCGCGAGTCCGGCGCCGTCGACCGGCACGTCGAAACCCACGTCGTCAACGGCACGGACGAGGAATGCCCCGCCGGGGCACGGCCGGTCGGCGAGGCCGCACAGAATCCCGCAAACGCACGGAATCCGGAAGCCGCACGGAACCCCGGCGTCGCAGGCGACCCCGACGCGCCAGGGAACCCCGGTGAAGCTGTGGCTCCCGACGACGATGTGGGATCCGGCGGCACTGTGGAACCTGACGGCACGTCGGCCGTAGCACGGCGGATGCGCACAGGGTCACGGTATGACCACATGGCGTGGCGCCTGTGCGCAAAGCGGCCAGACTGCCTCCATGGCACGTCTGAGGTTCCTGTGGGTCGCCGTGCTGGTCGCCCTCCTGCTCCTGCCCGTATCCCGACCGGAGACCCCGCGACCCGCCGCACCCGGGCCCTTCGGGGCGTACGTCGGGTACGGCGCGGACGGGGTACGGCGGGTGACGGCGCTCGGGAGCTGGCTGCGGGACCGGCCCCGGGTCGGGCACACCTACCTGCCCGGTGACGTGTGGCGGAACATCGAGGGCGCCCCGGACTTCGTACGGCTGTGGGCCCGGTGGCGGCGGGCCGAACCCGACCGGCTCCTCGTCCTCAACGTGCCGATGCTGGAACACACCGAGGCGCACGTCCCGGACGCCGAGGTGCGCCGCCAACTGCGGCTCGGGGCAGGCGGCTCGTACGACGTCCACTTCCGCGCCCTGGCCCGCCGGCTGGTCGCGGTCGGCGCCCCGGACACCGTCGTCGTGCTCGGCTGGGAGATGAACGGGGACACGTACACCCATCGCTGCGGACCGGACCCCGCCGCCTGGCGGGCCTACTGGCGGCGGATCGTGACGGCCATGCGGTCGGTGCCGGGCGCCCGGTTCCGGTTCGACTTCACGCCCAACCGGGGCCGGGACGCCGTCCCCTGGACCACGTGCTATCCGGGGGACGGGTACGTGGACGTACTGGGGATGGACGCGTACGACGCCCCGCGGGGGATGTCCTTCCAGGAGCAGGTCGCCGAGCCGTACGGGCTGCGGGCCCAGGTCGACTTCGCCCGGGCCCACGGCAAACCGGTCTCGTACCCCGAGTGGGGGCTGTACGAGAACGGCGACGATCCGGCGTACCTGCGCTCCATGCTGGACTGGTTCGCGAGCAGCCGCCCGCTGTACCAGACGATCACCGACTACTGCCCGCACGGCGTGTGGCAATGCCGCGGCAATCCCAGGTCCGCGGCCGTGTACCGGTCACTGATGAGAAGCTGACCGGCCTCGGCCGCACAGGAAGTACCAGGAGTACTAGGAGTTCGCGCTCGACGGGCCGAAGAACTCGATCTCGGCGATGGCCACCTGGGTGCGGGCCGACGCCTGGTACGACGAGTCGATCGTGAAGCGGACGGAGACGACGTCCGCCGCCCGCAGGTCGCGGGTCTGGCCGCCGGCCGCCTGGTCGAGGGTCAGTTCGCGGGTCACGGTCTTGCCGTCGGCGGTCTTGATGGTCGCCGTCATGCGGTGCGGCAGGGCCGACTTGTTCAGCTGCTCGGTGTGCTTCGACTCGCCGGAGGTGATGACGACGTTCAGGAGCCGGGTCGGCTCGTCGAAGTGCGCCTCGACCCACTCGCCCTCGCCCGCCCCGGCGATGCCCGGGCCCCACCACGTGTTGTTCAGCTTGTCGAAGAGCAGGGCCGGCTTGTGGCCCGCGTACGCGCGGGAGGCGCGGTAGCTGTCCGGGGAGACCGGGGCGCGCTTGGCGAAGTGGTCGCGGGTGGCGCTGACCGCCTTGGGCGTGTTGATCGCCAGGACCGTGACGCCGGTGAGGACGACGGCGGCGACGATCCAGGTGACGACGCGGTCGAAGGTGCGGCGGAGGCGGGGGCGGTCGCCTGCCCACGGGGTCTCTCTGTTGCGGAAGTCGAAGATGCGGCGCCACCAGGGGCGGGGGGCCGCGGGGCCGGTCTCGGGGTGGCCGGCCATGGGCATCGCGCAGCGGGTGCAGAAGTGGCGGTCGGGGCGGTTGGGGGTGGCGCACCAGGGGCAGGGGGTGCCGCCGTGGGCGCCGAGGTCCTCGCCGGGGGCGCGGACGGCGGCGGGGCGTTGGGGGGTGGGGCGGCCGGGGAGGACGGGGGCGACGGCTTGGGGGGCGGGGGCGGGGGTGGGCTCGTTCACCGGGATGAGGAGGCGGCGGGCCCGGTCGTGGTCGGAGGTGGGGGTGGGTGCGGGTGCGGTCTGTGGGGGCTCGGCGATGCCGTCGGCGAGCTGCGGGTGGGGGGTGGGGAGGGGGGTGGTTTCGGCTGTGGGTGAGGTGGCGGTGAGTGGGGGCTGGTCGCGCCCACGCGGCGGCAGCTGCACATCCGATTCAGCCCCGCGCCCCTGAAGGGGCGCTGCCGTGGCCGGTGCTGACAGGTCGCCGTGGCCACCCTGAAGAGGCGTGTCCCCGTGGGCGCCTGCCGGGGCTGTGGTCGTCGTTGCCCGGGCGTCTCGTTGGGGGAGGCCGGTGCCGCCGTCTCTGCGGGTGAAGGCGTCCCATCCGGGGGCGGCACCGGAGTCGGGGACCGGGGTCGGGGTGGGGGCCGGTGGCTGGGGGGCGGGCTCCTCGTGGGTGCCCGCCCAGCTCAGGACCGCGCCGCACGCGTCGCAGAAGGACTGGCCCGGTTCCGCGACCGTGCCGCACTCCGTGCAGTTCCGGTTGGTCGTCATCGCTGCGGGGTCCTTTCGGCGGACGGAGAAGAAGCGGTCACCTGGACCGTGTAGGGCATGTGAGCGGGGCGGGCGGCGGCCACCAGGTGTTCCAGGCGGACCTCGTCGGCCGGGGTGGGGGCGGGAAGCGTGAGGTGGACGTGCAGGCCGGGGCGGGGTTCGCCGGGGAAGGGGCCGAGCGGGCGGGCGTTCCAGTCGGCGCCGCCGCTCTCCGTGATCTCCGGTGCCACGCCGAAGGCCAGCCGGACCGTCTCGGACAGGCCCCAGCGGGTGCCCCGGATGCGGTGCAGGTAGGCGGCCGCGGCCACGGCGGCGCGGAGCAGGGGCTCCGATTCCGTGCCGTCGGTCTCGGCGCCGACCCAGGTGCCGAGCCACTCCGCGAAGTCCAGCGGGGCCAGCGCCGGGTCGAAGTAGCTGGGCAGGCAGTCGAGGACGTTCGGGATCGGGGCGATCACGTCGTCCAGGCCGGCGACGAAGCGCAACGCCAGGTCGTCGTCGGCGAAGACCGCGGGGAGCATCGCGCCGATGGGGACGGAGGAGCCGAGGCCGTCGATGGAACCTCTCAACGGACGTCTCCTGTCGTGTCGTTGACGGTCATTCGCCGATCACCCGGACCCGGTGGTCGTAGGAGAAGACCAGGGACGGGGCGTCCAGGTCGATTCGGTCGGTCGCGTCGCCGCGCTTGCCGGTCAGCGGGTCGGCGGGGTGCAGGACGACCTCGTCGACGAGTTCGATGCCGGGGACGCGCTGCAGCACCGCGAAGATCTCACCGGACTGCACCGGGCGCCCGAACGGCCAGCCCTTGCCGTCCGCGCCGCCGGTCAACGGGTCCAGGTGGCGGTAGAGGGCGTCGTGGGCCTGGCGGCGGACCCGGTCGACGTCCACGCCACGGAAGGCGTGCACGGTGGCGACGACCGTGACGCCCTGGTAGAAGGGCGGGCCGACCGCGAGCCGGGTGCCGATCAGCCGGCGTTCGTCCAGGTAGCGGGTGATGCGGTCCAGCAGGGCGTCGCCGGGCACGAGTTGCTCGAAACGGAGCCGGCCGCCCGGGTCGGAGACCGCCTGGGGTACCACCAGAACCCGTACCGCGTACGACCCGTGCTCGCGCTCCTCGCCCTCCAGGCAGGTGATCCGGGCCGTCTCGGGCGCGGCGCGGCGGGCCAGCTCCTCGTAGTCGCGGAGGGTCACCGCCCGCTCCTGGGCGCGCAGCGTGATCGGCGCGCGCACCTTCGCCTCGGCGACCGTCTCGCCGTCGACCCCGCCGCGCGCGGCCTCCCGGTTGACCACGTCCGCGACGTACGGGATGGAGGAGCGCAGGATCTGTACGGCTCCCCGGGCCACGTTGCCCGCCCGGCCGCCGCCGGTGCGGTAGCGGCGGGCCCGGATGACCGCGCCCTTCGGGGCCACCGCGCCGTACTGGCGCAGCGAGCCGTCCGGTTCGCGGACCGCGGGGCCGAAGGCGATCTCGCCGGTGGTCGCGTCGAGGGTGAGGTGCCGGTCGTACGGCCCGGAGGCCGCGAAGTGCGGGACGACCTGCCAGTCCACCCAGCCGCCCTCGCCGTCGTGCTCGGCGGTCTGCAGGAGGAGCGGCGGGTTGTCCCCGACGACGGGGGCGTGGGCGAGCCTGAGGCGCTGGCCGGGCAGGCCGGTGGACTCGCCGAGCGCCTCGTCCTCGACGGTCTCCGCGTGCACGGCGGCCGTGGTGCCGCCCACCGTGCAGGCCTCGACGAACCGGACCGTCGGGGAGGTGGTGTAGAAGGGCTGGTCGGAGTGGGGTTCGGTGACCCGGCAGCGCAGCCAGCTGGCCTCCAGGCCGCCGTTGCGGGACAGCACATGGCCGCCGGGGACGTGCAGGACGACCTCGCCGGGGCGGTTGAGGCCGCCGGTGCCGTCCCGGTCGACCTCGCACTCCCGCCAGCCGTCCTCCGTCCACGCCTCCCACACCAGCGGGGGCTGCCGCGGGTCCACGCCGACACCGTCGACCCGGCTGTCCAGGTCCAGGGCGACCGCGCAGTGCGGGACGGCGGCGGAGAGGCCGAGCAGCATGCAGTCACCGGGGTTCGGGGACTCGGTGAAGCACAACAGGTCCTTGCCCTCGGCGAGTTCGTGGGTGAGGTCGACGACGGCCGCACCGTTCTGCTGCCGCAGCAGGTGCCGCAACTCGCTCGGCACGATGGTCAGTTCGCGCTCGGTCGCGAAGACCACCGCCTCCTGCGTCTCGGTACGGCGGGTCGCCACCTCGGTGCCGACCGGTACCGGAACCGCCTCCTCCTGGGCCGCCGACAGCCAGAACGTGACCTCCGTACGGGCGGCGGACGGCGGGAACAGCGTGATGCCGACCAGGTCCAGGAAGGCGAGGTGGTTCTTCTCCGGGACCCGGTTGAGGCGGTACACGATCTGGTCGGCCATGTGCGCGACCGTCTCCACCAGCGTGATGCCGGGGTCGGAGACGTTGTGGTCGGTCCACTCCGGGGCGCGCTGCTGGATGTAACGCTTGGCGTCGTCGACGAACTGCTGGAAGCGGCGGTCGTCGAGGTTCGGGGAGGGCAGGGCCATCGGGATCAGCGGTCGCTTTCGGAGGAGTCCGGGGAGGCGGGGGGCAGGTCCGGCTCGTCGTGGGAGGGGATGACGTAGAAGGGGAAGACCAGGCTGCGCGGGTTGTTGGTGCCGCGGATCGAGTAGCGGACGTCGATCATCAGCACGCTCGGGTCGGCGCCGGTGGTGACCTCGACGTCCTCGACCTCGATCCGCGGCTCCCAGCGGTCGAGGCTGGCGTGCACCTCGTGCTGGATACGGCCGGCGGTCTGCTCGTTGACGGGGGCGAAGACGAGGTCGTGGATGGCACAGCCGAACTCCGGCCGCATCGGGCGTTCGCCCGGGGCCGTGGAGAGGATGAGGCGGATGGCCTCCTCCACCTCCTTCTCGCCGCTGACCAGCGCGATGCCGCCGGTGGGTCCGATCCGCAACGGGAACGACCAGCCGGAGCCGACGAACTGCTCTGCCATCAGCCCCGCACCCGCCCCTCCGGGAAGTCCTGCCGCCCGCTCATGCCGGAAGCACCATCACCGTCAGGCCGCCCATCATCAGGTTGCCCAGCACCGGCACCTCCGGGGCCTGGATCGCCACCGTGGCCAGGGAGCTGATCGCGACGGCGGCGTTGCCGCGCAGCGACAGGGCCGCGTTCGCCATCACGTTCACGGCGGCGGCGTTCACGGAGACCGCGCCCGCGGGCGCCTTGATGTCGACGAGTTCCGCGCTCTGCAGGGACAGCGGTCCCCCGCTCCTGATGCTGAGCGCGCCGCCCGCCTTCAGGGACAGGTTGGCGCCGGCCTCGACCGACACCGACCTGCTGCCCTTGATGGAGACGCTGCCCTTGCTGTCCACGGTGATCTCGGTCTTCTGCCGGTCCAGGAAGACGGTGAGTTTGTCGTCGCCGCTGGCCAGCCGGACGCCCTGTTTACGGCCCCGCTGGTCGAGCAGGTCCATGCGGTTGCCGACCCGGTCGGAGACGGTGTGCCGGGTGGCCCGGCCGCGCATGCCGTCGTGCAGCGGCACGTCCTTGACCCTGGTCGGTTTGTCCTTGCCGTTGTAGAGGCCGCCGATGACGTACGCGTGGTCGAGGGCGCCCCGGTCGAAGGCGACGAGCACCTCGTCACCGACGTCCATCGGGAAGACCCCGCCGCCGCGCACCCCGCCCCACTGCATGGTCCGGGTCCAGTCGCTGACGTACGTGTCGTCCAGCCACGGGAACTTGAGCTTCACCCGCCCCTGCTGGAGCGGATCCTGCACGTCGGTGACGAGGGCCTGCGCCACACTGAGCTGCCGGTCGCTGCCGGCGTCCCCGCCGCCGCCCGAGGCGACGCCGTAGAGCGAGCGCCACTGGCGGCCGCTGACGGTCACCCAGGTCTCGTAGTGCTTCGCGTCGCCGAAGACGTGCCGTACCGAGGTGACCGTGTACTTCCCCTCGAAGGGGTCCCCGACGTCCGCGAGCGCCACCGGAACCCCGGGCCGCAGCTTCGGGTTGCCCCGCACGACCACCTCCACCTCGGCGAACGTCGACGTGACGTCGTCGGAGAGGGCGTCGGCCGCGTACTTCACCTCGGTCTGCTTGTCGTACGGCGTGCGCGTCTCGACCAGCTTCGACGTCTTGAACTCGCCGGCCGCCGCGCCCGGGGTGGTGCCGATGCTGTAGCCGGTGTTGGAGGCGGGGGTCGCGGTCGCCGTGAGCGTCTTCTTCGTCCGTACGTCCCAGCCGCGCGACTCGACCTTGTTCACCTGGTCGGAGGCGGTGACCGCGGTGCGCAGCCGCAGGATGTCGTGCCGGGCCTTCAGCACGAACGGGCTCTTGTCGCCGTCGGTCTGCGGCGAGGGCGCCCCGGAGGCGCTCTTCTGCTTCACGAACTGGAACTTGCCGTCGGCGTCCACCGACATGACCATCTCGTTCTCGTCGGCGAGCCGGGCCAGGAAGTCCCAGTCGGTGACGTTCGACTGGCTGATGAACTCGTAGACGGTCTTGGTGGCCTGGATCCGCCCGATCGGCACGCCGTCCTGGGCGGCCAGTTTGCGGGCGATGTCGGAGGCGGTCTGGTTGCGGTAGGCGACGACGCGGCGCTGCCGCATCAGCCGGAACCCGTAGTCGTAGCCCCGGACGACCGCGTAGCTACCGGTGCCGTCGTACTCGGCCTCCATCCCCGTGACCTCTCCGGTGAGCAGGGGGTCGCCGCTGCCCTGGCCGTCGGAGACCGGCGTGATCACCACCGGGGTGCCGAACTGGACGCCCAGTTTGCCGAGCAGCTTCCGGTCCTGGTCGCGGAAGGTCAACTGGAAGACGGCGGGCACCCCGAGGCCCTGGTCCACGTGGGCGTCGACGAGATACCGCCCGTACTCCGAGGTGGCGGTCAGCTCCTTGCCGCCGATGACGACCTTGATGACGTTCGAGAAAGCATGTTTCACCATCAGGACCGCACCTCCTCGGCGGCCGGCAGCACCAGTTCCGTTCCCGTGGGCAGCCACCCCGGGTCGTCGATGTCGTTCGCGTCCGCGATCGCCCGCCAGGCGGCCGCGTTGCCGTACTCCCGCCAGGCCAGCGACTGCAGCGAGTCCCCGGCGACGACCCGGTGCACGCGCTGCGCGGTGAGCGCGCCGGACGTCGGGTTCTGTCCCGCGGTCTTGCTCGGGATCTCGTGCAGCTGGAGCCGGCAGCTGGCCCGGATCGGCATCCCGCTCGTCCCGAAGAGGGAGTAGGAGACGTCGGCGGAGGCCACGTACGCGGTGAAGTTGGCCGTCGAGAACGAGCCCCACTGGAAGACCACCCAGGGCGGCGACGGCTGCTTGGCCGCGATGCTCTTGCTGGTGACCTCGCAGCAGGCCAGCAGCGACTCCACCTTCTTCATCACGTCGTTGCTGTCCGGGTCGTCGGACCGGTCCAGGAAGATCTCCACGCTCATCTCGCGCGGGTGGGTGCCGAGGAACTCCGGCAGCGCGCCGTCCCGTTCGATCGGCGCCGCCGACGACTTCCAGTCCGCCCGGCGGGCGATCGACAGCTGCGCCGGGTTGAACTCGAAGCCGAACGTCTTGATGATGCCGCCCGGGCTGGTGCTGGTGCCCACGGGCGGCTCGTGAATCGCGAGGGTGGCCCGCACGAGGCTCTTGCCGGCGCCCCGGCTGCTCCTGGCCATGATCTGATCTGCCTCTCTCGGTCCGCTCGGTCAGCTCTGCCGGATCTGCCGGCTCTGTCAGCTCGGTCGGCTCAGTCGGTGAAGCCGTGGTGGGCGATCTCCAGGACCTCCGTGGCCACGGACGGACTGCCCGCGTCCAGGGACGGCCCCTGCCAGCTCACCGGCAGCACGTCAAGGAGTCCCCACCGGGCCACCTCCGAGCCGTCCGCGCGCAGCGCCGTGATCTGCCCGGTGGGCCGCTCGATCCCCGTCTGCACGGACGAGATCCACTTCGCGACCTTCGAGGTGTCCGGGGTGAGCGGGCGGGTCAGCCGGATGTGGGAGAAGGTGACCCGGGTCGGCAGCTGCCACACGAACCCGTTGTTCCCGCCCTCCTGCCGCTGCTCGATCTCCACCTGCGACGACAGTCCCTCGCACCCGTTGAAGTAACCGAGATCCTCGCCGTCGATGGAGAGGCTGAACCAGACTGTGGTTCCCGGGTCCTGGCGATCCATCGGGGGCCTTTCTGTGGAATGGGTGCGCTGTCGTCGTGATCAGTCGTGATCAGTCGTGATCAGGGGCGGAAGTCGCGGAGCTTTCCCACGCGTTCGCGGTCGCGGCGGAGTTCGGTACGGACGTGCCGGGTGATCCGGTCGATGATCCGGTGGACGAGGGCGTCCACCTGGAATTCGGTGAGGGCGCGCGGATCGAAACCGCCACCCTCGACCGCCGTGTAGCCGGGCGGCGGATCGTCGGCGGCCGAGGCCGACGGGGAGTACCCGGGCGGCGGCGGGTCGTCGAGGGGCGGTGGCTGCCTGGACGTCTGGGTCCGGGGGGCCGCCGGGCGGGTGGTGTGGGTGGCCGGCGCCTTTTTCAGGGAGCTCGTGGGGTGGTGCCCGCCGGGCGACGCGGTGGTGAGAGCGTCACGCTGGACGGTGAGGTGGCCGAGGGGGGCGACGGGGAGGGGGGTGGTGGCGGAGATCGGGGCGGTCGGGTGCAGGGCGACAGGTTGAGCGGGCGTGGGCGTGGGGCTGGTGGTGGCCGGCTTGACCGGCAGGGCGGCGGGCGCGGTCGCGGCTCGCTGCACGAAGAGGGGCAGGGGTGCCGTCGGCCCGGTGGGAGGCGGGGTGGTCAAGGGGAGCGGCGACTGTGCCCGGCGCTGCACGGCTGCCGGGCGGCCTCCGGGGCCGGGAGAGGTGAAAGGCGTGGCAGAGGCGGGGGCGGCGGTGCGCTGGACGAAGGGCGGAAGGGGCGAAGGCGGTGCAGCCGTCGCCGAAGTGCCCGACGTGGCGGGGCCGGGAAGAGAGGGTGGTGGCGTCGGCGCGGAGCCGGTGGGGCCGGGCCGAGTCGGCTGAGTCGGCTGGGCACGCTCGGCCGTCGTCGTGGGCAGGTCCGGTGCCGAAGCTCGCTGCACCGGTCGGGGCGCTCCGGGCACCGGCCGGGAAAAGGCGGCCGGTTGGTCGCCCGAAGAACCACTCACCGAACCGCTCGACGAACCAGCCGACGAGCCACTCGACGCCGGTTGCCGCTGCACGGACGGCACAGCCGCCTGGCGGCCGGTGGACCTCGCGGCAGCCGCACTCGGGACGGGGCCCACGACGGGGGCGCCGAGGCCGAGACGGGGTGCGTGGGGGGTGGTCGTACCGGCGCGCTGCACGGAGGCGGGAGCGGGAGCCGGCGCCGGAGTGGGCCGGGCCGCCGTGGCCGGGCCGACGGACGACGGGGCGGTTCCCGGCTCGCGGGGACCTGGCGAGGTCCGGACATCCGGCATGGCAGCGGAGGAGGGCTGCCGGCCCTCCGTCGTCCGTCGCTGTACGGGCACCTCACGGCCACCGTTCCCGGCCGCGGGCGACAGCGGAGCGCCGAGGCCGGGGCGAGGGGCGGCCGGGGTCGTCGCGGCACGCTGAACGGGAGCCGGCGCGGAAGCGGGCATGGCCGCCGTCGTCGAGGTGCCGGCCGCTGCGTCTCGGCCGGGCTCGCCCGGTGGCATCGGCACGGCAGCCGGTACGGCACCTCGCCCTGCCGGACGGGGCGCTTCCCGTACGGCATCGGTTGCGCCGGCGCCCTCCCGTGTCGTTCGCTGCACAGACGCCTCGCGGCCACCGCTCGCGGCCGGGGATGCCGAGGGCCGCGCGCTCTGCGGGACGGCGGAGGCGCGTGGGGCAGGGGGCGTGGCTCCGGCGGTGGGCGAAGCAGCCGTGGCGGCTTCGCTGCCGGTGGCACCGGTGGCCGCCGTACCGGTCCCGGGCGTCGGTGCCGAACTGGCCCCCGTACGACCGCTTTCCGGGGACGGTGGTGTGTTCCGGGCGGCCGGGCCCGTGACGGCACTGCGCTGAACCGAGGCTGTCCCGGGACCGCCGGGCGACTGCTCCTGGACCGCCGCCGACTTGCCGGGCGCGGTCGGAGGGCCCGGGGTTCGGCCGTCGCTCACCGCCTGCCGTTGCACAGGGGTCCGCGCCCCGGCGCCGGACATGCCGGAAGGCCCGCCGTTGCCCGGGGGCGCGGCGGACGGCGTGGGTGTTGCGGATGCCGAGGGTGGCGCAGGGGCCGTGGAAGGGACAGGAGGGGGTGTCGGTGTGGGCGAAGCGGATGCCGGAGCCGTACCACCGCCACCGCCATCGCCACCGCCGGAGAACACTCTGGTCGGACTCGGACTCGGACTCGGACCCGGACCCGGAGCCGCCGTGCTCCGCCGGGCAGGTGCCGGTCCGCCACCGGACGCGGACCGCTGTACGACGGCAGGTGCCGGCGCCCGTCCGGGGGCAGCGGCCCGAGGAGCTCGCGGAGCGCTGCCTGAGGAGGTACGGCCGTCACCGCGCGGGCGCGACCAGCCCCCGCTCACCCGCACCGGATCCCCGCCGCCGCCCTCGACCGCCCGCTGAACGACCCCGTCCGCCGCCGTTCCGGCGCCGCCTCGGTCACCCTCGCCCGACGCAGGCACCGCGCTCTCGGCGGCCGTCACCCGCGGCGTCGACGGCAACGTACGCCGCTGCACAGCCGCCACCGACGGGCTCGCCGGCGCCGTCGTCAGCGCGCTGCGGCGCGGCGGGACGGGAGGTGCCGGCGCGACGCGCGGACCGGTGGCCGGAGCCGGAACGACCGGAGTCGGCTGCGGCGCCCACGCCACCGGCACCGCCGCCGAAGCGGCAGGAGGAACCGCGGAGGACACGGAAGACGAGGCGGCGGCCGTCGGCGTGACCGACCGCTGGACAGTCGGCGGGGCCGTCGGGCTCGGCGCGCTGTTCCCGTTCCGTACGGCTCCCGGAGTCGCCCCCGGCCGCTGCATGGCCGCACCACCACCGTGCCGCCCCGCCAACGGCACCCGCTGCACCGCCGGCGCCATCGAACCAGCCGATCCGGCCGAACCAGCTGATCCGGCCGATCCCACAGACCGAGCAGACCCAGCTGACTGAATGGACCCAGCAGACCCAGTAGACCCCATGGACCCAGCTGACCCCGCCGATCCGCTCCCGACCGCCCGCAACGGCACCACCGGAACGGCCGCCCTCCGGCCGGCCGTCGGCCCCGCCTGCCCCGCCGCTCCCGTCGGCCCCGCCAACGGCAGTGACTGCACCGGGCGTTCGAGGCCGGACACGGCCCCCGCTCCGGGCGTTCCCGGGCGGCCGCCACCGGCAAGACCCGCGCTCGACTCGCCGTCCAGGACCGCGTGCGAGCGCGTGCCCATGAACGACGGGTTCTGCCAGGTCGGCAGCCGGCCGCCGAACCCGGCGTCCGCGACCGGCCCGCCCGTCCCCAGCGCACGCTGGATCGGCGGCAGGCCGGACCAGGCCGCCGCCACCACGGGACGCCGCGCCTCCACGGGAGCCTCAGGCCCGTTCCCGTTCCCGGAGTCGCCGGCCTCTTCGGCCCCGGACCCGCGTCCGCGCCCCCGCACCCGATCCCACAGCCCCACCCGTCAGCCCTCCGCCCCTGCGGAGGCCGCCGCCCTGGTCACCAGAGACGCGATCTCCGCCGTGTAGCGGCGGCGGTCGGCGTGCTCCAGGTCCAGGATGTCCTCCAGGTTCCAGTGGAAGTGGTAGGCGACGTACGCGATCTCCTCGTGCAGCCGGTCGGTCGCGTACGTCACGATTCCCCCAGGCGGCTCCCGCCGAGTTCCACTTCGAAGGGCTCGGAGCAGTGCGGGCAGTTGACCGCGGCCCGGGTGTGTCCCTCGGCGTTGATCTGGCGGTAGAAGTCCTGGAGGAACGCCAGGTCGGAGGCGAACATGTTCTCCACGATCCCGTCGTGGACGAGCGGGAGCGTGCCGAGGCGGGTGATGACCCGGCCAAGGAGCACCACCGACAGGAACGCGGGGTTCTCCTGGACGCGGACGTCCCGCAGCGGGATCAGCTCGTCCCGCGCCGTCGACAGGCGCATCACGCCGTCGCGGTGGACGGTGCCCTGCTCGTCGACGTACCCGCGCGGAAGCTGGAACGGGAACTCCGTGCGCAGCACCTCGACGGGCGTCTCCGGTTGCTGAGGGGCCTGGGGCGCCGCCGCCTCCGGTGCGAGCGGCGCCCCCACGCCCTGGGCCCTGACAGCCGAGCGCCTCATTACTCGATGACCAGTTCTTCGAACGTGATGGTCACCGTCTCGGTCAGCGCGGCCGCCTCGCCCGCCTTCACCGTGCTGGTGTCGATCTTGCTGCACCAGGCGTTGCGCAGGTTGTAGCGCTTCACCGGGTTGTTCTCGAAGTCCATCATGATGATGGAGGCGTTCTTGCGGGCCGTGGCCATCTGGCCGTTGATCGACTCGTTGATCCACTGGGTGAACGACGAGGACTGGGTCATACCGCGGACGACCGTGCAGGTGCCGTTCTTCTTCACGCCCGGCAGGTTGCGGACGTGGTTCTTCCCGTCCGGCGTGTTCTGCTGGTAGGTGATGACGTCCTGCTCCATCGTCATGCCGCTGACCTCGGCGAGGTACTCGACCATCACGCCGTCGATCTGCAGGCCGAAATTGTGCGATGTGAGGGCGTCACCCGGCTGGAGACTCATGTGTTACTGCCCGTTCTTCTCAAGGTGCCGTGACATCAAGGGGGTTGGGGACCGAAGGCCCGCTACTCCTGCAACTCGCCGCTGCCGCTGCTGAACTGGGCCAGCCGGAAGATCACGAACTCGGCGGGCTTGACCGGGGCGATGCCGATCTCGCAGATCACGCGGCCGACGTCGACCGACTCCGGCGGGTTGGTCTCCTCGTCGCACTTGACGTAGTACGCCTCCTCGGGCCGCTGCCCGAACAGGGCGCCGCTGCGCCACTCGTTGACCAGGAACGCGGAGATGTTGCGCCGGATGCGGGCCCAGAGGTTGTGGTCGTTGGGCTCGAAGACCACCCACTGGGTGCCGATCAGGATCGACTCCTCCAGGTAGTTGAAGTACCGGCGGATGTTCAGGTAGCGCCAGGCCGGGTCGGAGGACAGCGTGCGCGCGCCCCAGATGCGGATGCCGCGGCCGGGGAAGGCGCGGATGCAGTTCACGCCGATCGGGTTGAGCAGGTCCTGCTCACCGCGGGTGATCTGGAGCTCCAGGTCCACCGCGCCGCGGATCACCTCGTTCGCCGGGGCCTTGTGGACGCCGCGCTCGGCGTCGTTGCGGGCCCAGACGCCGGCCACGTGGCCGGACGGCGGGATCAGCCGGGACTGGCCGGAGGACGGGTCGAAGGTCTTGATCCAGGGGTAGTACAGGGCCGCGTACTTGGAGTCGTAGCCGGCCGTCTCCTGGCGCCAGACCCGGATCTGGCGGGCGTTGAGGCTCGGCGGCGGGTCGATGACGGCGACCCGGTCGCCCATCAGCTCGCAGTGCGCGATCAGGCCGAGCTGGACGGCCTTGACGGCCTCCAGGTCGATCGCGCCGCGCTGGTAGGCGGCCATCAGGTCGGGGACCGCGACCATGGAGATCTCGTCGACGGCCTCCAGGCCGCCGAAGCCGGTGCGGTCGGCCGAGTCGCCGAGGTAGTCGGCGGGGCCGGGGTGCGAGCCGGCGCCCGCGACGGGGGACGCGGACGCCGGCGTCTGGGTCGGGGCCGCGAGGGCCACCGTCTGGTTCTCCGGACGGGCCAGCTGCGCGGCGGGCGCGGCCTCGGTCACGGTGATGAGCTTGGAGCGCTCCTTGACCTGGGTGACCACGTAGTTGCGGCCGCCCTTCTTCGCGGTCACGTCGAAGGTCTCGGCGGTCTTGCCGCCGTCCTTGACGACCAGCTTGAAGCGTTCGGCGGGGCCCTCGCCCTCCGGGTCGGCGACCTCGACGCTCAGGTCGCCGGAGGCGATGGCGCTGACGGTGAAGGTGCCGAGCTGCTTGGCCTCGCCGGGCGGCAGGGCGGCCGGAGCGGCCGAACTCCCGACGGCGGCGGGCGCGTTGACGGTGCCCTCGGCGTCTTCCCTGCTGCCGCCGACACGGACCACGTAGGCCGCCGTGCCGCCGTTGTTGAAGAAGCCGTAGACGGAGTGCGCGAGGTAGTACCCGTCGGTGAACTCACCGAAGGACGCGACGTACTGCGTCCAGTTGGTCACCAGCGTCGGCTCGTTCAGCGGACCGGTCGGGGCCAGGCCCACGAAGGCCGCCACCGACGTGCCCACCCCCTCGATGGGGCGCGAGCCGCTGGCCACCTCCTCGACGTAGACGCCGGGCGACAGGTAGGACGGCATGCTCTGCTCTCCTCGGGGTACGAGACAGGAACGCTTCCCACCCTCACGCGCGAAGCGCGCTTCGGAAACGTCCATGAGGCTCAGAGCGGGGGCACCGATATTGCCCCGGACAGTGCCCGTTGGGGCATCCGGGGCCGGAAGGCCGCTGGGCGCACGCCGCGGTACTCCTGGTACGACAGGTGCCGCGGGTACCGTCGGTGCGGCATGAGTCGTCGACGTTTACCACATGCGGCGGCCGCCGCGCCCGCCAATCGGCAGGAGATCCACGGCCGGTGGAGGACAGCGGCGTCCGCTGCCCCCAAGACTGCCCCGACGGCCCTTGTCCGCCCGGTGCCGCTGCCGTAGGGATGGATCGAGAAACCGTCGCCGGAGGGTGGTCCTGGTCCATGTACACGCAGGAGGAGCCGGGCAAGGCCGAGCGGTCCGGGGCGGTGCGCGCCCCGAAGGCTCTGGGCGTCCCGACGGGCGCGGGCCCGGCGCCCGTGCCCACCACCGCCGCCGGACTGCCGGTCCTGCAGCGGCTGGCGGGCAACGCGGCGGTGTCGGCCACGATCGCCGCGCAGCGCCACCGGCACGACGCGGGCTGCGGCCATCTGCCGGTGCAGCGGGAGGCCGCCCAGGACCGGCACGAGCACGACCCGGGCTGCGGCCATCTGCCGGTGCAGCGCCGGGCCCTGGTCCATGACGTGGTCAAGACCGCCGGCGAGAACCTGGAACCCGGGCTCCGGTCCGAGATGGAGGGCCGCTTCGGCGGCGCGGACTTCAGCGGCGTACGGGTCCACAAGGGCTCGGCGGCCAGGGCGGCGGCGCAGGAACTGGGCGCCAGGGCGCTCACCACCGGCCGGAACATCGTCGTCGGCGACACCATGACGAAGAAGGACTGGGCGCACGAACTCACCCACGTCGAGGACCAGTTGGCGGGCCCGGTGCCCGGCACCAACGTCGGCGGCGACGTGAGCCTGTCCAGCAAGGGCGACTCCGGCGAGCGGCACGCCGAGCAGAAGGCCGACCGGGTGATGAGCGGGCCCGCGCCGTCCCCGGTACAGCGGACGCAGGACGGCACCCGGCCCGGTCCGGCTCCGGAACCGGCCGCCGGCGGGTCCGCCCCGATCCAGCGGCTGGTCGGCTTCGAGGCGGAGCTGAGCGTGCCCAGCTACGAGGTGAAGCAGTCCAGCGCCGGCCTCAGGCCGATCGAGGGGCGCCAGCCGCACGCCGCCCTCGCGTCGTTCTTCTACGGCGGCGCCGGGTACGCCAGTGATATCGCGTCCGGCAAGCGCATGAACGTCGTCACGGACCACAACGTCCTCCAGCACCGCGGCCGGGACATCCACGAGGCGGTGAGCGACCTCACCGCGCCCGACGGGCGTTCCCCGGTGCCCGACGACGCCGACTACGACCCCATCGGCAACCTCGAGTACGTCACCGAGGCCGTGGACGAGCTGGCGCCGGGCTCCGACCGCACGGTCCTGGAGATGGCGCAGGAGATCGACGACCACGTGGCCGGCATGTTCGCCCACGACCCGCGGTCCTTCGCCTCGTTCATCCCCGGCTCGGGCGGCGAGTTCGCCACCGGCTTCCCGCTGGCGGAACTCGAGACGTGGCTGGGTCCCGAGCTGTTCAAGGACCCGGAGCTGCAGAAGGCGATCGCCGCCTACCAGAAGGAGGCCAAGCACAGCCTGTACCTCCAGGCCACCGCGGGCATCCTGCCGTCCGGGCTGCCGCACCTCTACGAGGCCCAGCAGAAGGTCGAGTACCCGCCGGCCCCCAAGGGCAAGGAGCACACGCGCGCGGCCCAGCTGCACGCGACCGGGGCCGTGGTGCAGGCCTCGCACAAGGTGCGGTCGTTCCTCGCCGCGAAGATGCCGCAGCTGGGCGAGCTGGACCGGGAGGCGCTGACCGGTGTGCTGACCCTGACCGCGTCCTACGCGATCGGCAGCGCGATGGTGATGACGGACGCGATCGGCGAGACCTCCACGGAGAAGAACGCCGTCTCGCACCTGGCCAAGCTCGGGAACCTGGCGCAGGTCAAGTCACAGGCGACCACGGACACGATCCGGAATCTCAACTTCGACCACGAGGACCTCATGCTCCTCACCAAGTGGCTGCACGAGGAGGTCGCGGAGACCAACGTCGGGTTCTGGCTGGCCTTCCTCAAGCCGTTCGGCAGGGGCGCCAACGCCCAGCGGACCCCGGCCTACGGTCCGCCCGAGGAAGCGGGCGGCCCGGCCTCCCCGGACCAGAACCCGCTCGAGGCCACCTACATGCTGCTGAACAAGGTCCTCAACGGCGACAACGCGGAGCTGTACGTCCTGTCGTCCGGGAAGCCGTTCAAGAAGCCCGACCCCGCGTCGCCGCACCTGTCCCGGGAGCACACGGGCGGGCAGCAGGGCGTCCAGATGGAGTTCCGCTGGCTGCCGAAGCGGATCACCGAGGCGGGGCATCTCGCGGGCGCGTTCGCGTCGGTGGTCGAGGAGGTGCGCACCGCCAACCTCAAGGGTGCGCCCAAGGAGGTCGCCGACCGGATCCGGCAGGCCGCCGCCTCGGGACAGGCGGCCCCCGTCACCTCCTCCGGCGCCGCCGACCGCATGGATATGGACTGACCCCGGTCGGGCCGGCGGCGGCGAGGGCAGGCCATCCTGTCCGTACGGCCCCGTCGGCCCGTCCCCGAGGGCAGCGGCACCGCCCTCGGCACGGTCAACTCTGCCCCGGAGTCCGGTGATGTGCCGCTCCTCGGCCCACTAGCGTCTTGACGTGAGCCTCTGGACCTCCCTCGAACCCGCCTCCGCGACCGTGGACCCGGGCGCCTCGACCCGTGTACGCCTGCGGCTTCGCAACACCGGTGACGTCGTCGACGAGTACCGCTTCGAACCGGTGGGCCCCATCGCGCCCTGGACGACGGTCGAGCCCGCCACGCTCCGGCTCTACCCGGGGACCACGGGCACGGTCGAGCTGACGTTCGCCCCGCCGCGCACCCCGGACGCGACGGCCGGCCCGAACCCCTACGCGGTCCGCATCACGCCCACCGAGCACCCCGAGGCCGTCACCGTCCCCGAGGGCAACCTCACCATCACCCCCTTCACCGAGCTGCGCGCGGAGCTGGTCCCGCCGACGGTCAAGGGCCGGTTCCGGGGCCGTCCGAAGCTGGCGATCGACAACCTCGGCAACACGAAGCTGACCGCCTCGGTCAGCGGCAGCGACAACGGCGACCAGCTCGTCTACGACCTGCACCCCAGCAACGTCCAGATCGAGCCGGGCCGCGCCGCCTTCGTCGACGCCACGCTGAAGCCCCGGCGGATCATCTGGTTCGGGCCCAAGGAGCAGCGGCCCTACCGGCTCACCGTGCAGCGGTCGGGGGTGCAGCCGGAGCCCATCGACGGGACGTACATCCAGCGCGGCTTCCTGCCCCGCTGGCTGGCCACCCTCTTCGGCACCCTGCTGGCGCTCGCCGTCACCTTCGCCCTGATCTGGTTCAACTACAGACCCCACGTGCAGAGCCTCGCCCAGGAACAGCCCGTGGAAGCCGGGGTGAGCAGCATCGCCCCGAGCCCGTCCGTCACCCCGCCCCCGCCCCCGGCCCCCACCGAGACGCCGTCGACGGCGCCCGCGGCGGACACCGGGAACGGCGACGGCGGTGGAAGCGGAGGCGGGGGCGGGGGCGGCGGGGGCGCGACGGCCACCGTGACCGCCAAGCCCAAGCAGGACACCGCGGCGACCGCCGTCAACCGCCTCGCCGCCGACGACCCGTCCGGGCGGCACATCTGCTACCGCTCCTACGTCCAGGGCAGCGGCTGGCAGAAGCCCGTCTGCGACGGCACCATGTCCGGCACCGTCGGCAAGAACGTGCCGATCAAGGCCATCAACCTCGCGGTGTACGGCGTCCAGGGCTCCGCCGCCAACTGGTTCCACTACGACCCCCAGTCCACCAACGGCCAGGGCACGTGGAGCCCGAACTGGACGGCGATCATCGCCGACGGCAAGGACAACTACATCGGCAGCACCAAGGCGTCCGACCCCTACATCGAGGGCTTCGCCTTCAACGTCGGCAACGGCAAGGGCTGCAACTACGCCAAGGTCCGGGACCACGACTGGGGCGACCAGTGGTGCCAGGGTTCGCGCAGCGACAACAACGCACTCGATTTCGTCGGCACCCTCGACAACACGCTCTGGCTCGAAGCCTTCAAGCTGACGGTGACCCCGTGACCCTGTGGACCTCCCTCGAACCCGCCTCCGCGACCGTGGACCCGGGCGCCTCGACCCGGGTACGCCTGCGGCTTCGCAACACCGGTGACGTCGTCGACGAGTACCGCTTCGAACCGGTGGGCCCCATCGCGCCCTGGACGACGGTCGAGCCCGCCACGCTCCGGCTCTACCCGGGGACCACGGGCACGGTGGAGCTCACCTTCGCCCCGCCCCGCACCCCGGACGCGACGGCCGGCCCGAACCCCTACGCGGTCCGCATCACGCCCACCGAGCACCCCGAAGCGGTCACCGTCCCCGAGGGCAACCTCACCATCACCCCCTTCACCGAGCTGCGCGCGGAGCTGGTCCCGCCGACGGTCAAGGGCCGGTTCCGGGGCCGCCCCCAGCTGGCGATCGACAACCTCGGCAACACGAAGCTGACCGCCTCGGTCAGCGGCAGCGACAACGGCGACCAGCTCGTCTACGACCTGCACCCCAGCAACGTCCAGATCGAGCCGGGCCGCGCCGCCTTCGTCAAAGCCACCCTCAAGCCCCGGCGGATCATCTGGTTCGGGCCCAAGGAGCAGCGGCCGTACGCCCTCACCGTCCAGCGGTCGGGCGTCAATCCACAGCCTGTGGACGGCACCTACATCCAGCGCGGCTTCCTGCCCCGCTGGCTGGCCACCCTCTTCGGCACCCTGCTGGCGCTCGCCCTCACCTTCGCCCTGATCTGGATCAGCTACAAGCCGAAGGTCGGAAGCCTCGCCCAGGAACAGACCCAGGAGGCCGGGGTGAGCAGCATCGCCCCCAGCCCCACGGCCAGCGCCCCCCTGGTGGCCGCACCGGCGCCCTCCCCGACCCCGACGGAGCAGCAGCCGGCGAACGACGGCAACGGCTCGTCCGACACCCAGGCGGGCGGCGGCGGCCAGTCCCAGCCGGCCCCGCAGGCGACGAAGAAGAAGGCCGCGAAGCCGGTCGTGCCGGCGCGGAACATCCTGCTCCGCAACACGACCACCAAGAAGTGCGCCGACATCCCCGGCTACGGCGACGGCACCAGCAACGGCCCGGTGCGCGAGTACACCTGCGACGAGACCACCAACGACAACCAGCTGTGGAACCTTGAGGTGCAGTACGCGAAGGACGGTCCCGGCTCGTCCGCGCTCTTCCAGATCCGCAACGCCAAGGACCAGTTGTGCATGGACCTGCCCGACTACGGCTCGGCCAAGCTGTCCGCACCGATCACCGAGTACAAGTGCGACGGCACCAAGGGCGACAACCAGCTGTGGTGGATCGACAAGCAGCCCAGCGGCGCCTACTGGATCCGCAACTTCGCCAGCAACAACCTCTGCCTGGACGTCGCGGGCTACAGCACCGGCGGCAACGACACCAACCTGACCCTGTACTACTGCTCGAACGACGACGACCAGGAGTGGCTGATCGTGCACCCGTCGGGCGACTGATCCCGCACTGCAGCGCCCTGTAGGGGCGCTGGGGGTCCCCCCGGCCGAAGGCTGGGGGAGGAACTGCGCGACCGGCCACGACGGCGCCGCAGACGGCAGACGGCACATCGCGGCACTTCGAGCGGAGCGCTCAGGAGCTGTCCGGCCCCGGCTGCCCGGCCTCGGGTCCCGGCTCCGCAGGAATGCTGACGACCGCCTGGAGTCCACCGGCGGGGCCGCGTCCGAGGTGGAGTGTGCCGTGGTGGAGCCGGGTCTGCTGCTCGACGAGGGCGAGCCCCAGGCCGGATCCGGGGGCTCGGGTGCGCTCGCCGCGCGTGAAGCGCTCCGTCATGGCGTGGTACCGGCCGGGCGGGATGCCGGGGCCGTCGTCGCTGACGGTGATCCGCGTCGTGCCGCCGTCCCGGGCGAGCCGGACGTCGACGTTCCCGTCGGGACGGCCGTGCAGAGCCGCGTTGCGGACGGACGGCGGGGACCGGTCACCAGGTCCCCGGTACCAGCCGGCCCGCCTTGCGGTACTCGCGGCGGGCTCCCTCCAGGAGGTCGGCCGCGGTGAGGGGCCGGTCGTGGGCGGCGGCGAAGTAGGCGGCGGTGACGACCGCGCTGCGGATCGCGCCGCCGGCCAGCTCGAAGTCCCGGGCCAGCACGTGCAGTTCGATGTCCGGCTCGCTGGGGACGTGCACCAGGCCGTGCCGCCACAGCGCCAGCCGCTGCTCCTCGTCCGGGAACGGGAAGTCGATCACCAGGTCCAGGCGGCGGGTGAAGGCCTCGTCGATGTTGGCACGCAGGTTGGTGGTGAGCAGCGCGATGCCGTCGAAGGCCTCCAGACGCTGCAGGAGATAGGCCGACTCCAGGTTGGCGTACCGGTCGTGGGCGTCCTTGACCTCGGAGCGCTTGCCGAAGACGGCGTCGGCCTCGTCGAAGAGCAGCACGGCGTCGGTGCGGTCGGCCTCGGTGAAGATCCGTTCGAGGTTCTTCTCGGTCTCGCCGACGTACTTGTCGACGACGGAGGAGAGCTGGACGACGTAGAGGTCGAGGCCGAGTTCGGCGGCCACCACCTCCGCCGACAGGGTCTTGCCGGTGCCCGACTCGCCCGCGAAGAGGCCGAGCACTCCGCGTCCCCGGCCGCCGCCCGCGCTCAGCCGCCAGTCGCCGAGCACCCGGTCGCGGTGGCGGGCGCGCAGGGCGAGTTCCCGCAGTTCGGTGAGCGGCCGGTCGGGCAGCACCAGGTCGCGCCAGTCGACGGCGGGCCGGATCCGGCGGGCGTGCTGTTCCAGGCCGGAGGCGGACTGCTGCCGGGCGCCCAGCCGCAGGTGGGCGGCGGTCAGCGGGGTGCCGTCGAAGGCGGCGAGGTCCTGCGCGGAACGGGCCGCCCGGGTGAGGCGCTCGCCGCCGAGGTGGTACGGGGCGACGGTCGCGGCGAGGTCGAAGCCGGGGTCGCCGGGCAGCACGGCCGCCCAGGCGTCCAGGGCGGCGGTGCGCCGGGAGGGCACGTCGAGGACGAGCGGGTCGCGGTGGTCGCACCACTGGGGGTCGTAGGGGCGGGCGGTCGTGACCAGCACGGTGACGTCCGCGGCGGCGCCGACGCTCAACGCCCGCAGGAAAGGACCCGGTTGGTCGCTGTCGACCAGGATCGCCCGCCCGCTCAGGCGAGCCTCCCGCAGCAGCTCCGGGATCCGCTCCTCGGGCCCGGTGTAGTGCAGCGCCGCCCGCCCCGCGAGCCGCAGCGCGGCCGTCGCACAGCCGAGGCCCTCGCCCTCCCGCCGTTCCCGCAGGAAGGCGAAGAGCGGCCCGGCGGCGATCCGCGCGGCCACCCGGCGGACGAACTCCGTGTCGGCGGGCTCACTGCCGTACGACGGCTCCCGCAGGTGTCCGGTCAGCGCCGCGTCCGGGGTGTCGTCGCCGAGGAGGTGCGCCAGGACCCGGTCGGGGACGCGCAACGAGCGGCTGAGGAAGGGGCGTTCGGGCTCCTCGACGGTGAGCAGACCGAGCGCGCTGAGCGGGGCGGTGGGGTGGAAGCGGGCGCGGGCCGCCGCCAGGTGCGCGGGGGCGCCGTACAGGTCGAGGGCGAGGCCGACGGTGGCGCGGCGGCGGCCGACGTCGTCGTTGAGGTAGCCGTACAGCTGCTCGAAGGTGCGGTCGAGGTCGGGGGCGAGGGCGATGAGGAGGAGGGTGGTGTCGAGGGGGGCGAGGCGCAGGCGGGCCGCGAGGGCGGCGAGCGGGTCGGTGAAACCGTCGGCCAGGGAGGGGAGTTCGGCCGGTTCGGGCTCGGGGCGCAGGAGGTGCCGTACCGCTTCCTCGGAGAGGTAGAGGCCGCGCAGCGGGTCGCCGGCCGTCGGGTCGTCGGCCGAGCGGTGGGCGACGAGGGCGGCGACCCGGTCGCGCAGCGCGGACAGCCGGGTCAGAAGCGCGGCGGCCGGCTCCAGGGAGACGTCCAGGGTCACGCCCGGCCCCTCCGGGCGGCCGCGGCCTCGGCGACCTGGCCCGGCCGGTGGGCCCGCTCCTCAAGCACCGGCGCGGTGTCCTCGACCCCGGCGCGCACCCGCACGGCGGCGCCCTCGGTGACCGGCGGACCGGCGTCGTACTCGGGGTAGGCCGGGAAGGGGGCCGTGATCACGACGTCCAGGGACGGCTTGAGCTCGCCGCCGAGCGCCGACCAGATCTCGGCGAGGGAACGGGCCTCGGTCTGGATGCCGGCGCACGACAGCGGGATCGTCAGACCCAGCGCGCCCAGCGAGCCCGGCAGTTCCGACGGGTGGATCAGCTCCCGCGGGATCAGCGTCGCGAGCACCGCGCTGATCAGCCGGTGCTCGTCCTCGGGCCGCTTCGTCCACGCCGTCACCAGGTACGACAGCCGGAACCACCGGGGCGGCTGGCGGCGCTTGACCACGACGTCCCGCTCGTCACGGACGTCGACGTGACCGCGCTGACGCCGGTGCACGTCCTCCCGGATGTCGTACAGGTAGCTGTTGATCACGGGTCCGTTGCGGCGGGCCGACCAGTCGCGGGTCGGCGCGTCGAAGGAGACCTCGATGCCGGAACCCTCCAGCGCACCGCTGGTCAACAGGCTCCGCAACACCTGGTCCACCTCGTGGATCACGCCGTACTCACCACCCCACGGACCCGCACGGCCCCCTCGGCATACACACCCATCCTGCCCTTCACCCCGGCCGCCCCCGCAGGCACGACGGGGCAGACCGGCCTGCCCCGGAACCGGTGTCCGCTGCCCGATCGGTCAGATGTAGCCTTCCCGGAGGGCATGGGCGACGGCGTGGGCCCGGTTGCGCAGATGCAGTCGGGTGGTCAGCCCGTGCATCACGTTCTTGACGGTGCGCTCGGAGTAGGACAGCTTGCTGGCGATCTCACCGGTGTCGAGGCCCTCGGCGACCAGCCGCAGGACGTCCACCTCACGGGCGGACAGCCCGGCTGCCGGGGCACCCGGACGGCCGGCGGCGCTGCGATGCAGGGTGCCGACCTGGTTGATGAGCCGGCCGAGCAGGTCGGCGGGCAGGTCCCCGTCACCCCGGGCGGCCGCCAGGACGGCCTGCACGAGCCGGAGTTCGGTGGCCTCGTGGCGCCATACGATGGCCCCGACCCCGCACTCGATCACGTCGAGCAACTCGGTCTCGCGGAGCGCCCCGACCACGAGTACGGCCCGCGCCCCCTCGCTGCGCACCACCCGGCGCAGCCGGGTCAGTTCGGGTTCGTCGAGGCTGTCGCTGATGAGCAGCGCCACCGTCCCGGGCCCGGTCTCGGACTCCTCACGCACCTCGACCTCCGGGTGGCGCCGCAACTGGCTGAGCGCGCCCTCGCGGGAGATCGGGTCCGGCGCGTACACCGCCACGGGTGTGCGACCGACCGACGCGAATGAGCTGTTGCTGACCAACCGCTTCCCCTATGTCCACGTGCCCGTCGTCTCCGAGGGAACAGTGACGGGCGGTAGTACTCCAGCCTGCTGTGGCCAAAGGGGCAAGGACAATCGTGGAGGACCACGAGAAGGACCACGAGATGTTCGGGGTGCCTGGGGTTGTCGGCGGCTGCGGGCCGGTGGGGGTTGTTCGCGCAGTTCCCCGCGCCCCTTTGAGGTGGGACCAGTTGACCCATCATCTTGGGGGCGCGGGGCTGCATCGGATATGCGGCTACCGCCGCGTGGGCGCGACCAGCCACAGCGCACCCGCACCCGCACCCGCACCCGCACCCGCACCCGCACCCGCAAACGGACCGGCACCCCACCCAAATCCACAGCCCCGTCTCAAATGTGCCGCCCCTGCAACAAACCCACCGACCACCCCCGCCGCCCCACAACCTCTCCCGCTCGCACCACCTCTAACCCCCCGAACCCACCCATCAGCGCACCGCGAGGAGCCAGGCATGACCCAGCCGTCCCCTGAACTCGCCGCCGCCATGCACCTGCTGGCCGAGGAAGCCGAGCGCACGCTGGCCGGCAGCGGCCGGCTCGTGCTTCTCCGGGGCGCCACCGGAACCGGACGCACCACCGTCCTGGAGGCCGCCGCCGAGCAGGCGAGCTCCCTCGGCCTGAAGGTGCTCCGCGCCCGCTGCTCGCCCGGCGACACCCCCATCTCCTTCGCGACCGTCCTGCAACTCCTCGGGCAGGTCCCGGAGTTCGCCGAGCTCGCGGTGGACGGGGACGAGCGGTCCACCGCCGCCGGACTCTGGCGGGTGCTGCGCGCCTACGCCGACGCCGCACCGCTCCTCGTCGTCGTGGACGACGTCCACCTCGCCGACGCCCCCTCGCACCGCTGGCTCGTGGAGTCCGCCCGGCACATAGACCGCTTACCGATCCTCCTCGTCGTCAGCGAGCGCAGCCAGTACGACCTCGATCCGCCCACGCCCGGCTTCGCCCACACCCTCCCGCCGGCGCTGGTCCGCACCCACACCCTCGCGCCCCTCGCCCCGGCGGCCGCCGCCGCCCGGGTGCGCGCCAGGTTCCCCGACGCGTCCCGGTTCTGGGTCGACGCCTGCGTGCGGGCGGCGGCCGGCAGCCCGCTGCTGCTGAGCGCCCTCCTCGACGACCTGGGCGAGGGCCGGCACCCCGACGTGCCCGAGACGACGGCCGCCCTCTACCCGGGCGCGTACCCGGCCGCCGTCCAGTGGTGGCTGGACAGTGCCGGGGCGGCCACCACCGAGGTCGCCCGCGCCCTCGCCGTCCTGGAGGAGGACCCCGGCACCTGCCTGCCGGAGAACGAGATCACCCCGCTCCTCGCCGAACTGGCCGACGCCGACCCCGTCCGGGTGGCCGGCTGGCTCACCGCCATGACCAACCTCGGCCTGCTCACCCTGGGTGCCGACGGCCGCCCCCACTTCCCGCACCCCCTGCTGCGCGACGCGGTCCTCGCCGGCGTCCCCGGCGCCCACCGCCGCACCGCCCACCGGGCGATCGCCGAGGCGATGCTGCGCCAGGACGCGCCCGCCGAGGCCGTGGCCCGCCAACTGCTCGCGACCGGACCGGTGGACGCCCCCTGGGCACCGGCCCTGCTCCGGGACGCGGCCGCCGTCGCCCTGCACGAGGACCGCGCCGAGGACGCCGTCACCTATCTGCGCCGCGCCCTGGAGGAACCCCTCCCCGACGACCGCCGGCAGCGGCTGCTGACCGAGCTGGGCTCACTGGAGTACGCGGCGCCCCGCTCCTCCGCCGCGATACCCCGCCTGGCCGAGGCGGTCCGGCTGCCCGCGGCCCCGCAGGACCGGGTGCGCGCGGCCGTCGCCCTCGGCACCGCGCTGACCGGCCGGGGCCGCACCCGCAAGGCCGTCGAACTGCTCCGCTCCGTGAACGGCGAGCTGGACGGCCACCCCGACCTGGTCCGCACCCTGCACACCGCCTCCGTCCTCCTGTCCGACCAGGACCAGGAGGTACGGCAGGAGGTCTACCGGCGGCTGTCCGAGACCGCCGAGCACTCGCCGGAGCTGGTCGGCACGGCCGGCCAGGCCCTGCTGGTGCGGCACGCGGCCTCCGCGGGCCTCACCTCGGCCCGGGACGCCATGCGGCAGCTGCGCACCCTGCTCGCCGAACCCGCCGACCCGCTCACCGAGCCGTTCCTGGTCGGCACGGCGGCCACGGTCGCCCAGTGGGCCGACGAACTCGACGAGGCCGAACGGCTGGTGGACCGCGGCCTGGCCGGGCAGCGCCCCGACCTGCTGCACCCCATGCACCAGGCGCTGCTCAACAGCCGTACGGACATCGCGGCGGCCCGCGCCGACCACACCTTCCCGGCCGCCGTCCCCGACGTGGTCACGCCGTCCAACGCCCACGCGCACGTCCTGATCGCGCTCGTGGAGACCGGCCGCGGCGCACAGGCCGCGGGCCTGGTCGCCGGGATCGACCTGCGGGAGGCACCGGACTCCTGGGAGCTGAACCGGTTCCTGTACGCGCGGGGCGTGGTGCGGGCCGCCGCCGGTGACCCGGCCGCCGCGCTGCACGACTTCCTGGAGTGCGGGCGCCGCCAGACGGCCCGTGACGTGATCAGCCCGGTGGTCACCCCCTGGCGTACCGCCGCCGCCGAGTGCCGACTGGCCCTCGACCGCCCGCTGGAGGCCATCGCGCTGGCCGAGGAGGAGCTGCGGCTGGCCCGGGTCTGGGGCACCCCGCGCACGGTCGGCCGGGCGCTGCGCGTCCTCGGTACCGCGACCGGCGGCCGCCGTGGCCTGGAGCTCACCGAGGAGGCGGTACGGCTGCTGCGGGACGGCGGCCCGGCCGGTACCGAGCCGGCGCTCGCCCTGATCGCGCTGGGCCGCCAGCTGACCGCCGCCGGTGAGGGGGCCCGTGCCCGCGACTGCCTGCGGGAGGCCGCCGAGCACGCCGAACGGCAGGGCGCGGTACGGCTGTCGGAGCTGACCGAGGAGATCCTGCGCAAGGGCGGCGCCCGCTCCTCCAGACGCCGTACCGGCGCCGCCTCCCTCACCGGCAGCGAGCGGCGGATCGCCGAACTCGCCGCCGAGGGCCGCACGAACGTGGAGATCGCGGCCGCCCTCCATCTGGCCCGCCGCACCGTGGAGACCCATCTCACGCACACCTACCGCAAGCTGGGCATCCGCCGCCGCGCGGACCTGCGCCCGGCCCTGGACCAGGCGGCACCCCGCCCGTAAGGGACGAGACCGGGATGTCAGGGGGCCAGCCAGTGGGCCGCCGCCGCGAGGAGGGCACGGACGCCCGTCTCGATGGTCGGGTCGGGGACGGGGGCGAAGTGCGGGGAGTGGTTGGAGGGGATCTGCGGGGGGATGCCGTCGCGGACCAGGGCCTCCAGGTCGACGCCCTCGTAGAGCTTGTGGTCGGCGCCGCCGACGAACCAGAAGACCGAGGGCACCCCCAGGGTCGTACCGAAGGCCCCGAAGTCCTCGCTGTTGGGGACGGGTGAGGTCAACTCAAAGGTGAGGCCCGGGAATTCACCGGCCAGCGCGGCCTGGACGGAGGCGGTCGCGGCGGGGTCGTTGTGGGTGACCGGGAAGGAGTCGATGGGGACGATCTCCGGCTCCCTGGACACGTCGGAGGCGGCGGCCTCGGCCCGTATGATCCGCTCGACCGAGGCCAGCACCCGCTCCCGGACGGCCGCCGTGGCGGACCGTACATTGATCTTCAGCTCGACGCTGTCCGGGATGATGTTCTCCTTGGTCCCGCCGTGGATCGAACCGACCGTCACGACGGCCTGCTGGCCCGCGGCCACCTCCCGGGAGACGATCGTCTGAAGCCGCATCACCACCGCGGCGGCCAGCACCACCGGGTCGACGGTGGCCTCCGGCGTGGACCCGTGCCCGCCCCGCCCGAACAGCGTGACCCGCATGCTGTCCGCGCCCGCCATCAGCGCCCCCGCCCGGGTCCCGACCAGCCCGGCGGGGGCCGCCGCCACATGCTGGGCCAGGCACACGTCCGGCCGCGGGAACCGCTCGGCGAACCCGTCCGCGAGCATCTTCGGCGCCCCGCCCACCTCCTCGGCCGGCTGGAACACCGCGACCACCGTCCCTCGCCAGCCGTCCCGCCCGGCGGCCAGCTGCCCGGTGGCCCCGAGCAGACAGGCGACATGCAGGTCGTGCCCGCACGCGTGCATCACCCCGTCGGTCTTCGAGGCGTACGGCAGCCCGGTCTCCTCCTGCACCGGCAGCGCGTCCATGTCGGCCCGCACCAGCACGACCGGCCCGGCCCCGTTGGCCAGCACCCCGACCACCCCGGTGCCGCCGACCCCCTCGGTGACCTCCCAGCCCTGCTCCCGCAGCCGCCCCGCGACGACGGCCGCGGTCCGCTCCTCCGCGAAGGACAGCTCCGGATGCGCGTGCAGGTCCTCGTAGAGCGCCCGCAGCTCGGGGAGCCTGTCGCTCAGGCCGGTCAGGAGGGGGCTGGTGCTCATGACGTCGTCTCCCGGGGTGTGTGCGTCGCGTGCCTGCCGAGTCAAGGATCAGGATCAACCTCGTGACCGGACTTCGCACGTGAACGCCGGAAAACGGCGCGAACGACAGGGCTGCGGAGCGGACCGGGCAACGCCCCTTTCACGCCCTGCCGAATGCCCCGGGCGCCGTCTTGTGGCCGCCCGCTCCGGCCGGGGACGATTCCGGCATGTTCGATGGAATCGGCGGAATCGACGGACTCAAGAACCTGGCGGACAAGGCGAAGGACGTCGCGGAGGAACACGGTGACGCGATCGGGACCGGTCTGGAGAAGGCGGGCGACCTGGTCGACGAACGGACCGACGGCAAGTACACCGAGCAGATCGACTCCGGGGTCTCCAAGGCGCAGCAGCTGGTGCAACGCCTGGGCGAGCAGGGCTCCGGGAAGTAGTGCCTACCCGTCCGTGGTCGGGCGGGTCCGGCCCGGCTCCGGCAACTCGCCCAGCTTCAGCCGGGCGTGCAGGACGTCGCCGATGAACAGGTCGTAGACCAGCACCCCGATCACGCCGCCGACCAGCGGACCGACGATCGGGATCCACCAGTACCCGCTGAACGTCGGCCCGTTCCCCGGGAACGCGTAACTCTTCCACCCGGCCAGCCAGGTGAGCACCCGCGGACCGAAGTCACGGGCCGGGTTGATGGCGTAGCCGGCGTTCGCGCCGTAGGACATGCCGATGGCGGCGACGGCCAGGCCGATGACGAACGGGCCGAGGTTGGACCCGACGGCCGTGTTGCGCAGGTCGACGACCGCGACGACGAACATGACGAGGAAGGCCGTACCGACGATCTGGTCGATCAGCGGCCCCCAGATCCCGCCGTGGAAGTACGGCGCCGGGAAGGTGGCGAAGATGGAGAAGGTGGCCTCGGTGTGCCCTCCCACCTTCGGCGGCTTCGACGCGGCGTCGAACGCGTTGATCGCGTCGTGGTACACGAGGAAGACCAGCGCGGCCCCGGCGAAGGCGCCCAGTACCTGCGACACCCAGTAGGGCACCACCTTCACCCACGGGAACTTGCGGCGCACGGCGAACGCGAGCGTCACCGCCGGGTTCAGATGGGCCCCGCTGACCCCGCCGGCCACGTAGATGGCGAAGGTCACGGCCAGGCCCCAGCCCCAGGAGATCAGGAGCCAGTCACCGGCGGCGAGGAAGATCGTCGTGGGGGTCTCCGCCCGCCCCGACCCGGGCAGCGCGGCCACTGCCATCGCCACGACACCGGCTCCGAACGAGAGGATGACGAAGGTCCCGAGAAACTCTGCCAGGCACTCACCGAACAGACCTCCACGGCTTCTGAGCCGGGAGGGCTTGAGGAGAGGAGGTATTTCCACAGCCATCGCTGGCCCCCTTAAGCCATCGCTGACTCCCTGAGGGGAGCAATCGGGCCGAACACCATATTGACCCACAAATGATGTTCGCGCAGATCGGCCCATCCCGCCCGACGGGACCCCTCCGCCCCTTCTCCCCTCCTCCTCGGCCTCCTCGGATTTATCCGTCGAGGTCGTCGGCGTAGTGCCGGAACCCGTGGCGGTCGCGGTGCATCCCCCACAGCGTGTCGGCGAGCACGGCGGGATCCTTGCGGGCGTGCCCGGCCACGATGGCCCCCGGAATGACGAGCTGCGCCACGTGGATGCCCTCCCCGGCGAGCCGGTCGTGCAGCAGGTGCCCGTACGCGCTCTCGGCGGCGAAGGCGATGGAGGTCCCGGCCCGGTCGGGGTGCGGGATGACGGCCGTACCGCCGTTGACGAGCAGGATCGTCCCCCGCCCCAGCTCCCGCATCCCCGGCAGCACCTGCTGCACGGCGGCGACGGGCCCGTACACCGAGAACTCGACGGGTCCGAACAGGTCCGCGTGGGTGGTCTCCAGGACGGGCCGCATGAAGTCGCGCTGCGGTACGGGGCTGTACTGCAGGACCTCGACGGTCCCGAGCTCCTCGGCGGCCCGCGCCAGCGCCCCCGCGAGGGCGAGCGGATCCCGGACGTCGGCGGCGAACCCGCGGGCCCGGACGCCCTCCCGGGCCAGCTCTTCGGCCAGCACCCCGAGCCGCTCCCCGTCCCGCGCCAGCAGGGCCACCCCGAACCCCTCCCGCCCGAACCGCCGGGCGACGGCGGCCCCCAGCCCGGGCCCGGCCCCCACGATGGCAACACTGCTCACGACGACTCCCGACGAGCGACACGGCTGACACGGCACGCTTGCACCTACGTCCGTACCGCACGCCCCCCGACTTCACACGTGCGCGCTCTCTCGGTCCTTGGCAGGATGGCGGCATGGAACGTGTGCTTGGAATCGGCGGGTACTTCCTGCGGTCCGCCGACCCGGCGGCCCAGCGGGCGTGGTACCGCGACTGCCTGGGCCTGGACATCGACGACCACGGCCTGTGGCAGCAGCCCGCCGGGCCGACGGTGTTCGCGGCCTTCGAGTCCGGGACCGACTACTTCGGCTCCCCCACCCAGCAGACCATGCTCAACTTCCGGGTCCGCGACCTGGACGCGATGCTCACGCAACTGCGCGCCAAGGGCGCGGACGTGGCCGGGGAAACCCAGGACATGGACAGCGTGGGCCGCTTCGGCTGGGTCACCGACCCCGAGGGCAACCGCATCGAACTGTGGCAGCCGGCCTGACGGCACACTGTGGGCATGCGGATAGCGATGGCGCTGATGGCGCTGATGCTCGTACTCGGCTCGGTCTCCGCCGTCGGACATGCCCGGAAGGGCCGGTGGGGGAAGGCCGCCGAGGTCTTCCTTCCCGTTCTCGGCGGAAACCTGATGCTGTTCGGCGGCGTCGACCGGCACCTTCCGCCCCTCCTCTGGCTGGGCATCCTGTTGCTCATCGGCGGCCTCGGCCTGGACGCCCTGTCCCTCTGGCGCGCCCAGGGCACGGAGCGGGAGCCGTCGAGCCGGTGACCCGCGCGGAGTTCAGTCCTCCGGCGGCCGCCCCTCGATCAGGCGCTCCGCGATGTCGTCGGCCCAGGTCTGCGCCCACTGACGGAGGGCGGTGCTCTCCTCGGCATCGAGGCCGGATCTCGCGAACTCCCGGTCATCGATCCAGTCCGTGCCGGTCAGGCGCGACTGGAGGTCGGTGAGGTCGAAGGTGTCGCGGGCGTGCCGACGGCCGAGGTCCTCCAGGTCCGGGAGGGTCCAGCGGTCCGCGGCGGCGTGCACGATCAGGAGGTCGCGGGGCAGACCGCGGTCGGCCAGGGCCCAGACCCGCATGCCGACCACGTCCTCAAGGGCGAGAGTCAGGCCGAGTTCCGTCCGGACAGGGGAATGCCAGAAGGCCTCCTTGAGGAGGTCGACCTCGCCCTCCTCCCCCGCGACCGCGTCACTGACGACGAGCTGGGCGGAGAGGGGGTCCGTCTCACGGGCGTCGACAGACCAGCCGCGTTCGCGGAGGCCGCTTGCCACCGTCTCGGCGATCGTCCGCATGGGCTCCGGGCTCTGCGTGGCCGCGTCCACGGTCCGCCCGGGCCGGTCGAACAGGCCGTGCGCCTGGGCGGCGTAGTCACCGGTCAGCGCCAGGGGGTACGCGGCACCGACCGACAGCAGATCGGGCAGCAGGCGGCGGTGCAGGTGGGTGACGTTCACGCGGCGGCGGCCGAGGGAGGTGCCATGGGGCGATTATCGCCGGTCGGGCGCGGACGGCACGCCGACTCCGCGCCCGGCGCCGAGCAATGTGGTCGACGCGGTGGAACCCGGGACCTCCCGGTCGGCGTCACAGGTGCCTGCGGCACACTCCGTTCATGGAGCCCACCCAGCCGCCGCCGTCCGCCTGCTGTGCGCCCGCCGCGCCCGCGCGGCTCTCGGTACGGCCCCTGCCCGCCGCCGGCGACACCGCCCCCGAGCACACCGGCATGGTCGCGCTGCCCGGCGGTGAGTTCCTGATGGGCGCCGAGGACGCCGACGGCTTCCCGGCGGACGGGGAGGGGCCGGTGCGGGCCGTGCGGGTGGCGCCGTTCCTCGTCGACGCGTGTGCCGTGAGCAACGACGAGTACGCCGCGTTCGTCGCCGACACCGGCTACGTCACCGACGCCGAACGGCTGGGCTGGTCGTACGTCTTCGCCGGGTTCCTGCCCGCCGCGCTGCGCCGGGACGCGCCCCGGCCGCCGGAGACGCCCTGGTGGTGTGCGGTCGCGGGGGCCGCCTGGCACGAACCGGCCGGGCCGGGCAGCGGTCTTGAGGGGCTCGGCCGGCATCCCGTCGTGCACGTCTCCTGGTACGACGCCGCCGCCTACGCCTCCTGGGCCGGCAAGCGGCTGCCCACCGAGGCGGAGTGGGAGTACGCGGCCCGGGGCGGCCTGGAGCAGGCACGTTACCCGTGGGGGGACGAGCTGGACCCGGACGGGGAGTACCGGTGCAACATCTGGCGCGGGACCTTCCCGACCCGGAACACCGCCGCCGACGGGTACCGCGGGACCGCGCCCGTCGACGCCTTCGCGCCCAACGGGTACGGCCTGCACAACACCTCCGGCAACGTGTGGGAATGGTGCGCCGACCGGTGGACGACCGAGCACGGCCACACCATGGAGACCGGCACCGCCCGTGTCATCCGGGGCGGCTCCCACCTCTGCCACGCGTCCTACTGCAACCGCTACCGGGTCGCCGCCCGCACCGCCAACACCCCCGACAGCTCCACCGGCCACACCGGCTTCCGCTGCGCCCGCGACGCGGGGTGAGCCGAGGGACCCGTGGTCACTCGCCGACCGGACCGATGAACGTACCCGGGTGGGTGGCGCCGTCCTGGAGCACCACGGCACCGCCGTGCCAGGGCAGGTCGTACGAGGTGCGCTGGTTCGGCGCGGTGATGACGACCGTGGTCGGCGTGAACGTGGTGGAGTCGCCCTGCGCCGGCACCAGGAAGGTGATCGCGAAGTTGGTGGAGGCGCCGTTCGCCAGGGTGACCCGCTTCGGGGTGGCGTTCGTGCGCTGGAGCGACCACTTCTGACCGCTGTTGACCAGGTCGACGCCCGGGAAGCCGTACATCGTGCAGGAGTGGCCGCTCTTGTTGGTGAACGCCACGACCGCGTGCTTCTGCTGGCCCGTGCCGCTGCCCGGGTCGGCCCAGGAGTAGCCGAGCTGGGAGGCCTGGCAGGCGGGCACCGAACCGGTGGCCGAGGAACCGCCGGAGGAGCTGCCCCCGGACGACGCCGAACCGCCGGACGCCGACGAGCCCGAGGTGCTCCCGCTGCCGCTGCTCCCCGTGCCGGAGGAGCCGCTGCCGGAGCCGCCCGTCGAACCGCCCGTCGAACCGTCGGCCGTCGTGGAGTCGCCCGCGGCCGGGGCCGCCGAGCCGCCGTCGGCGCTGACGGAGCCGGTCGCGGTGCCGTTGCACGCGGTCAGCAGGGCCAGCAGCGCGGCGGCGCCGGTCACGGCGACGGCGGTCTTGCGGACGTTCGTACGGCGGTTGCGAAGCTTCGACATGGGATCCCCCAGCGGCGGTGTCCTTCCCGGCTCTCTGCCGGACACCCCTTTCGATGCGGCCCCGGCGGGGGAAGTTCGGAGATCGCCGTCACGGGCCCGTTGTGGTCGTGTCACGCCCGCTGTTACAGACGCCCCGCTCACGCCATCCAGAAGAACACCGCCGTCATCCGCTTCTCCTCCAGCGTCTTTCCGGCGTAACCGGTCGCGCTGTGCACGAGGTTGGCGTTGTAGAGGAGCAGCCGGTTGTACTTGTGCGGGACCCGGACGTCCTCCTCGAAGTGGTCGCCCGGGACGAACCGGGTGCCGAGCGCCTCGACGAGGTTGTTGTGCGGGGCCTGCACGATGTTGCCGCCGAGCCGGCCGCCCGGCAGCGACTGGCGGTAGAACGCGGTGCCGCAGTCCTTGGCCACCCCGGGGTTGAGGTACAGCACCGCCGCGTACCGGCACAGCGCCCGCGAGTCGGTGTGCGGGCGCGGCTCGCTCTCGCCCTCGCCGACCACCTGGACGCAGTTGTGGTTGAGGGTGCCGCCGCCCGGCGCCTGCTGCACCCACAGCTTCCCGGCGCCGGTGGCCTTCCGCACCAGCTCCTCCACGACGGCGAGTTCGGCGGGTTCCAGGCCGGGCATGGTGCGCAGTCCGGGCCAGGTCTCCGAGGTGTACGGGTATCCCTGGACCCAGTCGTCCTTGGCCAGGCACCGCTCCCGTACGGCGTCCACGTCCGGGAGGACGTCGTCGAAGACCCAGTAGTCGCGGCCCTTGGTGGGCTTGCGGTAGGGCAGGACGGGCAGGGCAGGGCGCGCGGCGGGGCCCCGCGGGGCCGCTCCGTTGGGCAGCCGGGGGACTCGGGGGGATGACTGTGGGGGCATGCGGCGAAGCCTGCCCCCGACTTTGTCATGACCACTCTTACCAGAGGAAACCATCACCCTCTCCTGGTGAAGACATGGGAAGAAGGCGCCCCCGGCAGGGCCGGTCCTCACAAGTTCTTTGCCAAATCAAAAGGTTCGCGGCGCTTCCCCGTCCGTATTCCTCTGCGAACCGACCCCGCCCCGTGCGGGACCCCCGACCGGGCAGGAGGCACCGGTGCGCTTTTCGCGGAACGCGACGGGAACGCTGTTTGTTGGCGGAGCCCTGAGCTTCACCCTCGCGGCACTCGCCTACCCGAGCATGCTGGGTCTGAACACCGTGTCCAGCGACCCGACACGCGTGATCGCCAACACCCAGTGGGGGCCCCTCACCGAGGCCGACCGGGACTTCGTGGTGAAGGTGCGCGCGGCCGGACTCTGGGAGTACCCGGTGGGGCAACTCGGTGTGAAGAAGGGGCAGTCACAGGCCGTGATCACGGCCAGCCAGCACCTGATCGACGGGCACTCGGCGCTGGACACCACCGACCGCAAGGTCGCCCAGATGCTCAACATCACCATCCCGAACCTGGCGAGCCCGCAGCAGCAGGGGTTCGTCCAGACGCTGACCGCGGACACCGGCACGAAGTTCGACACCGACTTCGCCAACATCCTGCGCGTGACGCACGGTTCGATCTTCAACACGGTGGCGAAGATCCGGTCCACCACCGAGAACACGCTCGTGCGGGCCCTCGCCGACCAGGCCAACGACACGGTCCTCGACCACATCACGGTGATGGAGAAGACCGGTCTGGTCGACTTCCCGTCGGTCCTCTTCCAGGAGACGACCCCGCCGAAGCTGCCCGCCTCGGACCTGACCCCGCCGCCCCCCGCGGCCGGTCAGCCCCAGGTGGTCCTCACCCCGCCGCCGAACGCCACCTCGACCCCGGTGGACATCGACGGCCTCACCGGGGCGAGCGGCGGCACGGGGACGGCGACCGGCGGAACGGGAACCGGCACGGGTACCGGCACCGGGACCGGCACGGGCACCCAGACCACCGGGGTGAACGTGATCCCCGGCGCCACCCCCACCGCCGGCTGAGTCACCTCAGGCGCCCAGCCACACCGTGGTGTCGGGCGGCAGCGTGCCGTCATGCGGCAACGGCACGCTCGCCAGCAGCACTTCGCCCGGCGGCAGCGGCACCGGAGCGTCCGACACGTTCGTGACGCACCGCCAGCCCTCCGTCCGGGCGAAGTGCAGCACGCCCGCGGGCGCCTCGGCCCAGGTCAGCGTCTCGCCGTCCAGCAGCTTGCGGCGCAGCCGCAGTGCGGTGCGGTAGAGCTCCAGGGTGGAGCCCGCCGTCCCGGCCTGCGCCGCGACGGCGTACGACCCGAACCACTCCGGCTGCGGCAGCCAGGCACCGCCGGACCCGAAGCCGTACGACGGGCCGTCCGCCGTCCACGGCAGCGGCACCCGGCAGCCGTCGCGGCCCTTGCGGGTGTGGCCCGTCTGTTCCCAGATCGGGTCCTGGAGGACGGTGCCGGGCAGGTCGGCGACCTCGGGCAGGCCGAGTTCCTCGCCCTGGTAGACGTACGACGAGCCGGGCAGCGCGAGCATGAGGAGGGTGGCGGCGCGGGCACGCCTCAGGCCATGGGAGACATCGACGCGCGGCGCACGGCCGCCGGACAGCAGCCAGGCGTTCTCGTCCGTGCCGGGCGGCAGCGTCAGCCGGGAGGCGTGCCGTACGACGTCGTGGTTGGAGAGCACCCAGGTGGCGGAGGCGCCGGCCGTGCGGGCGGTGGCGAGCGAGCCGGTGATGACCTCGCGGAGCGCCTCGGCGTCCCACGGGGTCTGCAGGTACTCGAAGTTGAAGGCCTGGCCGAGTTCGTCGGGGCGGGCGTACAGCGCCCGTCGCGCGTCCGGTACCCAGGCCTCGGCGACGGCGGTGCGGGGCGGGCTGTAGGTGTCGAAGATCTTGCGCCAGTCGCGGTAGATCTCGTGCACCTCGTCGCGGTCCCAGTACGGGTGCGTGCCCGGCGGGACGCGCTCCAGCGCCTCCTCGCCGGTCGGGCCGAACTCGGCGACGTCCCGCAGCGGTTCGGCGAGGTCCTTCACCAGGGCGTGGGCCACGTCGACGCGGAAGCCGTCCACGCCCCGGTCGGACCAGAAGCGCAGGGTGGTGCGGAAGTCGGCGCGGACCTCCTCGTGCTCCCAGTTCAGGTCGGGCTGCTCGGGGGCGAACAGGTGCAGGTACCACTCGCCGTCCGGGACCCGGCGCCAGGCGCTGCCGCCGAACACCGACTGCCAGTCGGAGGGCGGGAGTTCGCCGTGCGCGCCGCGGCCGGGCCGGAAGACGTAGCGCTCCCGGGCCGCCGAGCCGGGGCCGGACAGCAGGGCCTCCCGGAACCAGGGGTGCAGGTGCGAGGTGTGGTTCGGGACGATGTCGACGATCACCTTCAGGCCCAGCCGGTGCGCCTCGGCGGTCATCGCGTCGAAGTCGTCCAGGGTGCCGAGGCGCGGGTCGACGTCGCGGTAGTCGGCGACGTCGTAGCCGCCGTCGGCGAGTTCGGACGGGTAGAACGGGCTGAGCCACAGGGCGTCCACGCCGAGCGCGCCCAGATGGGAGAGCCGCTCGGTGATGCCCTTGAGGTCACCGAGCCCGTCGCCGTCCGCGTCGGCGAAGCTGCGCGGATACACCTGGTAGATCACGGCCTGACGCCACCAGTCGGGATTCCTGGAGGAGAGGTCGACCACGCGCGTTCCTTCCGTTCGGACGGGGAGAGACCAACCAGAAGCCTGTCCACAATGCCGAGAAAGGGAACCTTCACACCGCACGGAGGGGATCATTCCCCCTGTGAGGGAGTTGTGCTGAACTCCCAATGGCCCTTGAATCACGGCAGGTTGACAGGGTTCGGCGCCCCGAACCACCATGGGCGCACGCTGTGGCGCATGTGACCAATGGGCCCGGTGTTTCTTCGCATTCCGCGAGCATCCACGATGGGATATCCATGTCCATAGCCAGACATGTCACCGCGCGCCGCCTGCTGGGGACGGGCGTCGCGTCGTTCGCCCTGTGTGCCGCCTCCGTCGCCGGTGCGTCCGGCGCCTGGGCGCACGGCACCCCGGGCGGTGACGGCTGGAAGTCCGGCGGCCACTACAGCCCCGGCACGGGTGCCGGTACGGAGACCGGCACCGACAAGTGCCAGTTCTCGATCGACGGCTCGAACTTCTTCGACTCGGTGAAGGTCGACGACCAGAACCTGAAGGTCACCGACGACGGCAAGGTCCACCTCAAGGTCCGCGCCGCCGCCGACGCCGCCTCCTGCACCGCCTCGCTCGCCTCCTACATCGCCCACGGCTCCTCCTTCGCCACCTCGGGCCAGCAGATCTTCGTCGACTTCGACTCGGTGACGGTCAAGCAGGGCCAGACCGACTCCCTCGACATCGCGGTCCCGGACGCCGGCTGCTTCGCGCAGATCGACCTCTACCGGGGCGCGACGAAGTTCGACGGCAACAAGGACGCCAACGACGGTTTCGAGCACGGCGACCTGCCGGCCGGCCCGGACCACCCGGTCATCAAGGACAAGCTGATCGCGTCCTGGAACGGCGGCACGAAGGACTGCTCGACGACCCAGTCGTCCTCGCCGTCCCCGTCGTCCCCCGCCTCCGAGTCGACCCCGGCCACCCCGCCGCCCGCGAAGACCACCACCCCGGCGTCCTCGGAGAGCTCGGCGACCGGCACGGCCTCCGCGTCCCCCTCCCCGTCCGAGTCGACGACCACCCCGGCGGCGGCCCCGAGCACCAACTCCGGCGGTGGCGGCGACCTGGCCCACACCGGCGCCAGCTCCAGCACCGGTTACATCGCCGGCGGCGCGGCCGTGCTGCTGGCCGGCGGCGGCGCGATCGTCGTCGCGACCCGGCGCCGCAAGGCGACCCGCGCCTGATCCCTTCGGGTACGTCCGTACGCCCCGGCCGTCGTGGACGGCCGGGGCGTACGTGTGTCCCCGAGGCCGGCGGCCGAGCGGGGCCGACGAGGTGCGCTGCGGTCAGGCGGACGCCCGGGGCCGGTCGGCTTGCTACCGGCCGCCGGCGACGGTCTCCAGGTACAGCCTCACGTACCGCTCCACGTCGACGTCCAACGCCACGTCCACCAGGGCCTGTTCGCGGGCACCGCCGTGGATCTCGGCCTCGCCGGGGCGGGGACGGCGGTCGACGACGGTCTGGCCCCGGGTCGGCCCCGGGGCGAGGGAGACCTCGACCGGGAGGAGCCGGGTGGTCAGACCGGCCGGATCGGCCACGGCACAGACCGCGCCCGCGTCCCCGAGGCCGCCGGCCGGGTCGTCGCCGTCGGGGGCCTCGCCGTCCGGATCGGGGCCGGCCGGCCGGTGCGCGAGCAGCTCCCCGGCGAGCCGGGCCCCCGGTTCCGCGCTCGCGCGCAGCCGTCGTACCTCCGTGCTCGGCACCACGACCCGCTGGAAGACGTCCAGGCCGTACATGGTGATCGGCACACCGGCGGTGAGCAGGACGGCGGCCGCCTCGGGGTCGTGCCAGACGTTGAACTCGGCCACCGGGGTGGCGTTCCCGGTGGCGACCGCGCCGCCCATGAACACGATCCGCTCGATGTTCCGGGTCACCTCCGGGTGGGTGCGCAGCAGCAGGGCGATGTTGGTGAGCGGCGCGGTGGGAATCAGGGTGACCGGGCGGGGCGAGCCGAGGATCTCGCGGCGCAGCAGGGTGACGGCGTCGACGTCGGCGGGGCGCCGGGTGGGCGCGGGCAGTCCCAGATCCCCCATCCCGTCCGCCCCGTGCACATGCCGCGCCGACCGCGCCGCCTCGATCAACGGCCGCTCGGCCCCCCGGGCGACCGGAACGTCCCCGGCCCCGGCCCGCTCCAGCACGGTCAGGGTGTTCCGGACCACCCCGTCCACGTCCGTGTTCCCGGCGACACAGCTCACCGCCCGCAGCTCCAGCCCCGGGTGGCGCACGGCGAACAGCAGGGCGAGGGCGTCGTCGACACCGGTGTCGCAGTCGATGATCACGGGGATGGGCTGACCGGTCACAGTGGGGCTCCTTTCACCGGCCCTGACTCTAGGCGGCCGACGGAGCGGCTCCCCCAAAGGGGGTGGGGGGGCTGTCTCCCCCCTATCTATCCTCACTCCTCCTCGAAGTAGTGCCCCTCCTCAAAATCCGCCACCAGTCCCGCCTCCACCGGCTGCCACCCCAGCAGCTCCCGGGTCCGTGCGCTCTTCACCGGCACGTCGAGCGAGATCAGCCCGCCGAAGAAGCCGAAGTGCCCGGCGAGCCGCTCCTCCGGAACGCTCTCCACCGGAACCCCCAGCCGCCGCCCGATCACCTCGGCGATGTCGCGCACCGCGACCCCCTCCTCGGCCGCCGCGTGCAACTCCGCGCCCGCCGGCGCCTTCTCCAGCGCGAGCCGGTAGAGCCGGGCGAGGTCCAGCGTGTGCACGGCGGACCACTGGTTCGAACCGTCCCCGGCATAGCCGGAGACCCCGGCGGCCCGCGCGATCCGGATCAGGATCGGCAGGAACCCGCTCCGGTCCCGCGTACTGTGCACGACCGGCGGAATCCCGACGAGCACGCTCCGCACCCCCTGTTCGGCGAGCTCGCCGAACAGCCGCCCCGTGGCGGTCCGCGGATTGGCGCTGTACGCCGCGCCGAGGTGCTCGTTGCCGTCACCGCTCCCCATGCCGACCCCCATGAGGACCTTCCCGGTCCCGGCGAGCGCCTCGCCGAACACCCGCACCACGGCGAGGTCGGTGGCCGCCGCCCCGGCCATGTCCCCGGCGGCCATCGCCGCGTGGCCGAAGGCGAGATGGACGACGGCGTCGGCGTCGACCGCGGCCGCCCGCAGGCCGTCCGGATCCGCCAGGTCACCGCGGCGGACCTCGGCCCCCAGGGCCTTGACGGCCGCCGCGGAGTTCTCTGACCGGGCGAGGCCGACGACCTCGTGCCCGGCCTGCAGCAGTTCGGGGATGACGGCGGAGGCGATGTGACCGCTGGCGCCGGTGACGAAAACACGCATGACAGCACTCTCCCGATGGGCGAGAAGAAGGTGATGTGACTCGGTACCGTCACCATACCCCTGTGACGGTACCGAGTCACATCACCTAAGCTGTTCCCATGGCCCGATGGGAACCGAACGCGCGGATGCGCCTCGTACAAGCCGCGATCGACCTGTTCTGCGAGCAGGGGTACGACAGCACCACCGTCGCCCAGATCGCCGAGCGGGCCGGGCTGACCAAGACGACGTTCTTCCGGCACTTCCCGGACAAGCGCGAGGTGCTGTTCACGGGCCAGGAGGAGCACGGCCGCCTGCTGGCCGAGGGAGCCGCGGCGGCGCCCGGCACCGCGACCCCGCTGGAGGTGGTGGCCGCCGCCTTGGACGCTGTGGCCGGTTCCTTCACCCCGGAGCAGCGCGCGTTCGGCCCGCGGCTGATGCAGGTCATCGGCAGCCACAGCGAGCTGCGGGAACGCGCCGCGTTCAAGAGCCTCACCCTCGCCACCACGCTGGCCACGGCCCTCCACGACCGCGGCGTCCCCGACCCCACCGCGTCCCTCGCCGCCCACCTGGGCGCCCAGGCCTTCTCCGCCGCCTTCGCCCGCTGGATCACCCCGGCGAACGAACGCACCCTCCCCGACCTGGCCCGCCACGCCCTGACCGAACTCCGTGAGGCGACCGCGGCCCTCACGTAGCGGGCCGGGTCACTCCCACAGCGCGGTCCCGCGCCCCGCCACCCGCTCCCCGATCCGCCCGGACGGCCGGGATCAGGTCTGCGGCCCGTTCGAGCTGGTCGCGCTGGGAGCGCAGGTCCAGGGCGCCGAGGCGTACGACGATGTGCCGGGCGCCGGCGGCGACGTACCGTCCCAGGCACGCGCACACCTGGTCGGCGGTGCCGGCGACGACCGCCTGGATCTTCTCCAGTTCCTCCAGCGGCATGCCGTAGGTGGCCCGTGCGTAGGCGTCCAGTGCCCGGCGGCCGCTCTCGATGTCGTCGTCGATCCGTACCGAGACGAACAGTGCGGGGGTGATGTTCTCGGCCGCGCGTCCCGCGGCGGCCGCCGCGGTACGGATATCGCGCAGGCCGGACGCGTAGTCGGCGGGTTCGGGCGGGTACGGCAGCCATCCGTCGTACCTGAGGCCGGTGCGGGCCAGCGCCGCGGGGGTCGCGCCGCCGAGCCAGACGGGCGGGCCACCGGCTCGGTACGGCCTGGTCATGGGCGGGATGTCATCGAACCGGAGGATCTCGCCGTGGAAGGCATCGGCACCGGCCCACAGGGCCCGCCACAGGGCGACGGTCTCGTCCAGGCGGGCGAAGCGCCTGTCCCACGGCAGCTCGGACAGCGTGTAGAGGGGCCGCCCGAAGCGGCCGGGGAAGCCTGCGCCGACGGTCACGGTGAGCCGACCGCCGGACAGCAGGTCGATCGATGCGAGGGACTGGGCCGTCTGGATCGGCCGACGGAGGAACGGCAACAGTGCGGCCGTACCCAGCGTCACGTTCTCGGTCGCCGGGGCGAGCGCGGCCAGCATCGTGAGCGCCTCGATGCGCGGGCTGATCAGGGAGTCGTTGACGAAGAGCGAGGAGAAGCCGAGGTGTTCGGCCCGGCGGCCGAGGGCGACCAGCTCGCGAGGGTCGTCGTCCGGGCCCCACTGGGCGGTTCCGGTCGGAAGCAGTACGCCGATGTCCATGTCGGTGATGTTCACGACCGTTGTGAGGGTCGGCAATTCCCTGCGGGGAATGGCCCGGAGCCCTCCGCCACCGTTAGAACAGGAGCGTGGACTTCCCTCGTACGCTGCGCGAACGTCGTACCCGCCGGCATCTCAGCCAACTCGACCTGGCCCTGCGGGCGGGCACCACCCAGCGACACCTCAGCTTCATCGAGTCCGGCAGGTCCGTCCCGGGCCGGAACATGGTCGTGCGCCTGGCCGAGTCGCTGGAACTGACACTGCGGGAGCGCAACGAACTGCTGCTGGCGGCCGGTTACGCACCCGCCTACCCGGAGAGCCCACTCGACGACCCGGTGCTGGCCCCCGTGCGCACGGCGATCGACCACATCCTGCGCGGGCATCTGCCGTATCCGGCACTGGTGGTGGACGGCGGCGGTGACCTGATCGCAGCGAACGCGGCATTCGACCTGATTTCCGAGGGAGCGGCCCCCCACCTGGTGGGCGAGGGCACCAACATCTACCGCCTCGCCCTGCACCCCGACGGCATGGCTCCCCGCATCCTCAACCTCGCCGAATGGGCGCGCCACGTCCTGGCCCGCCTCGGCCACCTGGAGGAGCTGCGCTCCGAACTCACCGGGTACGTTCCCGACCTGGAACCGTCCGCAGGTTCCCTGGGTTTCGCGGTTCCGCTCCGTCTGCGGTCCTCGTACGGCGAGTTGCGCCTGATGACGACCGTGACGACCTTCGCCACCGCCGTCGACGTGACACTCGCCGAACTGAAGCTGGAGGCGTTCCTGCCGGCCGACCCCGAGACGGCCCAGGCCCTCTCGGCGGCCGCCGAACCCACGGCCTCCACTGCCGCGGGTCAGGCCCCGGGGAACATGTAGTCGGCCTTGATCCGGCCGGGCAATTCCCCCCGGGGAAGCCGGGGTCACCCGAGATAGGGCCGATCACGGTGTTCCAGGAAGTGACGGATCCTGAGCCGTTGGGTGTGGTGCATCGGCAGTCGGTCGATCTCCCCCGGCCGGACGAACCGCAGCTCCGTGGACTCGTCCGAGATCGCGAGTTCACCGCCGGCCGTGCGGGCGGTGAAGCAGACGTTGAACTGTCTGCGCACCTCGCCGTCCGCGTAGGCGATGACGTGGCGAGGGTCGGTGTACGTGCCCACGAGCCCGGTGATCTCCACGTCCAGGCCCGTTTCCTCCTTCACCTCGCGGACGGCGGTACCCGGTAGCGAGTCGGTCATCTCCATGCCGCCACCGGGTAGCGCCCAGAGATCGTTGTCGCGTCGGCGCTGCAGGAGAATGCGTCCTCGGTCGTCAGTGACCACCGCGGATGCCGCGACGACCAGGGTGGTGGGTGTGGGGGCGTCCGGATCGTCGTAGTACTCGGTCCGCGCCATGATCAGCCTTCGCCGGTGACCGGCAGCTCCGCGATGAACTGGTCCAGCAGGGACGCGAGTTCATCCGGTGTCTCCTCCTGCGGGGCATGGCCGGCGGCGGGGATGAGCTGGACGGTGCCGCGCCAGAGGGTGGGGGCGTGGAGCTTGTGGAGGTAGGACAGGTTGACGAACTGTTCGCCCTCGCCGTGCAGGACGGCCAGTGGCTTGGTGAGGGTGGCGACGATCTCGGTCTCGTCGGCGCCCGGTCCGGCGAGGCTGGCGGCCAGGTCGCTGCGGGCGGTGCCGTCCGTGGCCAGGATGTCGGCGACCAGGTCCGTGGTGGGGAGGGGGGAGCCGGGGGCGTAGAAGGACCGGGCGTAGGCCAGGGCGGCCTCGCGGTCCACGTCCGCCGTGAAGCCGGTCTGCACCGCCGGGATGGGGAGGAACGCCTCGGCCAGGTCGCCGGGGCCGCCGAGGGGCGGGGTGCCGAAGACCGCGTAGCCGGCCGCGTCGGCGAGGAGCGGGGACGCCTCCAGGGCGATGTGGCCGCCGAGGCTCCAGCCGACGATCACGGCGTCCCGTGCGTCCAGCGCGTCGACGAAGCCGGCGAGCACGGCGGCGTAGCCGGGCACCGAGTACACGCCCGACCCGGGCTCCGCGGCCGGCGACTCGCCGTGCCCGGGCAGGTCGAGGGCGAGGCAGCGGTGGCGCCGGCCGAACTCGCCGTCCAGGAGGTGACGCCAGGTCCTGGAGGACGAGGAGTTGCCGTGCACCAGGACGACCGGGCGCCCCTGTCCGGGACTGCGGCGGTAGGCGATCTCCCGCCCCTGCACACCTGCGAATGCGTGGCTCGTCATGGGTCCCGATCGTAGGAGGCGAGGGCGGACAGCGGGGAGGAGCGGACGGGACGACGGGCTGGTACCCAGGGACATCCGGCCGTGGCTCAGGGACGGTTCCCGGACGGCTTGGCCACGAACGTCGGCTCGGCCGACTTCCCCCAGGGACTCACCCGGACGGACCGGAGCGGTGGCGCGCGGGGGCGGGGGGTGGTGGCGTGGGAGCACGCACTCCGCTGCTCCTGTGTCCCGTTCCGCTGCTTCCGAGTCCTGGTCCTGGGGAGTCCCCCGCATGAAAGTCTTCGCCTCCGGTCTCGCCGTCGTCGGCCTCCTCGCCGTCTCCGCCTGCACCGCCGCCGAGCCGCCGGAGGCGTCCGCCCCGGTCTCCGCCTCGTCCGCCGGCGCGACCACGGCCGAGCGGGCCGCCCCGACCAGTCCGGCGTCCTCGTCCGACACCCCGGCGCTCACCATCGAGCAGGCGCAGGCCGCGCTGATCGACGAGAGCGACCTGGGCGTGCCGTGGACGGCGACCGACGGCACCGCCACCTGGCACGACGGCCTGCTCAAGGCGGCCACCGGCCAGGCCGACTGCCAGCGCCTCCTGGAGGCCCTCTACACCGACGAACTGCTCGGCACCCCGGCCGGCCCGCAGGCCGCCACCGCCCTCGACGACGGCGACGACGCGGCCCAGCTCCGCTACCAGGTCGACGCGAGCCGCTCCGCCGACGTCGAGCGGACCCTGGCCTGGCTGCGGACCCTGCCCCGCACCTGCGGGCAGTTCACCGCGCAGACGACCGCGGCCGGGACCGAGGCGGTCCAGATCGCCGACGCCGGGCTGCCGCACGACCTCGGCGACGCGCGCCAGGGGCTCCGGATGACCCTCACCACACAGCCCTCCGCCGCCGACGCCCCCACCACCCTCACCCTCGACGTGGCCGTCGTCCGCGTCGGCGACGACGCGATCGTCCTCACCGCCGGCGCCCTCGGCACCCTCCCCGACGACACGACCGAACAGGCCCTCGACATCGGCGTCCAGCGCCTCGCCCAGGTACGGGAGAAGGGGCGGGCGCAGGCCTAGCCGGCGGCTAGTTCCGGGTCTCGTACGGGTCCGACGGCTGCCTCACCGTCTTCGCCGACGTCGCGTCCAGCACGGGCGGCCACGCCGCGTCCGAGCCCAGCTTTCCCTTCGGGTGCCAGGTGCCGGTGACGGTGACCCAGGTGTCGGTGGGCGGCGCGTCCTCGCCCCGGATCTCGACCTTGCTGGTGGTCGCGTCGGCGGCGCAGCACGTGACCATCAGGCGGGTCAGGTACCAGGTGCCGCCGGAGCCGTGCGTCACGAAGCCCGTCATCCGGACGGTACGGCCCCTCAGCGAGCGCCCGCTGTCGTAGATCGCCCGCGAGCTGAACCCGGCGAGGGTCAGCTCCACCGGGTTCCCGGCCGGCAGCGCCGGGAACCTCCCGACCCCTTGCGCCGCCCGTTGCGCCGCCTCGCGCCCCGCGCTGTACGAACCGAGGGCCGGGGGAGGGAAGAGGAGCAGGGCGAGCGCGGGGAGGGTGAGCAGCCAGGCGATGCGGGGGCCGGCGGCACCGTGGTGGCTATGGCCGTCGTCGTCGCCGTCGTGCTCACTTTCGTGCTCGCCGTCGTGCTCACTTTCGTGCTCGCCGTCGTGCTCACTTTCGTGCTCGCCGTCCGGTGTGCGGCCCCTCGGTCCTCGCAGTACCGCCGTCGTCGCGCCCAGCAGGATCAGGACGATGCCTGAGGCGATCAGGTACGGGCGCAGGGCCGCCTGCACGTACCTGAGATACAGGTCGCCGAGGAGCGTGATCCGCAGGACCGCCGCGCCGACCAGGCAGAGCAGGACCGGTCCGCCGTAGCGCCTCACAGCAGCCACCACCCCACCAGGACGCTGGACGACAACGCCACCAGCCAGGTCGCCGAGGAGAAGCGGAGCGCGAAGCGCCGGCCGAAGGTGCCCGCCTGGAGGGCGATCAGCTTCAGGTCGACCATCGGGCCCACCACCATGAACGCCAGCCGGGCCGTCGCCGGGAACGCGCTGAGCGAGGCGGCCACGAAGGCGTCGGCCTCGCTGCACACGCACAGCACGACGGCGAGCACCGCGAGGAGGGGTACGGCCGTCCACGCGGAGCCGGTGAAGACGTCGAGGACCGATCTGGGCACCGCGATGTTGAAGGTCGCCGCGGCCGCCGCGCCCAGCACCAGGAAGCCGCCCGCGTGCAGGAAGTCGTGCTGCAGGCCGGCGACGAAGGCGCGGGGGCCGGTGGTGTGGGGGGTGTGGGCGGTGCGGGGCGGGCGCAGCCAGTCGTCGCGGCCGAACCGCGCCCACAGCCAGCCCATCACCACCGCCGTGCCGAGGGAGGCGAGCAGCCGGGCCAGCACCATCATCGGCTGACCGGGGAACGCGATCGAGGTCGCCACCAGCACGACCGGGTTGATCGCGGGTGCGGAGAGGAGGAAGGCGAGGGCTGCGGCCGGGGCCACCCCGCGGCGCATCAGGCTGCCGGCCACGGGCACGGAGGCGCACTCGCAGCCGGGCAGGACAACGCCCGCTGCCCCCGCCACGGGAACGGCGAGGGCCTGGTTGCGGGGGAGGAGGCGGGTGAACAGCCGCTCCGGGACGAAGGCGCCGATCGCCGCGGAGACGACGGTGCCGAGGAGGAGGAAGGGGACGCCCTGGACGGCGACCGCCGTGAACACGGTCCACCAGGCGGCGACGGGTGGGGTGTAGAGGTCGAGGGCGAGGGTGGGGCCCAGGAACGAGGCGACGGTCGCGATGGCGAGGAGGGCGGTGCCGCCGAGGACCACGTGGACGACGGCCCGTGTCAGGAGACGCAGGCCGTCGGCTCCTGTCCGTTGGTCTTGCACGTGCAGGACGCTAGTGAACGGGGCTGTTGCTTGGCACAGAGATTGCTGTGTGTCAGGTGCGGGCCGGTGGGGGCTTGTCGCGCAGTTCCTCCCCCAGCCTTCGGCCGGGGGTACCCCCAGCGCCCCTAAAGGGGCACTACGACCCCGCCCACGAAAGTGTGAACGGGCCTCAGGTCCCGCAACGCTTCCCCGGACACCGTCGCCGGGTCCCGGTCCCACACCGTGAAGTCCGCCCAGCGGCCCGTGGTCAGGGTGCCGCGGACCCGGTCCTCGCCCGTCAGGCGGGCCGCCTGGGTGGTGTGCAGGGTCAGCGCCTCCTCATAACTGATCGCGTGCTCGGGACCCTTCACCCCGATGACCGTCTGCCGCGTCGTCATGCCCCACACCGAGCGCATCGCGCCGAACTGGCCGACCGGGAAGTCGGAGCCCGCGCTGACCTGGGCGTCCAGGTCGATCCAGCCGCGGGCCGGGAAGAGGCGGGCGACCCGCTCCGGGCCCCAGAAGCCCTCCTCGACCTCGGCGGTGTCGTGCAGCAGCGGCTGCTGGATGGTGACGGGGATGCCGAGGGCGACGGCGCGGGCGCGCTGCTCGGAGCCGGCGAGGCCGCCGTGCTCCATCACCAGCGAGCCGGCGGGCAGACCGGGATTGCGGTCCAGGACGCGCTCGTAGACGTCCAGCAGGACACGGACCGCCCGGTCGCCGTAGGCGTGGGTGCCGACCCGCCGGCCGCGCCGGACCACCGCCTCGACCGCCTCGACCAGCGCGTCCGGCTCCCAGATCAGCATCCCGGAGAAGGAGTGGTCACAGGCGTACGGCTCCTCGGTGGCACCGGCCTCCAGGCCGCCGTCGAGGCCGAACTTCACGCCCCACACCGACAGGTACGGGTCGGAGGTGTCGCGCCACTCCTCCATGGTGTCGAGCAGTTCCTCCACCTGGGCCGCGCTCGTCATGCCGAGCGCCGAGATCAGCGCGCGCACCCTGGTGTGCAGGGCGCCGGCCTCGCGGGCGGCCAGGAGGACCCGGTAGTCCTCGGGGGCGACCGCGCAGTCCCGCACGGTGCCGATGCCGGTGGCCGCGTAGTCGCGGGAGGCGATCCGGAGACCCTCGATGCGCCGGTCCCGGTCGGGGGCCGGGACCAGGCGCTCCACCAGGTGCAGGGCGTTGTCGATGAGACGGCCGTCCAGCCTGCCCTCGGCGTCGCGGCCGATGGTGCCGCCGGGCGGTACGGGGGTGTCCTCGGTGATGCCCGCGAGGCGCAGCGCGTAGCTGTTGACGACGTCGTTGTGGCCGCCGCGCTTGACCAGGACCGGGTGCCGGTCGGTGGCCGTGTCGAGTTCGGCCGCGGTGGGCATGCGGCGCTCGGCCAGGTTCAGTTCCTGCCAGTTGGTGGTGGTGCGGATCCACTCGCCCTCGGGGGTGGCCGCGGCCCGCTGCCGGATCAGGTCGAGGAACTCGGGGATGGTGCGGGCCCGGTGGACGGGGACGTCCTGGGCGCCGAGCGCGGCGAAGATCAGGTGGGTGTGGGTGTCGTCGAAGGCGGGCAGCACGGTGGCGCCGGGCAGGTCACGGACCTCGGTCCGCGCGGTCACCAGGTGGTCGAGGCCGTGCGGGTCCGCGGACACGGCGGCGATCCGGTCGCCGCGCACCGCCAGGGCCCGCTGCGGGGCCTGGCCGGGCACCAGGGTGTGCACCGCGCCGGCGCGGATCAGCAGGTCGGCTCCGTGGTCGGTCATCGTCTTCTCCCTCGGCTCGCAGCGTTTCGAAGGCTTCGCGTTTCGCGTTTCGCTGACGAGACCTTTGTAGAAGGCGTTCGGTGGTTCACCGCCATATCGAGGGGATGGATGCAGGAAGCACGCCATTGCTGCCGCCCGTCGCGCAGATCAAGGGACAGGCGCGGAACGGAAAGGAACGGATCGGAAAGGGTGGTCCTACAGCGGTGGCTGTGCCGGTGCCGGTCCCAGGGTCGTCGTGCCCGGGGCCGTACGGTGGCCGAGGCCGGTGCGGTAGGCGTCCAGGGCCGCCTCCACCCGGCCGGTGCGGCGCAGCAGGTCCCCGAGCAGGCGGCACAGGTCCGCCAGGTCGCCGGCCGCGCCCGCCCGCTCCAGCAGGCTCAGCGCCCGTACGTAGTGCTCCTCCGCCGCCTCCGTGTCCCGGGCGTCCTCGGCGATGATGCCGAGCAGCCGGTGCGCGGCGGCCGAGTGGACCGCGCCGCGCTCGGAGGAGAAGTCGCCGAGCACGTCGTGCAGGAGTTCGGCGGCCTCCTCGGACTTGCCCCGGCGGTGCAGGACGTCGGCCAGTTCGACCGCCGCCTGGCTGCGGTACAGGGCGGCACGGGTCTCCGACAGCATGGCGAGGGCCTCCCGCAACTCCCCCTCCGCACGCTCCAGTTCGCCGTTCTGAGCGTAGACGTAGCCGCGCATCCAGTGGCAGTTGGCGAGTTCGGTACGGAGCTGGAGCTGGCGGTACAGCTCGGCGGCCTTGGCCAGGGAGGCGTCGGCCTCGGCGACCCGGCCCTCGGCGAGCAGGGTGCGGGCGACGGAGCGGTGCATCCGGGCGATCAGCGCGGGGTCGCCGGCCTGCGGGGCGAGGGCGAGGGCGAGTTCGGCGGCCTGGGCGGCGCGGGCGTGGGCGCCCATGTCCATGTACGGGCCGATGGCGGAGGCGTAGAGGAGCAGGAGTGCGTCGGGGTCGTGCAGGCCACTGCGGTTGAGTTCGTCGAGCGTGGTCTCAAGGAGGTAGACGGCATAACGAAGCTCACCGGCGAGGTAGTGGCTGACCGCCCGGCCTCGGATCGCCGGTACCCGTACCGGGAGCGGCTCGTCGGCCGTCCACAGCTCGGCCCGTTCGAAGAACTCCCTGGCCTGCCCCAGGTCACCGGTGTCCAGGGCGCATTCGCCCATCCCGAGCAGCGCGGTGGCCTGCTCGACCGCGAGCCCGAGCGCCTCGGCCTCCGCGAAGAGGTCCGCGTACTGGGCGGCGGCCGCCTCGGCCGCGCCGGTGGCCAGGGTGCGCTGTGCCTCGGTGAGCCGTAGCCTCAGGTCGGTGGCGAGGTGGGCGGGGCGCCCGCTGGCCAGCTCCTCGAAGCCGACGCCGAGCCGGCCCGCGATGTGCCGCAGCGCCTCGTCGGAGGCCCGTACCCGCCCGGCCTCCAGCGTGGAGATGTAGGCGGGCGTGTAGGCCGGTTCGGCCAATTGCCGCTGGGTGAGCCCCCGTTCGGTGCGCAGTTGCTGCACCCGCCGTCCTATGGTCTCCGGATCGTCCCGCTCCTGCATCCTGCCATTCCCCCCAACTCCCCCTGAACCTCTTGCCGTTGAGCTCTGACTACCCCTAGGTTAAACCGCGAATTAAACGTGCTTAACCCGCCCCTGTCGTTGCGAGGTCGCCGTGCTCGGACGCACACCCGCACGCCCCACCGCAAGCCCCACCACACGGTACGCCCGCGGTGTCGCGGCAGCCGTGATCGCCGTGGCCGCGCTCATCACCGCCGCCAACGCCGGCCCGGCCAGGGCGACGGACGACTCCCCCGTTTCCCCGACCTCGGCGACCGCCGGGCACACCGCCGGCCACTAGGAACCCGCGCCGCACGGCCGGCCCCACGATCGCCCCCGGCGAGACCCTCCCCCGGTCTCGCCGGGGGCTTTTCCCACGCCGGACGCACGTTGATCAGTTCCGCGAATTGCCGCTCCCCGTTTGACAGAAAGCCCTTCCATCGCACTCTCGGCTTGCCAGTCTTGGTCCCCACCCGGATGTCATGTCCGGGTCGAAAAGGACCGTACCAACGGGCCTCGTCACCGCACACCCGAACCCCGAATCCCGGCCCCCCGGACCGTCGACTGGAGCCCCCCGATGTCCCGAACCAGGACCCGCCGCCTCGGCCGAGCCGCCGCCGTCGCGGGCAGCGCCGCCGCGCTCACCCTCGCCCTCCCCTTCACCGCCTCGGCGGGCGTGCTCCAGAACCTCCCGGAGAACGCGACCACGTTCCAGAAGTTCTTCGAGCCGCTGTACGACTACGACACGGACAGCTGCTACCCGGCCGCCGCCATCGACCCCGACGGCAACCTCAACGGCGGCCTGAAGCCGACCGGTTCCGTCACGGGCAGCTGCCGCACCGGTCACCTCGACCACGCCAACACCTACTCGCGGGCCAAGTGCAACAACGGCTGGTGCGGGATCATCTACGCCAGCTACTTCGAGAAGGACGAGGCGTCCCCCGGCATCGGCCACCGCCACGACTGGGAGTGCATCGTCGTCTGGGTCAAGCAGGGCGCCGACTACCCGTCGTACCTGTCCGCCTCCCAGCACGGCGACTTCGAGACCGAGGCGGTCGCCGACGTGCCGATGAGCAGCCAGCGCGTCCAGGTCGTCTACCACAAGGACGGCCTGAGCACCCATGACTTCCGGTTCGCCAAGTGGGGCGAGACCCCGGAGAACGACGACGCCGCCTGGCACCAGGAGAACCTGCTCACCTGGGACAACATGGCGTCCAACCTCCGCGACATCCTGAACGCCTCCGACTGGGGGGACGCGAACTTCCCGCTCCAGGACGCCAAGTTCGACGACCACCTCAACAAGGCCAAGCCGAGCGCGATCACGTTCGACGCGTACGCCTGACCAACTCCCGCCCCCCGCCGGTGAATCCCGGATGCCGATTGTCAGTGGCATGACCTAGTCTTCGTTGCATCCGCCACACGCGGCCCACAGAGAACTCACACAAGAGGACTCGCACACTCGTGGGCCGCGCTCCGTGGCGCCCACTTCATTCGATCCGGGGGGTTCGAATCAGCGTGCGTATGCGCACCGTCACGGCCGCCACCACCCTGGCGGTCCTCTTCAGCTCCGCGGCCCTGGCCGCCACTCCGGCCTTCGCCGACACCAGCGGGCTCCTGCCGGTCAAGTCGCTCGGTGACATCGTCGTCGACGGCGCCCACCAGCAGGTCTTCATCAGCGACCCGAGCAACGGCAAGATCGTCGTCACCGACTACTCGGGCAATGTGCTCAAGCAGCTCACCACCGGCCTCTCCGGCGTCCACGGCCTCGAACTGTCCGCCGACTCCGGCACGCTCTACGCGGCCGTGCAGGACATGGACGCCATCGCCGTCATCGACACCGCGACGGACACCGAGACCACCCGCTACGCGGTCGGCGACAAGCCGCTGAGCGTCGCCCTCGCCGGCGGCAAGCTGTGGTTCGGCTACGGCGGTGCCGTGGCCGGCAACATCGGATCGGTCGACCTGACCGGCGACCACGCGGTCACCCTCAACCAGGACAACAGCTGGTACCAGGCGCCGCTCCTGGACGCCGCACCCGGCTCCGGCGTCCTGGTCGCGGGCGCGGTCGACCAGAGCCCCGTCGAACTGGCCTCCTACGACGTCTCGTCGGGCACCGCGGCCAAGCTGGCAAGCACCCGTGAGGCCGGCAGCAACCTCGGCGACCTGCAGGTCACCCCCGACGGCAAGGACGTCGTGGTGGCCAGCGGAGCGCCGTACTACCACCAGATCTTCAAGACGTCCGACCTCAACGAGGACGGCAAGTACACCAGCATCAACTACCCGAACTCGGTCGCCATCGCGCCCGACGGCACGGTCGCGGGCGGCAGCGACGCCTCCTACAACCCGGACATCTACATCTTCCACCCGGGCAGCAGCGAGGCCGTCCGCAGCTACGACCTGCCGAACACCGGCGGCGGCAGCGGCTCCGACCTCGTCGCCGCCGCGGGCCTCGCCTGGGCGCCGGACGCCTCCCGCCTGTTCGCGGTGACCTCCAACAGCCAGGGCGTGTACTCCCTGCGCGAGTACGACAGCCCGGCCAAGGCCGCCAGCACCCTCACGGTGAACGCCCCGGCGTCGGCGACCCGCGCCAAGCAGCTCACGGTCACCGGCACGCTCTCGTCGACGGCCGCGCTGCCCGCCGGCACCCAGGTCACGGTCGTCCGCACCGACCTGGACTCCCCGAGCGGGAAGGCGCTGCCCGCCGTCACGGTCAAGGCCGACGGCACCTACTCCTTCACCGACACCCCGCCGGCCGGCGGCAAGGTGACGTACACGGTCTCCTACGCGGGCGACGCCGAGCACACGGGCGCCTCCGCCAAGGACACCGTGGACGTCTCGCGCGCCAAGCCGACGCTGACGCTGAACAACAACGGCAAGGTGTACTCGTACGGGAAGGACGTGAAGTTCACGGCCCATCTCGGCACGACGTACAAGAACCGCACGGTGGAGCTCTGGGCCGACCCGTTCGGCTCCGACAAGCCGAACAAGCTGGTGAAGTCCGGGAAGGTCGACTCGCACGGCAACCTGTCCGTGGTCCTCGACCTCAAGCGGGACACCAAGGTCACCGCGAAGTTCTCGGGCGACGCCCGCTGGCAGCCGCGGTCGGTGTCCAGCTCGGTGGGCGCGAAGGTCAGCATCTCCATGGCGGTCAGCCGCCAGTACAAGAGCAAGAAGGCCTGGGGCCAGACCTACTACTACTTCCACAAGACCAAGAACCCGCTGTTCACGACCAAGATGCCGTACTACGGCGGCCGTGCCCAGCGGTTCGACTTCCAGGTCTACTACCAGGGCAAGTGGTACGCGGACACCTCGCAGTACTTCGCGCTGGCCACCAGCGGAGTCTCGTCGGTCGAGTTCACCGGCAACCACAAGGAGGACGTCGGCTGGCGCTTCCGGGTCCGCTCCGACTACATCAACGGCACGTCCGGCGACACGGTCAACTCCACGACCTACGGTGCCTGGAAGTACTTCACGTTCACGAGCTAGTGCCTCGGCCGGTGCCTCAGCTGGTCTGAAGCTGCCGGAGGTGCTGCTGGACATGGTCCAGGGCACCTTCCCGGCGGCCCGGCACCCTGAGTCTCAACTCCGCGAGCGCGGGCCCGAGTTCACGGGCCCGCGCCGTGTCCTTGATGGCGCCCCACTGGTGGTGGGCCCGGTCCACGGCCGCCTCGACGGCCGGGGCGTCGGCCGACTGCCCCGCGGCCAGCCGGGCGTGCGCCACGGTCAGCCAGGTACGGCAGCTGCGCGCCGCGTCCCCCGCGAACATCGCGAGGTCGGCCCGTACCTCGGACCAGTGCAGAGCCTCCTCGGAGGCCGGCCCGTGCGCCCGCGCGGCCGCCTGCTCCCAGCGGGCGGCGAGCTCGTCCGCCTCGGTGTACCGCCCGTCCCGCACGGCCGCGCTGATGGCGTCGTGCGGATCCCCGCTGTCCGGGGTGTGCGTGCTGAGCAGGAAGTCGGTGGCGACCTCCGCCCCGAGCCGCGCGAGCACCTGCCGGTGCAGCTCCGCCATCGCCGGCCGGTGCCCGCTCCTCAGCACGGTCGCCACGGCCTTCATGTACGACGGTACGGCGACCCCCCGCCGGGCGGGCGGCGGCGCGATCCGCCCGTGCACGGCGTTGTTCCGCCCGCAGTCGAGCGGCACCGTGTGCAACTGCTCCCAGGCCTCCGGGTCCGCGTGCAGATCGAGCACCAGCGTCGTCGCCCCGGCCGGCCGCAGCCTCAGCTCCTCCCGGATCCAGTGCCAGGGCAGGCCGGTGTAGCGGACGGTGGCGGGCGTGGTCCGGGCCAGCGCGAGATGCGGCAGCCGCTGCTTGCGGTCCAGGTGGAGCTGGCCCGTGACGAACACGGTGAGCGGGCCGGGGGCGGCCGCGGCGGCCCGCAGCCGGGTCAGCACGGCCTGCGGCTCCAGGGGGTCGGCGAGTTCGACGACGTTCGCGGTCTCGGTGCCGGAGAGTATCGCCGGGGGCACGGCCGCGAGTACGGACAGCACGGAGGCCGCGTCCACCATGCGCGCTTTGCCTGTCGGCGAGGCCGCGATCAGCAGCACGGTTCCGGGCATCGGGCCCTCCCCCTTTGTTCCCCGGTTTCACTTACGTCAGCACGGTAACCGCTGCGCTTGCAAAGCGGGGGGTACAGGGGAGGTTTGGGCCGGGTAACGACCGGTACGACCACCGCAGGGGTTCCCCGGGACCACCCTCGCTGCCCCCGCTTCCCTTGACGAGGACACCGTCCTACTCCCTGTCTTGTCTCCGCCCCCCTTCTCCGCCGCAGCGGCGCTCGGCCACGACGTTGCGACTCGGCGGTGCCGAACTGCCGGTACCCGCCGTTGGACTGCCGGCCGGTTGCGGAGTGCCGCGCCGTCGTGGCTGGTCGCGCAGTTCCTCCCCCAGCCTTCGGCCGGGGGTACTCCCAGCGCCCCTGACGGGGCGCTGTAGTCCCGCTTCTTCAGGGGGTTGCGGTTCGGCGTACTGCGAAGATCGTGGTGTCGTCGGAGAGGTGGCCGCGGCTGTGGCGGAGTACGCCGTCGCGGACGTGGGCGACGAGGGGGGTCGGGTCGGGGGCCGGTGTCAGGGCTGCCGCCTCGGGCAGGTCGAAGAACGTGCCGTCCGCGTTCCTCGCCTCGGTCACGCCGTCCGTGGTGATGAGGAGGGTCTCGTCGGGGGCGAGGGCCACGGTGACGGTGGGTGGGGGGCCGGTCGCCGTCGTCAGGTCGGCCATGCCGAGGGGGAGTCCGCCGCCCGGGGGCAGGGGGCGTACCCCCGTCGGCCCCACCGCCAGCGGCGGCTCGTGGCCGAAGTTGATCAGTTCCACGACGTCCGGGGCGTCCGGCGAAAAGCCCAGCAGCACCGCCGTGGCGAAGCGGTCGCCGTCGTCCCGGCCCAGCGCCACCGTGTGACGCCGGTGCCGGATCATCCGGGTCTCCAGCCGGTCGGCCACCGTCGCCAGGTCCCGTTCGTGGTACCCCGCCTCGCGGAACGTCCCCAGCAGGGCCGCCGCCGTCTCCACCGCTCCCAGCCCCTTGCCCTGGACGTCCCCGACCAGCACCCGCGTGCCGTACAGCCCCGGCTGGATGTCGTAGAAGTCGCCGCCCACCCGGGCCTGGCTGTCCGCGGCGAGATACACCGCCGCGTGCTCCAGCCCGCCCCACCCCGGCGGCAGCGGCCGCAGCACGGTACGCCGGGTCGTCTCGGCGATGTCCCGCATGTGCAGCATCCGCCGCTCGCTGTTCCTGCGGACCGCGCAGGCGAGAATGGCCAGCAGCCCCGCGAAGGCGACCAGGATGAAGTCGGGCAGCCCGGCCCGGTACTGGTGGGGCCAGGCGCTGTCCACGGCGACGTAGTCGAGGACCGACAGCACCGCGAAGACCGCCGTCGTCCACACCCCGCAGATCGCCGCCGCGATACCGGGGACCAGGACGATCCAGGAGACGATCCGGAACCGCTCCGTGGTGTTGAGGTCGACCGCCGTGATCCCGGCGAGCAGCAGGAGCGGCGCCACCCACGCGATGCTCCGGCCCCTGGCCCACAGCGGCTCCTTGTACCGCCGCAGGGCCTGGTGGTCGGTCACGAGAGTCAGGGAAACACGGGCGGGGACCGATCGCACGTCGTACAAAACCCCGTACGGGATGTACTGACCGACTTGCCAGGGGGTACCCGCAGGTGTGCTCTGGAAGGTGGGGGCGAGGAGAGAGGAGCACGCTCATGGCTCAAGCGGCACCCACGTCCGGCGGTATGCGCCGGAGCGGCCGGACGCCCGACGTGTTCAGTTCCCGGATGCACGCCAGGGCCCGGGTGGCCATACCGGTCGTGACCGGGCTGATCTACGGCTACTGGGCCGCGGCCAACCGGCGCATGGGCGGGCCCATCACCGGCTGGAACCTGCTGTTCGGGTTCCTGACCGCGCTCGTCTTCGCGGTGGTGCTGTTCGCCGTGCTGACCATCGCCCCACGGCTGCGGCGGGAGCTGCACGCCGTGGTGTGGACGGCGTTCATCGGCATCGCCTTCGGCTTCCTGTACAGCCAGAGCGGCGACTCGATCCTCCGGTCCGTCGCCATGGCGCTCGCGGTCGCGGCGGTGACGTTCCTCGTGATGTTCTACCGGTTCTACACCCACGAGGACGCGGCCGGACACCGCATCCGGTAGCCGCGTACCCGGCAACAGCGCCGCGAGGTGTACGCGTGGACCCCGGCCCCCACGGCCGGGGTCCACGCGTTCCCCTTTTCCCCTCACCAGTCGCCGAGGCGCCGCGGGCGCCCGACGACGCTCCCAGACCAGGAAACACCCGTTCGGGTCAACCCTCCACCGGAGCGCGGCGCCCCAAGGGTTTCCGGGGGCCGGCACCGCCGTACCGCCCGTTCGGCCCGACCTGCGCCCCGCGATACCCCCGAATGCAGTCCCCCAGCTCGCCTGACCGGCCCTCAGGGGCTTGCCTGGAAGCGTGCCCTCAGTGCCCTCAGTGCCTCCGGGGTCCCCCTGGCCCGCGCCGCCCTCACGTCTCCGGCGCGCCCTGTCGGCCCTGCTGATCGCGCTGGGCTGCCTGCTGCTGCCGTTCGGCGCGCTCGCGGCCTGGGCGGCGTACGGGCTGGCGGACACCGGACAGTACGTCAGCACGATGGCGCCGCTGGCCGACGACCCCGATGTCCGGGACGCCGTGGCGGACACCGTCGGCGACGGCATCATGCGCGAGGTGGACGTCGGCCGGCCGATGCGGGGCACGGTCGCGCCGTTCGTGCGCGACGCGGTCCGTTCCTTCACCCAGACCCGGGCGTTCCGGCTGGCCTGGGACGCCGGCAACCGGGCCACCCACGACGCCGTGCTGCGCGCGCTCCAGGGCGAGCGCGAGGAGCCCGTGACCGTCGACCTCGCGCCGGTCACCGCCCAGGTCAAGGACCAGCTCACCCAGGACCATGTGCCGCTCGCGGCCCGCATCCCGGTCCAGCACACGGCCGTCGCGGTACTCCCGGCGGCCGAACTGGACCGGCTCCGGAAGGGGTTCCACGTGCTTGAGGTCGCCGGCTTCTGGCTGCCCGTCGCCGCCGTCGTCTTCGCGGTCGGCGGCATCGCCCTCGCCGTCCGCCGCCGCCGTGCCGTCACGGCGACCGCGCTGGGCACGGCCCTGGGCGGCGCCCTGCTCGGTCTCGCCCTCGTCATCGGCCGCCGGCTCACCCTGGCCGACCTGCCGCCGGACGTCTCGCACCCGGCCGCGGCCGCCGTCTACGACGCCCTGACGTCCACCCTCCGCACGGTCTCCTGGCTGCTCGTGGCCCTCGGCCTGACGGTGGCCGCGCTGGCCTGGGTCAGCGGACACCTGCGCCGGTCCAGGCCGCAGGAGACGCAGCAGCCGGCCGCGGGCACAGCCGATTCCGCGTCCCTCAGGGCCGATTCACAGGCTCCTGACCAGAACATGCCAGTCATGTAACCGGCTGCTTCTCCGGGAGTCACCCGGCGGGCGCACCGGCCGACCACCGTGGCTGGGCGACGGCCACCGGTACGGAACACCGGCGGCCGACGCCGACGTGACCCGAGGAGCCCCCACCCGATGAACCGTCTCACCGCGCGCCGTGCCGCCGTCACCCTCACGGCCGGCCTCGCCCTGTCGTTCGCCGCCGCGCTGCCCGCGCAGGCCGCCGACTCGACCGTCACCGAGGCCCAGTGGCTGTCCGACGTCGCCGCCGTCACCGGCCCCGCGCAGACCTACATCGACAGCCGCGCCGCCGCCAACACCTCCGGCGCCAAGCAGGCGATCGTTCTCGACATCGACAACACCTCGCTGGAGACCTACTTCGAGGGCGGCATCACGATCCCCGCCACCCCGCCGGTGCTCGCCCTCGCCCAGGACGCGCACGCCAAGGGCATCAGCGTGTTCTTCGTCAGCGCCCGCAGCGACCTGTACAACGTGGTGACCAAGGCCAACCTGAAGTCGGTCGGCTACACGGTCGACGGCCTCTACGCGCGGACGGTCGCCCAGCTGCTCACCGAGTCCGTCGCGGACTTCAAGACCTCGCAGCGCAAGGCCATCGAGGCGAACGGCTACGACATCATCGCCAACATCGGCAACAACACGACGGACCTGACCGGCGGGTACGCCGACACCACCTACAAGCTGCCGGACTACGACGGCCTGCTGGACTGACCGTCCGCCGGGGGGTGCCGCGGACCGCGCGCCGCGAGGGCGGCCAGCGTCCGCAGCGCCCCCGCCAGTTCGGGCTCCGCGGCCGACGCGAGCCCGAGCCGTACCGCGTCCGGCGTCCGCTTCGGGTCGACACGGAAGGCGGTACCGGGCGTGACGGCGATCCCGCGGGCGGCCGCGGCCGCCGTGAAACCGTCCGCCCGCCACGGCTCGGGCAGCTCCCACCAGGCGAAGTACCCGTAGGGGTCGGCCCGTACGGCGAACCCGGCCAGCGCCTCGCGGACGAGCCGCTGCCGCCGTGCGGCCTGCTCCCGCTTGGCCGCCACGAGCCGCGCCACGGTCCCGTCGCCGATCCAGCGCACCGCCGCCTCCAGCGCGAACGCTCCCGCGCTCCACCCCCCGGACCGCACGGCCGCCGCCACCGCGTCCACCCGGTCCTCCGGTACGACGGCGAACCCGGCGGTGAGACCGGGCGCGACCCGCTTGGAGAGTCCGTCGACGAGATGGACGAGCCGCGGCGCGAGGGCGGCGAGCGGCGGCTCGGGGCCGTCGTGCAGAAACGACCAGATCCGGTCCTCGACGACCGGAAGCCCCACGTCGTCCACCATCCGAGCCAGTTGGAGTCGGCGCTCGGCCGGGACGGTCACCGACGTCGGATTGTGCAGGGTCGGCTGGAGGTAGAGCGCGGAGAGCGGCGCGGACCGGTGCACGGCGAGCACGGACTCGACGACGGGCCCGTCCTCGTCCGCCCGCACCGGGACGAGCGTGACACCGAGCCGTCCTGCGATCTCCTTGACCAGCGGATACGTCAACGGCTCCACCCCGACCCGGCCGCCCGGCCGCACCAGCGACCCCAGGGTGGCGGCGATCGCCTGCCGGGCGTTGCCCGTGAAGAGGATGCGGCCGGGGTCGGGCCGCCAGTCGCCGGTGGCGAGCAGCGCGGCGGAGGCCTCCCGGGCATGCGGGGTGCCGTCGGCGGCGGCCGGCCGCAGGGCGTCGGTCAGCGCGTCGGGCCGCAGCAGCGGGGCGAGGGCCGGGGCCAGCAACTCCGACTGCCCCGGTACGGAGGGGTAGTTGAGCTCCAGATTGACGCGGGCGGCACCGTCCTCGACCAGCGCCCGCCCCTGCGGCACGGCCCCCGCGGCCCGCACGAACGTCCCCCGCCCGACCTCGCCCACCACCAGCCCGCGCCGCACGAGTTCGGCGTACACCCGCCCGGCGGTCGAGGCGGCGATCCCGTGCCGCCGCGCGAACGCCCGCTGCGGAGGCAGCCGTTGCCCGGCCCGCAGCCGCCCCCGCGCGATGTCCAGCGCGATCCGGTCGGCGATGCCCCGGAAGTCGTCCACGGTCCCTCCTCTCTCATTGCACCGAGGGCAAAGATTTTATTGCACCGAGGAGTTGAGGATCTCTAGGGTCGTTCACATGCCCCCCTTCCTCGCATACGACGACAGCGACCAGCAAAATCCGCAAAACTCGCACACCCCTCTCCTCCTCATCCACGGTCACCCCTTCGACCGCACGATGTGGCACCCCCAGGTGGCCGCCTTCGCCCCGGCCCGCCGGGTCGTCGCCCCCGACCTGCGCGGCTACGGCGCCTCCCCGGTCACCCCCGGCGTCACCCCGCTCTCCCGCTTCGCGGCGGACATCGAGGAACTCCTCGACGCGCTGGGCGTGCGGACCTGCGTGCTCGCCGGACTGTCCATGGGCGGCCAGATCGCGATGGAGTGCTACGACCGTCTCGGCCCCGCACGCGTCCGGGGCCTGGTCCTGGCCGACACCTTCCCCGACCCGGAGACCCCGGCGGGCAGACGGGCCCGCAACGCCATGGCCGACCGGCTCCTGAGCGAGGGCATGCGCGGCTACGCCGACGAGGTCCTGGAGAAGATGGTCGCCCCGCACGCCCGCCCCGACGTGAAGGCCCACGTCCACCGCATGATGACGGCCACGCACCCCGAGGGCGCCGCGGCGGCCCTGCGCGGCCGCGCCGAACGCCCCGACTACCGCCCCCTGCTGGCCGAGGCGACGGTCCCCGCCCTGATCGTGGTCGGCGCGGACGACGAGTACACCCCCGTCTCCGACGCCGAGGCCATGCACGCGCTCCTCCCCGACGCCACGCTCCGGATCATCGACAAGGCATCCCACATGCCCAACCTGGAACGGCCGGAGGAGTTCAACCGGGCGTTGGGGGAGTTCCTGGCACGGGTGGACGAAGAATCGTAATCTCAGACAATTGAATCCTCCCCTCCCTAGCGGGAGGGGATTCCTGGCTCAGGCCGCCTCCCGGAGCAGCGCTCCGGGAGGTCTTCCGCCATCGGCACCAGCCGGGTTGAGACCAGCCCGGACGAGCATCACGCGTGCGGAGTTCTTGTCCCGGGGGACACAGCTTTGCAGCGGATGGTCTGCTGCTGGGGAACCGACGAGCCCTCACGCAGCCACGGCGTACGGGCGCGGGCCTCGGTCAGCATCCTGTCGAGTTGGGCAGGACCACAGGTCCCCCCTCCCCGGTGGCCTTGTTGTGCACGTGTACGGCCCTGGACTTGGCCACGCACTCGTTCCACACCCACCGGCACCGATCCCACTCCGCCGCCAAAGCGGCGTCGGCGGCGGATGACACGCGCAGCCGGTAGGTGTACCGAGCATGCCAGACCTCCGTATCCGCCCCCGCCTGCGCCATCTCACTCCCCTCACGGCCCCGCCCGGGACACCGAACCGTCCCGAACCCTCGCAAGGACCATAAGTGCGACCACCGCACACACGTACCCCGATCCCACAATCGCCACCCCAACCAGCGATCACCGGCACACACGTTCGCGTCCCGTGTAGTGCCAACATCGGTACGGGGCTCCGCGCCCTGGACCGGATGGTCCACCGCGCCCTCGTCGTGGACATCACGCTCCACCTGCGCAACCCCTGATAATGGACGCATGTCCCGCGAGTTCCCCATCGGCCTCACCCCTCCCGACTGGCTGGTAAGGAACCTCCGGCCCCAACAGGCCGCCCCCCTCAACTGGGCCGCCGTCGCCCGCGCCGCGCTCGCCATGAGCCTGCCGCTCGCCGTCGGGCTCGCGGTCGGACAGCCGGCGTACGGGGCGCTCGCCTCGATGGGCGCCCTGTCCGGGGTCATCGGCGACACCGCCGACGCCTACCGGATGCGGATCCTCAACATCGCGGTCCCGCAGCTCTTCGGCGCCGTCGGCGTCACCGCCGGCTCGCTGGTCTACGGCCAGGGCTGGCTCACCGTCGCCGTGATCACCGGCATCGCGCTGCTCTCCGGGATGATCTCGACGATCGGCGCGGTGTCCTCCGTCTCCGGCCTCCTGCTCCTGCTCAACTCCGTGATCGGCGCGGGCCTGCCGCTGCCCGGCGCCTGGTGGCTCACCCCGGTGCTGATGACCGGCGGCGGCCTGCTCGTCCTCCTGCTCGCCCTGCTGGCCTGGCCGCTGCGCTCGGGCATACCGGAACGCGCGGCGGTCGCCGCCGCCTACCGCACGGTCGCCGACCTGCTGTCCGTCAGCGACGGCGACGACGGCGAGGCGTACGACCGGGCCCGGCACACCGTCACCCAGTCGCTGAACGAGGCGTACGACCTGATCCTGGCCCGGCGTGCCCGGTACCGCGGCCGCAGCAGCGAACTCACCCGCATGCTGGCCCAGTTGAACGCGATCACCCCGGTGGTGGAGGCCGCCCCGGCCGTCCGGCTCGCCCGCCTCGCCGGAAAGCCGCTGCCGCCCGAGGTCCCGGCCGCGGTCCTGCACATCGCCGACGCCATCGAGACCGGCTACACCGGCCCGATAGGGCTGGACCTGCCCCAGCCGGTCAACGAGACCGGCCGCGCCGTCGACCACGCCCTGCGGCACGTCGCCACGGTCGCCACCACCCCCGACGTCGACCCCCGCGGCATCGACGACCGTCTGGGCCGCCCCGCCGCCCTCGGCATCCGCACCGCACGCGCCGCCCGCAACGTCGTCCTCTCCGCCAACTCCTGGCGCTACGGCATCCGCCTCGCCCTGTGCATCGGCATCGCCCAGGCCCTGGTCTCCCTCGTCCCGGTCCCGCGCTCCTACTGGGTCGCCCTCACCATCACCTTCGTCCTCAAGCCCGACTTCGGCTCGGTCTTCTCCCGGGCGCTGCTGCGCGCGGTGGGCACGGTGGCCGGCCTGGTGGTGGCGGCGACCATCCTCACCGTGGTGCCGCGCGGCTGGTGGGACGTACCGGTGATGATGGTCCTGGCCCCGCTGGTCCCGGCCCTGACCCCGCGCGGCTACGGCTTCCAGACGGCGGCGGTCACCCCGGTCATCCTGCTCCTCTCCGACGTCCTGAACCACCAGGGCACCGGGCTGCTCCTGCCCCGCCTCCTGGACTCCCTGATGGGCTGCGCGATCGCGCTGATCGCCGGGTACCTGCTGTGGCCGGAGAGCTGGCGCACCCGGGTCGGCGACCGGCTGGCCGACGCGGTGGCGGACACGGCGGCCTATGTCGAGCTGGCCTTCAAGGCGGGCGCGGAGCCCGCCGCTCGCGCCCGGCTGCGGCGCCGCCTCTACCGCGACCTGTCCGTCATCCGCACCGAGTTCCAGCGCGCCCTGACCGAACCGCCGCCCACCGGCCGCCGGGCGGCGGCCTGGTGGCCCCTGGTCGTCGCGGTGGAACGCATCGTCGACGCGACGACGGCGGCCCGGGTCCGGGTACGGCACGGAGCGCCGCCCCCGGACCGGGCCGAGGTCGATCAGGTGACCCTGCAACTGCGCGAGCTGGCGGAGGGCGTCCGCCGCTCGGAGACCCTGGTCGCGGTCCGCACGGACCTCACGGGCCCGCCGGACAGCGTCCTGGAACCGCTGCGCCAGGAGGTGGCGGCGGCCAGAGCGATCGCCTCCCCCCACTGACGTTTCCGTCTCACACGCCGGTGTCTCACACGCCGGTGTCTCACACGCCGATGTCGCACCCGTCCTTGCGCCACACGGCGACGACGGCGGGCCGCACGATCTTCCCGGGTCCGTCGGGCCAGGCGCTCGCGGGGTTCTCCACACTCGCGCCCGTGATCTCGCCGGGGTGCTGCACGGCCACCAGCACCCGCCGGTCCTGCACCAGCGGACCGCAGGTCTCGGCACCGGTCGGCACGGTCAGGAACTGCTTCAGCTCACCACGCCGGGACCCCTTGGTCGCCACGCCGAACAGACCGTCGTGCGAGCCGAGCTGGTTGCCGTCGGTGGAGATCCACAGGTTGCCGTGCGGGTCGAAGGCGACGTTGTCCGGGCAGGAGATCGGGCTGACGTCGTCCTTGGGGAAGCCGGCGAAGTAGGTCGCGGGGTCCTCCGGGTCACCGGCGACGAGGAAGAGCGTCCAGGCGAACCTGGTGCTCTCGGCGCGGTTCCAGCGCTCGGTCAGCTCCAGGATGTGGCCGTGCTTGTTGGCGTTGCGGGGGTTGGCCTCGTCGGCGGCGGCGTTCGCGCCGACACCCCGGTTGGTGTTGTTGGTGAGCGCGACGTACACCTTGCCGGTGTGCGGGCTGGGCTCGATGTCCTCGGGCCGGTCCATCTTCGTCGCGCCGACCTTGTCACCGGCGAGCCGCGTGAAGACGTACACCTCCTCTGCGGTCATCCCGGTGACATGTGACATAGCACCCTCTGCCGTCGCGGTGGCCAGCGGAATCCACTCCCCGCTCCCGTCGAACTCCCCGTCCGCGGGCAGCTTCCCGGTCCCGTCGATCTCGATGGCGGGCGAGTCCCCGCTCAGCCGCGCGACATACAGCGTCCCCTCGTCGAGCAGCGTGGCGTTGTGCTCCCGCGCAGCCCTGCTGTTGCCCTTCCTCATCTTCTTGCTGCCGACGAACTTGTAGAAGTAGTCGAACCGTTCGTCGTCACCGGAGTAGACGACGGGCCGCCCGTCGTCGGTCAGCCGCACGGTCGCGCCCTCGTGCTTGAACCGCCCGAGCGCGGTCCGCTTGCGCGGCGTGGAGTCCGGGTCGTACGGATCCAGCTCCACCACGTACCCGAACCGGTGCGACTCGTTCGGCTCCTGGACCACGTCGAACCGCTTGTCGAACCGTTCCCACTTCCGCTCGGTGGCCCCGGTCCCGAGCCCGTACCGCTTGTCCGTCGCCCGCGTCCCGTTCGCGAAGTACTGGTTGAAGTTCTCCTCGCCGTGCAGGGTCGTCCCCCACGGGGTGGTCCCGCCCGAGCAGTTGTTGAGCGTCCCGAGGACCTTGCGCCCGCTCGGATCGGCGGAGGTCCTGAGCAAGCTGCTGCCCGCGGCCGGCCCGGTGAGCCGGAACTCGGTGGTGGCGGTGACCCGCCGGTTGAGCGCATGCCGCGGTACGACGGTGAGCGCCCCGGTCCTGCGGTCCTCCTCCACGACCACCACCCCCAGCCCGTGCGCGGCCCAGGCCACTTCCACCTGGTTGCGGGTCGGGTTGGCGGCGTCGTACCCGCGGAACATCAGCACCTCGTCGGTGTACTCGTGGTTGGCGACGAGGATCTGCCGACGCGGCTCGCCCGGCAGCGGCAGCAGCGCGAGAAAGTCATTGTTATACCCGAACTGTCCGGCCTGGGCGGCCGCCGTCTGGTTCTCGGGATCGAACCTGGGCGCCCCCCGCAGGATGGGCTCGCCCCACCGGATCACCACGTTCTGCCCATAACCGTCCGGGACGGTGACGGTGTCGGCGGTGTTGGGAGCGACGGAGCCGAACCGGAGCCCACGGGCCCCGGCGACGGGTTGGGAAGCGCCGCCGCCCGGGGCGGCAACAGCGGGCACCGCCCCCGCACCCCCCATGCCGCCCACCGCGACGGCCACGACCGCCGCGGCCCGCACCACGCTGCGGCGGCTCACGGCGTCGGCGATGACATCGCCGACGTAGGCGTTGGAGCTGGTGTTGGGCACCTCGTGGAAGCAGGCGTCACCGCACCGGAACCGGCAGGTGAGGGCGGAGCGCCCACCCGGATGCGAGTGGCCCGGCGTTGCGACGAGCGGCAGCAGCTTGCGCACTTTACTCTCCCCTTGCGAACTCTTGGTGTGAGCGTGACGGTAGGGGTGTGGTTGTGCACACGAACAGCCGCCGAATGAACGGGAGATGAACTGAACGAAGCCGAGGGGGACTTGAGAACAGGCTGGGACTCGACCGCCGTACGCCCGACAGGAGTCATCGACCCTCCCCAAGATCGCAACCTGGGGCCGCTAACCTTACGTGTCCGTCCTGGCCAGCGATTGACGGGTATCAACTCACGCGAAGGGTTGCGCACATGGGCATTCTCACTCTCCTGCGGAACGCATTCGGCAGGTCGCGAAAGCTGCGGCCTGCCGAGGCAGAGGGTGCAGACCAGCTCCCTTCGCAGTCGAAGCAGCAGGCGCCGACGCCGGAACCGGAAGCACCGGCGGCGGTCCCGGAGCCCCGCCCGGCAACGACTGACGAACACGATCTGGTCTCGGCGGCTTTCGACAACGTAACGGTTCCGAAGCAGGCAACCCGCCTGATCGAGCCGGAGGTGGAGCTCAAGCCGGAAGCGACACCGGAGCCCGCCGCGCCCACCGGGGCCACGACTGAGCCGACGACCACGGTCGAGGCCGAGCAGGCGGCGGCTGAGCCCGAGGCCGAGGCACCGGAGCCGGCGGCTGAGGTTGCACCCGCGGTGGAGCCGGTGATCAAGATCGAGACCGAGATTGCGGCGGAGCCCGTCGATCCGGTGGAGCCGGTGGAGCCGGTGGCGGAAGCCGAGGTCGAGGTCGAGGTTGAGGCCGAGGTCGAGGCCGAAGCGGCAGTCGAGCCGGAGCAGGCGGCGGAGGTGACCGAGGAGGCGGCCCCGGAGCCCGAGGCCGAGGTCGAGCCGGCGCCGGCATCGGTACCGGTGGCCGAAGTGACCCCGGAGCCGGTCGCCGAGGTCGAGGCTGAGCCCACGCCGGAACCGGCGGCCGACGTCGAGGCCGACGTCGAGGCCGAGGCCGACGTCGAGGCCGAGCCGGAGCCGGAGCCGGTCGCCGAGGCGGCTGTCGAGCCGATGCCCGAGCCGGAGGGCGAAGCGGCCGAGCCGGAGCCGGTCGCCGAAACCGTCGAGGAACCCGCTTCCGAACCGGTCGCCGAAACCACCCCCGAACCGGTCGAGACGACAGCCGAGGCCGCCACCCCGGAGCCCGCCGCCGCGGCCGCCGACGGCGAGTCCGCCCCGCAGGGGCCACCCGCACCCGACGACGAAACCGTCACGGGTGGTGCGGGTGGGAGCGACCAGGCCGAAGGCGAAGCCGAGGCCACGGCGTCCGGCGACGCCGCAACCACCGCCCTCGCCAAGGCCAACCTCACCGGCGCCCTCGCCGCCACCTACCTCGTCCTCGACCGCTCCGCGAGCATGCGCCCGTACTACAAGGACGGCTCCGCGGCGGCCCTCGCCGACCAGACCCTCGCCCTCGCCACCCGCCTCACCCCGGCCGGCGAGACCCCCTCCGTCCACGTCGTCTTCTTCTCCACCGAGGTCGACGGCACCACCGACCTCACCCCCGCCTCCCCCGAGAACGCGATCGACGAGGCACACGCCGGCCTCGGCCGCATGGGCCGTACCAGCTACCACGCCGCCGTCGAAGCCGTACTCGCGCACTACGACGAGAACGTCGGCGCCAAGGCACCCGGCACCCCGGCCCTGGTCGTCTTCCAGACCGACGGCGCCCCGGACGCCAAGACCCCCGCCACCCAGTCCCTCACGGACGCGGCGAAGTCCCACCCCTCCGTCTTCTTCTCCTTCGTCGCGTTCGGCGAGCACGAGAACAAGGCCTTCGACTACCTCCGCAAGCTGAAGACCGACAACGCGGCCTTCTTCCACGCGGGCCCGACCCCCCTGGAGCTCACGGACGCGGAGCTCTACGACGGCCTCCTGATCGACTGGCGCCCGTAGAACCCCGTAGCCCCACCGGCACGCCCCGCCCCCATTGCCGCCCGCTTCTCACCCAATAAAACGGGAAGCGGGCGGCATACACATGTCGGCTACGATTTCAAGGTTCACACCTGTAGGAACCAGCTACAGCAACCGCGACCTGGGAGCAGCCCCCGATGGCTCGACACCTCATCACCAGCGCCCTTCCGTACATCAACGGGATCAAGCACCTGGGCAACATGGTGGGGTCCATGCTCCCGGCGGACGTGTACTCCCGGTACCTCCGCCAGCGCGGCCACGACGTCCTGTACATCTGCGCGACGGACGAGCACGGCACCCCCGCCGAGCTCGCGGCGAAGGAGCAGGGCCTCCCGGTGGACGAGTTCTGCGCCCAGGCGCACGACGCGCAGAAGGCGGTCTACGACGGCTTCGCGCTCGCGTTCGACTACTTCGGCCGGAGTTCCTCCCCCGAGAACCGCGAGATCACCCAGCACTTCGCCCGCCGCCTGAACGAGAACGGCTTCATCGAGGAGCGGTCGATCCGCCAGGTGTACTCCCCGGTCGACGGCCGTTTCCTCCCGGACCGCTACGTCGAGGGCACCTGCCCGCACTGCGGCTACGACAAGGCCCGCGGCGACCAGTGCGAGAACTGCACCCGCGTCCTGGACCCGACCGACCTGATCAACCCGCGCTCGGCGATCTCCGGCTCCACCGACCTGGAGATCCGCGAGACCAAGCACCTCTTCCTGCTCCAGTCCAAGCTGGAGAACGAGGTCCGCGAGTGGGTCTCGAAGCACGACAAGGACTGGCCGCAGCTGGCCTCCTCGATCGCCCACAAGTGGCTGACCGAGGGCCTGCACGACCGTGCGATCACCCGCGACCTGGACTGGGGCGTGCCCGTCCCGGCCGACACCTGGCCGGAGCTGGCGGCCGAGGGCAAGGTCTTCTACGTCTGGTTCGACGCCCCGATCGAGTACATCGGCGCGACGAAGGAGTGGGCCGACCAGGACCCGGAGAACCGCGACTGGAAGTCCTGGTGGTACGACGTGGACACCGACGTCCGCTACACGGAGTTCATGGCGAAGGACAACGTCCCCTTCCACACGGTGATGTTCCCGGCCACCGAGCTCGGCGTGCGCGAGCCGTGGAAGAAGGTCGACTTCGTCAAGGCCTTCAACTGGCTGACGTACTACGGCGGCAAGTTCTCCACCTCGCAGAAGCGCGGCGTCTTCACCGACCAGGCCCTCGACATCCTCCCCGCCGACTACTGGCGCTACTTCCTCATCGCCAACGCCCCCGAGTCGGACGACTCGTCCTTCACCTGGGAGCACTTCACGGCGACGGTGAACAAGGACCTGGCCGACACCCTCGGCAACTTCGTCAACCGCGTCCTGTCCTTCTCGAAGAAGCGCTTCGGCGACGACGTCCCGGCCGGCGGCACCTCCGGCGAGGCGGAGGCGAAGCTCGGCGAGGAGATCGCCGCGCTCCTCGCCGAGTACGAGTCCCACATGGAGTCCCTCCAGTTCCGCAAGGCCGCCGCGGCCCTGCGCGCCCTGTGGTCGGCCGGCAACTCCTACCTGGAGGAGAAGGCCCCCTGGCTGGAGATCAAGACGGACAAGGACGGCGCGGCCCTCACCCTGCGCACGGCGATGAACCTGATCCACCTCTACGCGGTGGTGTCGGAGCCGTTCATCCCGGCGACGGCGAAGACGATGCGCGAGGCGTTCGCCCTCGCCGACGACACCGCGGCCTGGGTCACCGCCGACGAGGCGAAGGCACTGACCGCCGTCCCGGCCGGCACCCCCTTCACCGTGCCCCCGGTCCTGTTCGCGAAGCTCACGGACGAGGACCTGGAGACGTACAAGACCCGCTTCGGCGGCGAGACCGCCGCGTAAGCCCGTACGCACCGCCACGCACCGCCCACGACGCACCACCGAAGGGCCGGCCGGAGGACCCCCTCCCGCCGGCCCTTCGGCGTACGTGAGGTAAATCCCAGACAAGAGACCGATCAGTCTCTTACTTATCCTTCACTCTGCATTTACCTCCGGGATAGGGTGCCGTTCGTGAAACGAATCCTGATCCGCTCCGGGAAGAGCCCGTTCCGTGTCGCCACTCCGGCGGAGTTCATCCACCAGGACCTGATCGGGACCAACACCGGGAACCTGATCTTCAGCGACTCGGCGCACAAGATGCTGACCACCCCGGACACCGAGGTGACGTCCAACGGCATCCGCACCGACCCCTCGGCCCGCCGCGCCGCGGAGATCAACGAGCAGTACGACGTCTTCGTCGTCCCGCTCGCCAACGCCTTCCGCCCGACCTTCCAGGCCTCCCTGGACCGGCTCTCGACCCTCATCGAGCAGCTCACCATCCCGGTCGTGGTGTTCGGCATCGGCGCCCAGGCCCCCGCGGACTACGACACGGCGTGGCTGAACCCGATGGCGGACTCGGTCCGCCGCTTCGCCCGAGCGGTCCTGGACCGCTCCGCCTCCATCGGCGTACGCGGCGAGCTGACCTCGGACTACCTGAAGGGCCTCGGCTTCCACGACGTCGACATCATCGGCTGCCCGTCGATGTTCCTGTACGGCGACACCTTCCCGGAGATCCGGGCCACGGAGCTGACCGCCGCCTCACGCATCGCCCTGAACCTCTCCCCGGACGCGATACCCGTCGGCGACATACCGGGCATCGCCCGGCACGCCTGGGAGCGCTACCCCCACCTCACCTACTACGCGCAGAACACCGTCGACGCGGAACTGCTGCTGTGGGGCGACACCTCGCCGGAGTCCGGGCACACCGACCCCTTCCCGCTCCAGCTCAGCCACGCCCTGCTCCAGGAGAACAAGGTCCGCATGCCGCTGGACCCGGCCACCTGGATCGACGAACTGCGCGGCTACGACTTCGCGTACGGCACCCGTATCCACGGCAATGTCGCCGCCCTGCTGGCCGGCACCCCGAGCGTCGTCCTCACCCACGACTCGCGCACCCTCGAACTGTGCCGCTACTTCGACATCCCGCACCGGTCGCTCACCGAACTGGACGCCGGGACCGACCCGCGTGACCTGTACGAGGACGCCGACTTCTCCGCCATGGTCAAGGGGCACGGCGAGCGCTTCGAGCGCATGATCGCCTTCCTCGACCGCAACGACCTGCAGAACACGTACACCCACGGCGACGGCGGTGCCGCCTTCGACGCCCGGCTGGCCGCCCTGGACCTGCCCGCGTCGATGCCGGTCTGGGACGGCGGCGACGACGGCCAGATGCGGTACCGGATCAGCCGGCTTCGCGAGCGGATCACCGCGGCCGACACCAGGGCCGCGCAGCACGCCAAGGAGAACAAGGAGCTGCGCTCCCGGCTGACCACCGCCGAGAAGCGCGCCACCGAGACGACCCGCCAGCTCGACGCCCTCCGCAAGGAACTGAAGGCCGCCACCAAGCAGCTGTCCGCGGTGGAGCGCCGGGTCACCGGCATCGACAAGCGTCTCCTGGTCCGCCTGGGCCCGGCCCTGCGCCGCCGCGTCCGCCGCGCCAAGCCCAAGGCCGCCCAGAGCTGAGCCCCCGCGGCCGTCAGCTCAAGAGACCCAGCACCAGTGCCCCGGCCACCGGGGCCGCGTAGACCAGCGGGAACGGAATGTGCGAGTACCACTTCGCCCGGGCCACGGTGATCGCGGCTCCGGTGAAGTAGAGCAACAGCCCCACCGCCGCCAGCACCCCGACGACCGGCACGAACAACCCGGCCAGCAACCCGACCGCACCGGCGGCCTTGGCCACCCCCAGCGGGGTCCACCAGGCGCGCGGCACCCGGTAGTCGGTCAGCGCCTTGACGATCCAGTCGGCCCGCATCAGCAGCACGGTCCCGGAGAACCCGGCCAACAGGGCCGCGAGAACGGTGACGACGTCATGGGCGATACGCATGAGAGGCTCCCCTCACCACAAGGTGTCGGACACCTCTCTGACGCGTACGCCGCCGGGAGTGTGACAGCCGGCGCGGACGAATTTCAGCTCTCCGTCAGCCCGGCCCCGATCAATCGGCCCACCGACCGGATACCCGCATACAGGGCAGCCCCGTGGAATGCCACATCGGCGAACCCAAGCCTTAGGGATCAGCTCCGCCGCAGCCGTGTTACAAAAATAGCGGTATGAGTGACACAGCCAGGCCGATCACTCCGATGACCAGACCCGCCACTTCCCAGGGATGATCCCGGATCATTGCGCGGATTCCCCTGCTCGGCGAAAAGGGAAGACTCCATGGCAGGCCGCTCAGACCGCCGGGGAGTGTGGCCGCCAGGTTCCGAAGGGCAGTCACGTTCAGCGATGCTCGACCAACACGGAATTCCGAGTCAAGCAAGTCATCCTCATCGATCCAACAGGCGCCCGGCCCCGTGTTCGACAGCTCCATCCCGGTCTTCAACAGGAAGAAGGCCACGCGGTATCGGGTCAGTGCGCCGTAGGTACGGGAAGGCTGCACCACATTCACGACGCCCAGTTCCGTAAGAGTGTCGCGGGTGGACTGGTACGTGTAACCGTGCAACTCCTCCTCCAGTTCCCGTACAGCGGCTGCCCGCAGGTCCACGTCGGAGCCGCGCACATAGCCGCCTGGCAACTGGTACTGCCGGGCCCGCTGGTCGTACTGAAGGAGATAGCAGGCTCTGCCACCCCTGTGCCGACGGCGGGACTTGATCACCACCTGGACGACTTCGACATCTCGCAAGGGCAGCGCGCCAGGGTTCAGCGCCAGTCGGCGCGTTTCCGCTAGGTGCAGGAACTGCGGACCGGCGAGTGCCTGGCCAGAAGTGAAGGGCTCGGTGTCGGTTCCCGCCCGTTCCCAATTGTCGAGGATCGACTGCCCCGAACGCATGTAGGAGACCAGACTTCGGAGAAAGTAAGCCGCCTGTGGGCTGATCACCTCGACGCTCGCAGCATCGTCCGGTCCACTGTCCTGGCGCAGTACGCCGAAGGCGCCCGCGACCGCGAGTACTGCGGGTACGACGCTGCCCGTCTCATCGTGACCAAGTCCGGCAAGACGGCCCAGTTCCCTCACGGTGACGGGCGCCGTACCCTGCCGCTCGGCCAGCAACTCCAGAACCAGGGCAGCAGTCGTTGGCGACACTCCAGTCATGCCTCGTTCGCATTCTCCCGGTCCACGCCCCCAAGGCGCAGACACCACACGCCTGGCCTCGGCTCATAGGCCTCGAAACCGTGCCTCGCCGCGAGAGTGCGTATTCCCTTGCCCTGGGTGACCGCGCGGTAGGTTTCCAACCCCCAACGATCGACCAGCAGGTTGCCGACATTCGTGACGATGGCTTCTCTGCCTTCGGCGGATAGGACATCGAGTACCTCGGCGAGTTCCGCGGCGACGTCCGGTAACGGCTGGAACCGGTCCCGGCGCCGTGCGACCCGGTATCCGGGACGTGGCTCCTCCACTTCCCAGCCCGGCACACTGTTCACCCAGGCCGTGAGCGAACGGCCAACGACGGACGCGAAGTCATCCCCGAGATGCACGCGCAGAACCTTTCCGAGTTCGGCGAGCTGTGGCTCCTTGCCCTGATCGCGCATCGTCCGCACGGCCTGTGCGAGCACGGCTTCCCGGGACGACGCGGGTTCCGCGCCCGGCGCATCGGCGGGCAGCGGCTGCCGCGCCGTCCCCGTCGTACGGCACACTCGGCCCGGCCGGTCACGTTCGTTCACGACCTCCCAGCCCGGCTCCATCTTGATGCGACGGTTCAGAGAACGACCGCCATCCGGGCCGACAATCTTGCGGTACCCCCCTTTAAGTCTGGCCCTCAGTGCCTTGTCCACCATCGCGAACGTGGGATCATTACCGTGGCGCTTTCGTAGATCATCGACGACCTCGGCCAGGGCCTCGGCGAAGGAAGCCGGGGTTCCGTCGGGGCGGGGTCGGGCGGATGCCGCAGGCCGGTTGAGGAATCCGACTCGGCCGAACACGGCCTCCGTCTCCAAGGACAGAAACCGACCGTCGTCCTTGTGACGGCAGCGCAGCCAGTGCAACTCGCCCCAAAATGCGCTCAGCCGACCGACGCCGAGCCGGTCGCCGAGAGGAGTCGCACCTGCGAACCTCTGTTCGAGCCACTCGGTCACCTCGTCCTCGGCTACGCTTTCCCGACCCTGGCTCGTCCAGACGTCCATCTGATCGCGTAGATCGGATTCCAGTCGGTTTCTCAGCTCATCGGCCGGCACGACCTCGTTCTCGAATGCGGTTGAGTCCAGTGGCAGGAGGCGAACGTTCATCGCGATCGTCTGCCCGCGCTGCTCTACGGGGTCCAGCCAAAGCAGTTGCCCGCGCTGCGGCGGCAGTGCGTCGGTCTCCTCGATGTCATCGAGGCACAGCGATGCCAGCGACGCGCCACCGCCGTAGACGGCCATGCCGCTTCGGGTCGCGTCGGGTACCTGCAAAATCCGGCCCAACACTCTCCGTCCCGACCGGGAAGCCGTGAGCGACGCCGGAACACTCGCCTTCGTCGGAGCCGCCGTCCGGCGACGAGTAGCGTCCAGAAGGAGTACATCGGGATCGTCGCCACCGGAGTAGGTCGTCCGGCCGGTCCGGTCGAGAAGGTCCTCGACGGTCCTGGTATCAATGCTGTGCCGGTACCGAGCCGACAGACGCTCAGTGAGCGTGGACAGCCGCGGTGCCTGGCCAACCTCCTGCCAGGCACCCAGCAGCGCGAGCAGAAACTCAATTCGTTGCTCATCACGGATCTCCGCCGCCTGGGTAGCCAACTCCGAGGGCGACAGGAGTGCTGTCTCGCGGCCGGGCTCGGCCGGGACCAAGTCCGGCAACTCCTTGCCGACGGTGCTACGAGCCGAGACGGCGTCGGGCAGGTGCCCGCGCCTGACATCCCAGGCCTGGAGACCATCCGGGCTCAGGCCCAGGAAAAAATTGACGGGTTTCTCCGCGTCGCTGCCCGGCAGGACGCCGGCCGGCTTCGGCTTGAAGAATGCCGTGACCGATCCGTCGAGCCGGATGTGCCCCGACCACTGGGTATGGATCACGTCGATCCGGCCGTTGACGCGGCGCAGTGGCTCCGGGTTCTTCCAGAAGTTCTTCTTGCGGTCCCACTCGCCGAGGTCGCCGTCCGAGATCAGGGTGTACCCGCCGGGTTTCTTCGCGAACCACAGGTAGGACTGCTTGGGTCGGGCGGACACCAGGTCCCGGCTGGTCCGCTGGGCCTCGCGGAACTCGGCTGTGTCGTTGTTCAGGCCCTTGAACCACAGGTCGAACAGCAGACAGTAGCGGTAGTAATGACCGCGCCACGTCGATAGTCGATCCAGCCATCCGTCGAGCTGCGACAGAGCAACGTCAGCGTCGAACTCTGGCAGGTGTTTGGAAGCCTCGAACCAGAGCCGGTAGTCCTCGGCCCGGCTATCGCGGCGGGACAGGTTCTGCCGGGCCAGCTCTGCGATGCGACGTAGTTCGTCCAACTCAAGGTTGCGCCAGCGGCGCCCCGCCCGAGCGTAGTAGGCCTGGGCGAGGGCCCGCTGCACCATTGAGTTGGTCCGCCCACCAGTGGCGGCGATCTCCCATTGTCCGACAACGGCGTTGAGATCGTTGTAAAGCTGGTCGATCCCCGTACGGCACTCCACGACGAACCGGTCCTGCACGTCGAGGGTGCCGTGGACCCGGGTCGCCTCCTCCAGGAGCTCGTTGGCCTCACCCACCTGCCTGACCACCCATTCGCCAGCCGCGGAATCCAATTCCGCTACGGACCTCACACGGGCAGCGGCCTTGAGTGTTCTGGCGGCCAAGATGATCGTCTGCACATGGGTGATGTAGGCGTACAGGTTCTCCTTATTGAGCTGCCGAGACCTGTTGAAGCCGCCGACGGTCCACTCGAAGCGCTCCTCGATCACATCCATGACGGCAGCGACGCCGTGGGACTTCTTGCGTGTCAGTTCCTGGCGCAGGATGGCCTTTCGGACGAGCCCGCTTGTGTGGTGATGGATGAAACTGTCCTCGGCCAAGTCGACGGCGCGGGAGACGTACTCGTCCGCCTTGTCAAGATCCTTGCCGATCCGGTACATCTGGTGGCGCCCGAGGTGGTTCCAGAAGTGCGGCTCCTTCGGGATGTAGTGGGTCAGCGCGCTCAACACCTGGTGGGCAGGGTCCACGGCGAGGCTCTCGATGAGCGGGGAGAAGTCTCCGCGCTCTTCATCGTCTGTGTCGTCCACCGTGAAGCTGCCCTGTCGGATGACGAACATCTGCTGCAACAGGACCCTCACCGGTTCGAATGAGACATCGGTGGTGTGGGTCAAGGCCTCGATGAAGTCGATCGCGAGATCTTTCAATTCGTAGCGCCAGTCCTCGTCGCGGTACAGGCAGGCGAGGACCTGCTCGGCGATCAACTGGTGCTGTAGCCGGACCCGCCCTGCTCGGACCACAGTCAAACGAGCCGCGCCCGGCCCCAAGATGTCGTCGAGAGCGAGACCGGCCAACGACGGGGCTCGCATCAGCTTGCGAACTGTCTCTTCCTGTAATCCGGTATTGGCATAGATAGTGACCAGCGCCAGATACTTCATCACCTCGGCAGCGCGGCCCTTGACGCCCTCCAGATGGCTGCTGACGTAGTCCGAGAGCTTGGTGAACTTCCGCTCGAACGTGATGAGCCCGTAGAAGAAGGGTGTCCGAAACTGCTCGTATGTCTTTCGGGAAAGCTGCTTCAGCTCACGGATGCGGCTCTTTTCATCGACGAGCGCGCTGTAGCGCCGCAGGAAGTCGTCAGCCTCTTCAGTGTTCAGAAACTCGTCCACCACCAGCGCGCCGGAGTTGGATCCGCCGACGCCACGCCGTACATAGAGCAACGTGGTCTGGGTACCTCGCTTCCCGAGTTCCTGGTAGAGCGCCTCACGGTCAGATTCGCTGAGGTCACCAGACTCCGCGACGAGCAGTACCGGCTTCTGGGTCGTGGTATGCAGTAGGTTGAGTCGATCGGCGATGAGCGGGACGCGAATACGATCGACGGTGACGCCGTGCGGCAGCACCGCGACCGGGTATTCGTGATGTAGTTCCCACGCGGCGCGAAGCGCAACGGTTGTACCGCCAGTTCCGGGCTTGTGTTGCAACAGTACGGTCCGGGTGCGGTGCTCTTCCAAACCCTCGCGCAGCGCGGCCACCAGGCTCGACGTGACCGTACGTCTCAGGTCCCGTCGCTGGTCCAGATCCGCCCAGCTGATCAAGCCGCCCCGCCAGAACTCGTCGTTGTTCCTACCGTCCGTCGGCTGTGCGGCCAGTTCGATCCCGTCGTGCAGCACGATCAGGTGTTCTCGCAGCTTCTGCATGGTCTCCGGTAGCAGCGCGGCTGTGCCCTGGTCCGCCGCCGGAACGGTGTACTCCACCTCATCCGGGGTGGTGCCGTGCGTCTCGGCGAGCCGGTCCAGGAAGGCCTGGACCGGCAGGGCAACCGTGTTCAGTTCGGCCGCGGCCGTCGGTGCGAATGGCCCCACATGCAGGAAGGTCCCGCGCCCCTGCAGGGCTTCGTCCACGGCATCGATCACTCGCAGCAGGCGTTCGCGTTCGGTCCCGAAACCGCCCCGCCCTTCGCCTTCGAGGACGATCACGTGGACTGTCGTGTCTCCCACGTCCCGGTGGAGGGAGGACACCAGCTGCCGGATGCCGTTGAGCCGGCGATAGCCCCAGGTACGCAGGTCGTCCGCGGGTTCGTTGCGTCTTACCGAGCCAACGGCGAGAGTCCAGGCCGTCCCTCGACTGAAGTCTGTCGGCAGTTGGTCTCGGGTGAAGAGATGGATGGCACGCTGGGATTCAAGTACCGGACCAGCCAGGTGATGGAGCCCGTCATGGTCGGAACGAGGATCCAAGTCGATGATCAGCGACCAGGGGACACGGCCCAGCGCGGCCACCGACGGACTGCCCGGCATGCGTTCGGCGATCAGGATGTAGTGTGCGGCCCCCGCCGAAAAGCCGGAGACGGATTCCCATACCGACGCCCAAAGCTCGTCCTGCGCTTCTTTCCGCCGCCGTTCCTCGTCCTCCGAAGGGGGGGTGGCCAGGACCGGACCATCGTCGGCCGTGGCCTCCGCATAGCTCTTGGCGTACCACCCGGCGTAGACGAGACACATCTTCGCCCTGTGACTACCAGGGGGGAAGCGCCGCGCCCAGAGCAGGCCGACGATCACACGAAGGAGCATGATCTGGCGGACGAGCAGATCGACCCGGCCGGTCTGCTCACTGATCCACTCCTCGATGCCCGCGCGCGACTCCTTCAGGAACCCCATCAGCCAGTCGGTCCCGTCCGGCACCGACCGGCTGACGACATCCTCGATACTGGTCAGACAACGGTGGAGTACCTGGAGACGGATATCCTGCATCAGGTTGACCAGGACACCGACCTCCAGATAGGCCACGTCAAATCCAGCGGCCCCCTTGTGTGCGCGGACCGTGTCGACAATCCAGTAGGCGCTGTCGACGTCAACCCGTTCGTCACGCGGGATAAGCAGGTTTCTGTTGTGCAGGTCTCCATGGCAGCAACCCCACATCACCTGCACGGCACTGCCCCGGCCGGGGCCGAGGACGTCCAAGGGGTTACGGACCGGATAGCCGCACTCGTCGTTGTAAGTACTGTCACCGAAGAAGTGCCGGACAGCCTCCAGGCACTCCTGCGCACGGTCCGTCCCCACCAGTTCCACCAGCAGTTCGTACGGGGCCATGACTCTCATGTCGGATGGTTCGGCCCATGCGGTGAGGACGCCCTTAGCGACCCTGCGCGCCGACGCGAGCAGCCCCGTCGTCCGGATGTGAGGTGCCACATATCGCCCCAGGCTGCCTCCCGCGAGTTGGTGGAGGCTCACGACAAGACTGTCTTCGCCCTCGCCGATCGTCTCAGTGCGCAGCAGCCGCGGGATGTGCACTTTGGCGAACTCACGGTCGGCCCCGCGCAGCAGATCACTCGCGGCGCGTTCGTTGCGCTGGGTCAACCTGTCGTCGGACGGCCCCACACGCAGGATGTAGCCGCCTACCGGGAACTCACCGGTGTTGCCACTGATGTCAACGCCGATGAGTTGGGCCCCGGAACTGCCCTGTGGCATCTCCGTGTAATACACGGTCGCGTTGGGGAGCCAGCCGCTTAATGCCTCGACAGCCGCCTTCTGCTGAGCCTCGTCCCCAAGTGGCACGCCGTTGTCCACCCGTCCCCCTATGGCCTACTGCCCAAGCACAACGCAATGGTTGTAGCACCAGTACGAGCAGCGTGCCCGGAAACGGGCGATATTGAACCGGTGAGCTCGATCCCGTGCGGAATCGCTGGCGCAGGGCCTCATGCTGGCCATACGGGCGAGTGCGGCCCTCATGGGCCGGCTACGACAGCACAGCCGCCCCCGCCGTCTTCGCCAGCTCCGCCGGCAGGTTCTTCGCGCTGCTCTCCAGGCCCGCCGTCAGGGTCGGCGTCCAGTTCACGGTCGTCTTGATCTTCTTGGAGTTCGCGGCGTTGTAGGCGGCGACGAGGTCGGTCGTCGTGCCGTTGACGAGGTTGCCGCTGCCGGCGATCGAGCCGGTGCCGTCGCCGCTCAGGAGCTTGGCGACCTTGATGGAGCTCGGCACGGTCCAGTAGTTGTTCTGGGCCACGACCTGCGCCTTGGCGCGCGAGTTGATGCTGTACTGCAGCGCGTAGCCGTTCAGAGTGGTCACGTCGTAGACGTTGTTGTAGAGGTGCACCTGGCCGACGCGGGTGAGCGGGGCGCGCTGGACGATGCCCTTCCAGATGTTGTGGTGGAGGGTGACGCGGAGCTTGCCGCTCGGCTCGCTGTCGCTGCTGCCGATCAGCATCGTCTTGTCGTGGCTGGTGAACTGGTTGTGCTCGACGGTCACCAGGTCCGAGCTCTTGGTGATGTCGAGTTCGCCGTCGTGGACCTGGTACTCACGGCCGTAGTACTTGGGGTTGAGGCTGTCGAAGTGCCCGGCGTCGGTGAACGTGTTGTGGTCCGCCCAGACGTGCGTGGCCCCGCGCAGGGTGACGGCGTCGTACTCGGAGTTCCAGTTGCCGTCGTCGCCGTCGGTCGGGTCCCACTGCGGGAAGCAGTCCTCGGTGTCGGAGAACGTCAGGTTGCGGACGATGACGTTGTCGACCTTCTGGATCTGGAGCATGCCGCCGGTGATGCCGGCCTTGGTGCCGGGGACGCCGACGATCGTGGTGTTGGCGGGGACCTTGAAGACGATGTTCGCGGCCTGCTTCTTCTGCGCGGCGGCACGGGCCGACTCCTGGGTGCCGGAGGGCAGCTTGGAGCGGCCGTACGTCGACGGGTCGAACGCCTTCAGGTAGGCGCTCAGCGAGTACCCGGTGCCGGCCGCGTAGTCCGCGCAGGTCAGCTTCTTGCCGCTGGCGTCGGTGTTGGCGTCGATGGTGCCCTTGACCTTGATGACGCGGGGCGTGGTGTCGCTCGCCGAACCGAGGGCCTTCACCAGCTGGGCGCGGGTGGAGACGGTGAAGGTGTGCGCGGAGTCGGCCTTCGCACCACCGGTCGTACCGGAACCGGACGACGCCCAGCCGTCCTTGGCGGCGAGCGTCTGGTGGTACAGGTCCACGGCCGACGTGGCGTTCGCGCTCAGCACGAGCGCACCGGCACCGACCCCGGCCGCCACGACGGCGGCGGAGACGACGAGGGCACGGCGCTTACGGAGGGACCGGCGGTGAGAGGCAGAGGCCACGGGGGAGTCCTTACGTACTTCCGAAGTGCTGGGGACGGCCCGCCGGGGCGGGCTTCACTCCTCTGTGGTCACCGAGATCGAAAAGGTTGCCCGGAACGCGAGAACCGCCTCCGGCCGGTGAGCCGGAGGCGGTTCGCCCGGGCGGTGGGAAGGCCGCGTGCGGGTCAGTTCGGGGACACGGCGTTCAGGATCGCCGCTGTGACGTGGTCGGCGGCGTTGCGGTGGCCGCGGGCGTTGCGGTGGCCGCGGGCGTCGGGGTGGACGAGGGCCGGCTGGGCGACCCCGGTCCGCGGTGCGGGTGCGTGGCGGCTGTCCTGTTCTCGGTCACGTGAACGCCGTGCCGCCCTCGGCAGAAAGAAGTGAATTTTTCGGAGGAGCCGCGACCCCGTACCTGCATGTCCACAACACATCCGTATGGTTTCGCCATGGCAATCCCCGAGCTCATCCCGATCGCCTACGAGCCCCACGGCCGTACCGAGGCCATCGGTCACTACACCGGCGGACAGTTCCTGGCGTCGGTCACCTACGCGTTCCCCGAGGGGTTCCGGCTCGACGAGGGCTGGGAGGAGCGGAAACGGCTCTACTCGGTGCTGCATCTCTTCGACGCCGAGGGCAACTACCGCGACTCGCAGATCTGGTGCGCGGGCAGCTGGGCCGAGCAGCAGTTCGATCCGGACGGCGCCGGTTCGGTGCTGGCGCGGGCCCGCGCGCACCTGGCGGGCATGCTGCGCAGCCTGCCGAGGCGGACGTACACGGACATCGCGATACGCCCCTTCCAGCTCAGAGTGGACGGCGTGTTCTTCGGGCTGGTGGCGAAGGACGACGAGGACGGGGGATGGGCCGAGCTCTACCCGGACCACCTGGGCTTCGGCGAGCCCTGGGACGGCCGGTACGACACCTGACCAGCATGGACACACCCAAGTGCTGGTAAAGTCCGTTCACTTCTGCGCCGGCAGGGGAGCGAGCGGGGGGTTCACCCAAGTCCCATTGCCGATGGGGCAGTCGGTGAATCCACAGGGGGTAACTCATGCACAGATGGGGCGCGGCCGCGGTCGTGGCCGCCTCTCTGGTCGGCGGCGTCCTGCTGCCGGCCGTTCCGGCCACCGCCGTCCACGGCGCCGTGCCGGGCGACTTCAACGGCGACGGCTACCGCGACGCGGTCCTGCCCGCGCCGGGCGCGAACGTGTCCGGCAAGGAGGGTGCGGGCGCGGTCGTCGTGCTGTACGGCTCCGCCTCGGGCCTGTCGACGAGCCGCCGTAAGACCATCACCCAGAACACCGCGGGCGTGCCGGGCGCCAGCGAGACCTACGACGCCTTCGGCGCCGCCACCGCCACCGCCGACCTGAACCGGGACGGCTACGCCGACCTGGTGGTCGGAACACCGGACGAGGACACCTCGAAAGGCACCGACTCCGGTGCGGTGACCGTGCTCTGGGGCAGCAGGAGCGGTCTGACGAGCGGCACGGACCTGCCGTCGCCGCTGTCCTCGACGCACCGCTACGGCGAGGACGTCGCCGCGCTCGGCCTCGGGGCCGGGTGGCGGACGCGGGTCGCGGTCAGCGCGATGGACTCGACCGTGTACTTCACCGGACCGTTCACCCGCAGCGGCACGTTCGGGTCGGCCGTGGACAACGAGGGCACCCCGTCCCCCCTGTCCGTGGCGCTCGGTGACTTCGACGGCGACGCCGCACCGGACCTGGCCTCCGCCACCTTCCGGGATCCCGCCCTGACCGGCGGCAACCTCTACGTGAATCCCTGGCACGACAACCACCTGCGGGGCAACGGCCTCATCGTGGCCGCCGGCGACGTCAACGGCGACGGGTACGCCGACCTCGTGGCCGGCGACCCGGACGAGCCCGAGAAGGCGGGCGTGGACGGCGCGGTGGGTGGCCGGGTGCTGCTCTGGTACGGCTCGAAGGCGGGCATCGCGACCGACGCCGAGCCCGTCCAGATCACCCAGAACACCGCGGGCGTCCCCGGCGCGAGCGAGAAGGGCGACACCTTCGGCGCATCGCTGGCGGTGGCCGACCTCAACCGGGACGGCCTCGCTGACATCGTGATCGGATCGCCGTTCGAGGACCTGGCCAAGAGCCGGGCGGGTCAGGTGACCGTGGTCCCCGGCCGCCGCAGCGGCGCCCTCGGCACCGGCTCGTACTCCTTCTCCCAGGACACGGCGGGCGTCCCCGGTGCCGCCGAGACCGACGACTTCTTCGGTACGACGGTCTCGGTCGGGGACATCGACAAGGACGGCAGGCCGGAGCTGTTCGTCGGTGCGGCGGGCGAGAACAACTCCACCGGAGCCGTCTGGGTCTTCCCCGGCGGCTCCGCCCGGCCGACGGCCACGGGCAGCCGCGTCATCACGCCGAACGCCGTCGGCCTCACCCAGCAGTGGGGCACCCTGCTGGGCGGCGACGGACTGCTCTCGGTGATCTGAACGCACCGGAGGCGCCCGGGGTTCCTTCATGAGTCCCGGGCGCCCGCGTCATGGATGCCTCACCGGTGTCCCACCGATGTCAGCCGTTGCTCGTCTCGTCCGGTTCGACGCCCAGGGTCAGATGGCCGCGGACGCCGCGGGCGATGTGGTGGCGGTTGTACTTCAGGTAGAGCAGGCCGCCCTCGTGCCCGTTGTCCGGGTAGATGCTGTCCCCGTCGAGGGTGGTGCGGGTGGTGGTGTTGCTCGCGTACGGCTCCACCTCGGCCGACAGCAGCACCGACTTCTCGTCGAAGAACAGCTGGCCCGTGTGGCAGGTGTGGCCGCCCTCGTACCCGGCGTCCGTCCATTCACCGTCCACGTGCACCTTGACGTGGATGTGGACGCACCGGCCCTGGTACCAGCCGGGGAAGACGGTCTTGAAGGTGACCTGCCCGTGCCGGTCCGTGTGCCAGGTGCCGCGCAGGTAGCGGGTGTCGTCGGTCGGCTCCTGATGACCGCCGCCACCGCCGGGCGGGGGGCCGGTCGGGGTGCCGGTGGGCGCGTCGGTCGGCGGAGCGCCGGTCGGCGGGGTGCCACCACCGCCACCGCCGCTGCCCACCGCCTCGTACCCGGAGTAGACGCCGGACGCGTTGCAGTGCCAGATGTCCACGGCCGCGTTCCTGAGCGGCTTGCAGGTCTCCGCGTCGATCACCTTGAGGGTGAGGTGCAGGGGGATGCCCTCCTGGTCCTCGGTGACGTCCTGGCGGAGCTTGTCGGCGTCGATGTAGTACGGGCCCTCGACCAGTTCGGAGGTGAGCGTGTAGCAGGCGCCCTCCGAGGCCGAGGCAGAGGCCTCGGTTCCGGCGCCGGTCGCCGGGGCGGTGGCGCCGTCGGTCGCCGCGAAGGCACTGCCGACGCCCACCGCGGTCACGGCCACACTGCCCGCCGCCAGGACCGTACGACGGGCCAACTTCCGTCTTTCTTCGGGAGATTGAGCGTCTGTGGGGGTGTGGGTGTCTGTCATGGTCAGGGACCGTAGACAAGGCCGAGCCGGTGCGAACATCGGAGAGAGCTGTGAATGCGCGGTGCGCAAGCGAAAGGCTCGAAACCGACGCCGGTTTCGAGCCTTTCCTTCAGCTGTGCTGGTTCTGCGTGCCTGTGTGCCTTACTTCGGCTGCGGCTTCCGGATGGAAAGGTGCAGCTCGCGCAGGCGGGTCTCCTCCAGCTCGGTCGGGGCGCCCATCATCAGGTCCTGGGCGTTGCCGTTGAGCGGGAAGGCGATGGTCTCGCGGATGTTCGGCTCGTCGGCGAGGAGCATCACGATGCGGTCCACGCCCGGGGCGATGCCGCCGTGCGGCGGGGCGCCGAAGCGGAACGCGCGGAGCATGCCGGCGAACTCGCGCTCGACGGTCTCCTCGTCGTAGCCCGCGATGCCGAAGGCCTTGAGCATGATGTCGGGCTCGTGGTTCCGGATGGCGCCGGAGGACAGCTCGACGCCGTTGCAGACGATGTCGTACTGCCAGGCGAGGATGTCCAGCGGGTCCTGGTTCTCCAGGGCCTCCATGCCGCCCTGGGGCATGGAGAACGGGTTGTGCGAGAAGTCGATCTTCCCGGTGTCCTCGTCCTTCTCGAACATCGGGAAGTCGACGATCCAGCAGAACCGGAAGACGTTCTCCTCGAAGTGCCCGGCGCGACGGGCCGCCTCGACCCGCACCGCGCCCATGATCTTGGAGACCTCGTCGAACTCGCCCGCGCCGAAGAACACGGCGTGCCCGGCGGCCAGCTGGAGCCGCTTGGTGAGCTCGGCGACGTTGTCCTCGGTGAGGAACTTGGCGATCGGGCCGGTCAGCGAGCCGTCCTCGCCGACGCGCACCCAGGCCAGGCCCTTGGCGCCCTGCGAGACGGCGTAGTCGCCGAGCTGGTCGAAGAACTTGCGGGGCTGGTCCTGGACCGCCGGGACCGGCAGCGCGCGGACGTGCTTGCCGGCGAAGGCCTTGAACTCCGAGCCCTCGAAGATGTCGGTGATGTCGACGAGCTCCAGCTGGGCGCGGAGGTCCGGCTTGTCGGAGCCGTACTTCAGCATCGCCTCGCGGAACGGGATCCGCGGGAAGGGGGAGGTCACGTGCCGGCCGTTGCCGAACTCCTCGAAGAGCTCGGTCATCAGCTGCTCGATCGGGCGGAAGACGTCCTCCTGCTCGACGAAGCTCATCTCGACGTCGAGCTGATAGAACTCGCCGGGCGAGCGGTCGGCACGGGCGTCCTCGTCGCGGAAACAGGGCGCGATCTGGAAGTAGCGGTCGAAGCCGGAGATCATCAGCAGCTGCTTGAACTGCTGCGGGGCCTGCGGCAGGGCGTAGAACTTGCCCGGGTTCAGGCGGGAGGGGACCACGAAGTCACGCGCGCCCTCGGGGGAGGTCGCGGTGAGGATCGGGGTGGCCATCTCGTTGAAGCCGAGGGCGACCATCTTGTGGCGGATGGCGGAGATCACGGCCGTGCGCAGCATGATGTTGCGGTGCATGCGTTCGCGGCGCAGGTCCAGGAAGCGGTACTCCAGGCGCCGCTCCTCGTTGACCCCGTCCTCGGTGTTGATCGTGAACGGCAGCGGGGCGGCCGCGCCGAGCAGCTCGACCTCGCCGACCTCGACCTCGACCTCGCCGGTGGGCAGGTCGGCGTTGATGTTCTCGGTTCCACGTGAAACAACGCGGCCGTCGACGCGGACCGTGGACTCCTTGGAGAGCTTGTCCAGGGCCTCGTACGCGGGGGTGCCGGGGCGGGCGACGAGCTGCGTGATGCCGTAGTGGTCGCGCAGATCGATGAAGAGGATGCCGCCCAGGTCGCGCCGATTGTGCAGCCAGCCGCTCAGCCGGACGTCGGTGCCGACGTCAGAGGCGCGGAGCTGGCCGCAGGTGTGGGACCTGTACCGATGCATCGTCGGATGTTCCTCTTCTTCGGGTTCTGCCGAGGTGCTCTCCTCGACCGGACGGGCCATGGGGCCCGGACCCATCAAGGGTACCGGGCACCCAAAGATCGCCTCCCCACCATTAATGCGGCCCTGAAACAGTGGCACTCTGCGATCTCATCTTCTTAAAGTGGGGCAATGCGAACTGGCGAGCCCCTGCCCGCCGTGGAGGACGTCCTCGCCGCCCTCGCGACCGGGCTGTGGCACTGGGACACCGCCACCGGGCTGGTCACCGCGGACGCGGAGGCGGCCCGGCTGATCGGGCTGCCGGCCGAACCGTCCGTCCTGTCGGAAGCCCTGGTCCGGTCCCGTTTCCACCCCGTGGACTGGAACGAGAACACCAGCATCACCCGGCTGGCCGCCGTCGAGGGCACCCTTGGGGAGGTACGGCTGCGGGTCATGGACGAGCAGGGCCGGCTGATCCGTACCGTGCGCAGCCGTTTTCGGCCCGTGTACGACTCCGAGGAGCGCGTGTACCGGGTGACGGGCACCATCCAGGAGGTCTCCGAGCCGTCCCCCGGCACCGCCGTGCAGCATCCGGTCACCGGTGACTGGCGGCGCTCCCGGGAGGCGTTCCTGCTGGACGCGGGCCGTGCGCTGGCCGAGGCGCGGTCCACGGAGGAGGTGCTGCGGGTCGCCGCGGGCCTGTCGATGCCCGGTTTCTCCCCGGACGGGCTGGTCGTCTTCGGGGTCAAGGGCGACCAGCTGATGATGATCGGCCACCACGGCCAGCAGATCGACGAGGACAGCCCCTTCACCAGCATGCCGCTGGAGACGGACTATCCGGCGGCCGAGGTGGCACGGACCGGCCGGGCGGTCTACCTCTCCTCCGCCGAGCAGTACAAGTCCCGCTACCCGGTGACCTGGCCGCTGGCCGAGCGCTTCGGCCGGCAGTCCTGGGCCTTCCTGCCGCTGACGGTGGCCGGGCGGACCATGGGCGCCTGGATGGCGGGCTTCACCTACCAGGTGTCGTTCACCCCCGACGAACGGTCCGTGCTCACCACGGTGGCCCGGATGCTGGCGCAGGCCCTGTCCCGGGCCGGGATCGCCGACTCGGAGCGGGAGCTGACGGACGGCCTGCAGCGCTCGATGCTGCCGACGCTGGGCCCCGAGATACCCGGCATGGACACGGCCGCCCGCTACATACCGACCGGCGGCGGGCTCCAGGTGGGCGGTGACTGGTACGACATGATCCCGCTGCCGTCCGGCCGGCACGCCCTGGTCATCGGCGACGTCCAGGGCCATGACGTACGGGCCGCGGGTCTGATGGGCCAGCTGCGGATCGCGCTGCGCGCCTACGCCTCCGAGGGCCACCGCCCGGACGCGGTGCTCTCCCGGGCCTCCCGTTTCCTGCACGGGATCACCTACGCCGAGGACGACGCCGACCTGCGCTTCGCGACCTGCCTGTACGTCGAGGCGGATCCGGCGACCGGGGTGCTGGAGATCGCCCGTGCGGGCCATCTCGACCCGACGATCCGGATGGCCGACGGCACGGTGCTGCGGCGGCCGACGGCGGGCGGGCTGCCGCTCGGCATCGACCCGGACGCCGACTATCCGACGACGCGGTTCGCCCTCGAACCCGGCGAGACCATGATGATCTGCACCGACGGGCTGATCGAGACCGGCGGCCACGACATGGAGAGCGGCTGGCAGCGGATCCGGGCGATCATGGAGGAGCACGGCGACGGCGACCTGGAGAAGCTGGCCGACGGCCTGGTCCAGGCCGTGCACGGGCCCTCCTCGCACCACACCACCGGGCCGCTGGCCGACCGCCGCGAGGACGACATAGCGGTGCTGCTGCTGTCCCGGCCGGGCGGCGGCCGCGGCGGCGAGCCGCTGGCCGTACGGCCGCGGATCCGCCGCACCCTGCTGTCGGTGGCCCAGGACGAGCCCGAGCGGGTCGCCGAGGCCCGCCAGCACCTGCGCGAACTGCTGCACGACTGGGGCTCGCCCGACCAGGTCGACTCCGCGGTCCTCCTGGTCTCCGAGATGCTCACGAACGTCCTCGTCCACACCGACGCGGACGCGCTGCTGCTCGCCGAGGTCTCCGGCCACGCCCCTGAACGGCGGCTGCGGGTCGAGGTCACGGACGTCGGCGACGACCTCCCGCACAAGCGCCGCCCCGGCGAACTGGCCTCCTCCGGCCGCGGCCTGGTCCTGATCGAGATCCTGGCGGACGCCTGGGGCGTCGACCCGCGCGGGCAGGGCAAGAGCATCTGGTTCGAGCTGTACGAGGCCGACAAGTCGTAGCGGGGGCTGTCCGGCCGCGGGCGTCAGCCGGTGGCGTAACGGGCGCGCAGTTCGTGTACGACCCCGAAGGCGGCCGCGGTGAGCGGTACGGCCAGCAGCATGCCCAGGATCCCGGCGACGGAGGCGCCGGCCGTGATGGTCAGCATCACCACCGCCGGATGCATCTGCACGGTCCGGCTCTGGATCATGGGCTGCAGCACGTGCCCCTCCAGCACCTGCACGGCGAGTACGACGCCCAGCGCCCACAGCGCGATGACGAAGCCGCGGTCGGCGAGGGCGACCAGGACGGCGACGGCACCGGAGATGAAGGCGCCGAGGTAGGGGATGTAGGCGCCGACCAGGACGAGCGCGCCGAGCCCGACGGCCCCCGGTACGCGGAGGACCAGCAGGCCGACGGTGATGCAGACGGCGTCGATGAACGCGATGACGGTGGTGCCGCGCATGAACCCCTCGATGCCCTCGAAGGCTCGGCGGGCCATGGCCTCGACCACGTCGGCGCTGGAACCGGGCGCGACGGCCCTGATGGTGCCGACGACCCGGTCCGAGTCGCGCAGGAAGAAGAAGACGAGCAGCAGCGCGAGGACGGCCATGGCGATGCCCTCGGCGACCACGCTGACACCGCTGATGACGTTGGAGGCGGCGGTCCCGCCGAACTTGGCGAGCAGGTCCTTGGCGCTGCCGGCCAGGTCGCCGACCGAGGTCCCGGCGGCCCCGAAGTGCCGGGCGAGGGACTTCGCGGCCTGCTTGAGGGAGGCGACGATCTCGTCGCCGGTGTCGACGAGGGCCGCGACGACGATGTAGACGGCACCGCCGGCGACGGCGACGACCGCGACGCAGGTGAGCCCGGCGGCGAGGGAGCGGTGCACGCCGACCCGCACGAGCCGTCGGTACAGCGGGCCGAGCAGCGCGGTGCCGAGCAGGGCGAGCAGGACCGGGGTCACCGCGGTGCGGAACTCGGAGCAGAGCCGGATGCCGACGTAACCGACCCCGGAGGCCAGCAGCAGCACGGCACACCACGCGGCGAAACGGCGCACGGGCTCGGGCAACAGCTGCACAGGTCCTAGCGGACCATGCGAGGCCGACGAATGCCCCGCCGTACACCCCCCGCCGGGTGAACGTACCTCCGGACGCCGTACCAGGGGGGCTCCGCCCCCTGGACCCCCGAAACCTTTGCCCACCCACCACCCGAATCGGTCGATGAAAAGGCGAGCCCGAAGGCAGGAAGCGACTCGGTCGATGAAAGGGCCGGGTCGAGAAGGCAGGAAAGCGACTCGGGCGGTGAAAAGGCCAGGTCGAGCGGGCGGTGGCAGGCGGGAGGCCCGGTGCGGGGTTGCGCCGGGCCTCTCGGGGGGTGGAGCCGTCGGTTACGCCTGCGGGCCGTTCTCCGTCATGCCGTGTACCGCCGGGATCGTGCCCAGGCGGCCCTTCTGGAAGTCCTCGAAGGCCTGCATGAGCTCTTCCTTGGTGTTCATGACGAACGGGCCGTAGTGGGCCATCGGCTCACGGATCGGCTGTCCGCCGAGCAGCACGACCTCCAGGTCCGGCGTGTGCGAGTCCTGCTTCTCGTCCGCGCGGACGGTGAGGGACGAACCCGCGCCGAAGACGGCGGTCTGGCCGAGGTGGATCGGGCGGCGATCGGCGCCCACCGTGCCCTTGCCCGCCAGCACGTAGGCGAGGCCGTTGAAGTCCTCGCGCCAGGGCAGCGTGACCTCGGCGCCCGGGGCGACGGTCGCGTGGATCATCGTGATCGGGGTGTGGGTGATGCCGGGGCCGGCGTGGCCGTCCAGCTCGCCCGCGATGACGCGCAGCAGCGCACCGCCGTCGGGGGTCGTCAGCAGCTGCACCTGGCCGCCGCGGATGTCCTGGTACCTCGGCGCCATCATCTTGTCCTTGGCGGGGAGGTTCACCCACAGCTGGAGGCCGTGGAAGAGACCGCCGGACACGACGAGGGACTCCGGCGGGGCCTCGATGTGGAGGAGGCCGGAGCCGGCCGTCATCCACTGGGTGTCGCCGTTGGTGATGGTGCCGCCGCCGCCCTGGCTGTCCTGGTGGTCGAAGATCCCGTCGATGATGTAGGTGACGGTCTCGAAGCCGCGGTGCGGGTGCCAGGGGGTGCCCTTGGGCTCGCCCGGCGCGTATTCCACCTCACCCATCTGGTCCATCATGATGAACGGGTCGAGGTGGCGGTAGTTGATCCCCGCGAACGCCCGGCGCACCGGGAAACCCTCGCCCTCGAAACCGCTCGGCGCGGTCGTGACGGCGAGCACGGGACGGGCCACGGCGTCGGCCGGTGCGGCCACCCGAGGCAGGGTGAGCGGGTTCTCGACAGTCACTGCAGGCATGTTGGCTCCTCCTTGTGCGCCCAGTTTAGTTGAGCGTTGAACTTTCTGCTACCCCTAACGGAGAAGGCCCGGAGGACATTCCCTCCGGGCCTTGGTCATCCCCCGATCGGTGGATCAGTTGCTGAAGTAGAGGTACTTCCACCCGCCGTACGTCGTGGAGTTCACGGTGTCGCCGGACGAGCCGTTGACGTACACCGAACGCACCCGCGCCCGGATCCCGGACTCACCCGGCGCCCCGATCTGCACGGCCGACTTGCCGTTCGAGGAGACCGGGAAGTACTCGGAGTCCGCCGAGTACCACGTCCCCTGGTAGTAGACCTGCAGGTCCAGGCGCTGCTCGCGGCCCGGGTAGTAGGTCATCGTCGTGGTGATCACCGGGTCGGTGTTCTTGTGGAACCAGTAGTACGACGTCGAACCGATCTTCGCCGTCCGGTAGTGCTTGGAGACCGCGGTGGAGATCTTGACCCGCGCGTACGCCGTGACCTTCACGGTCTTGGGCGCGTAGCGGGCGTCCCCGTCGAAGACCGCGGAGACGGCCGTGTCGCGGGTCATGTCCACCCAGGCGGCGATGTTCCCGTGGGAGTCCACCTTGCCGGTCTTGATCAGCTTCTTGCCCTTGTCACCGCCGAAGGGGTCCGCGTAGATCCTGACCGAGCGGTTCTTGTACGTCGTCCCCAGGTGAGCGGTGAACTTCACGTCGGCGCCGTAGTTGTACAGCTTGCCGTTGTTGTTCAGGCTCAGGCTCGTGCCCGCGCGGGAGACCGCGACCTTGTCGGAGGCGGTGGCCGTGGTGTGGTCGGTGTCGCCCGCGTAGGTCACCTTGTAGGTGACCGTGCCGCCGGCCGGCGGGGTGTCCGCGAAGGAGTAGGTGCCGTCCGCCTTGAACGTGACGGCGGCGAGCGCCTTGCCGTTCGGCGACTCCATGTCGGTCCGGGTGACCGCCAGCCGGGTGCCCGCCGGGAACGGGACACTGGCCGTGATCTTTCCGGTGACGGTGAGCTTCTTGGCGCGGGACGCCGACGCCGGCGCGTTGACGGTGAGGGTCGGGGCGCTGAGCGTCGGGTTCGCGAACGCCTTCAGGGTGTAGGTGTTGTCCACGTTCCCGGCCAGGGCGAACAGCCGGGAGGAGTCCGGAGCCCAGGCGACCGCGCCCATGGTGGAGCTGCCGGCGTCGAAGCGGCGCACCGGCGTGGTGGCGCCCGTCCGGTAGACGTTCACATGGCGGTCGTAGACCTCGGCGATCTGGCCGGCCGGCGAGACGTCGCCGAACCAGCCGGTCTCGGTGAGGCTCGGGCCCTGCGTAAAGGTGCCGTCCGCGTAATCCAGCTTCTGGTAGCCGTTCCACAGCACCTGGGAGGTACCGGGCACGAGGTCGATGTCGTTGGCGTAGCGCCCGCCGTCCGTCTTGGCGACCAGCTGCGGGGTGGCACCGGAGACGTCGAGGAGGTTGATCGCGCCCGGGCTGGTCCCGCTGTCGGTGTAGGAGAGCAGGCCGGGGGCGGCCGGGTCGGCGTCGAGGAGTCCCGAGTTGTAGTAGGGGGCGACCGTCTCCGGCAGCTGCCCCAGCGTCACCGCGGTGGCCGGGTCGGCCGCGGCCGGGTCGACGGAGCCCAGATTGCCGTGCATGCCGTCCTCGGCCTGGGTCCGGTAGGAGAACCAGAGCCGGCCGCCCGAGAACGCGACCTCGTGCGGGGTGACGCCGGCCCCGACGTCGTAGCGGGACGTGACCTCCAGGGTGGCCGCGTCGAGCGCCACGATCTCGTGGCCGGACGGCAGGGCCGCGTACAGGGTGGCGCCGTCGTCCGACAGCGCCAGGGCGCTGACGTCGCCGAAGCCGACGTTCAGGTCGACGAGGGTGCCGTTGTAGTCGGTCGCCAGGATGCGGCCGTTGGCCTCGTCGGCGACGAAGACACGGTGCACCGCGCCGTCGGCGACGAGACCGACCGGCGAGGTGAGGACGGCTGACTCGGCCGACGCGGGACCGGCCGCCGCGACGCCGAGTACGACGGAGCCGACAAGGACCGCGAGCGCCGTCGCGGCCGAAGTGCTGCGCATACGCACAGTGCTGAAACCCCCCACAGGAATCCCGGTGGCACCGGGAGGACGAGAGCGCCGCGCGACGCCCGGGCGAGGCCATCGGGAGACCGATGACACCCGGGGCGCGGCTGCCGACCGTCACCCTATGGCATGCCTGTGACAACGAGGGGGAATTTCCGTTCCGGCAGCAGTGACGTGAGGGAGCCGGACGGACGTCAGCCGTACATCCGCCGCATCGCGAACTCCACCATCTGCTCGACCGCCTTCGCGTCGAAGACCATCCGGTGTTCGCCCTCCATGTCCAGGACGAAGCCGTAGCCGGTCGGGAGGAGGTCGATGACCTCCGCGCCGGTGATCACGAAGTACTTGGACTCCTTGCCCGCGTACCGGCGCAGCTCCTTCAGCGAGGTGAACATCGGGATCACCGGCTGCTGGGTGTTGTGCAGGGCCAGGAACCCGGGGTTGTCGCCGCGCGGGCAGTACACCTTGGAGGTGGCGAAGACCTGCTGGAAGTCCTCGGCGGTCAGCTGACCGGTGGTGAAGGCGCGCACCGCGTCCGCGAGCGAGGGCGGGGACGGCTCGGGGTAGAGCGGCGGCTGCTGGCCGTACCCGCCGAGGCCGCCGGCCATCTGCTGCTGCGGCGAGGCGTACGGCTGCTGAGCGGCCCCACCGTCCATGGGCTGGCCGTATCCATACATGCGCGCAAGCCTACCGAGACACGCGGCGTCCGCGAGAAGGTAGACCCTTCTCACACTTCACGCGATGGGGGTTGCGTCTTATTACCGACGGGTAGCATCATCGGAGCTACTCGTTGGTATGTGAAAGCTTGCGCGAGGATTCAGTGCCTCGCCGATCCGGATACGGAGCCGTCACCATGGGGCACTACAAGTCCAACCTCCGCGACATCGAATTCAACCTGTTCGAAGTGCTCGGGCGCGACAAGCTGTACGGCACCGGCCCGTTCGCCGAGATGGACACCGACACCGCGAAGAGCGTGCTGGAGGAGCTGACCCGGCTCGCCGAGAACGAGCTGGCGGAGTCCTTCGCCGACGCCGACCGCAACCCCCCGGTCTTCGACCCGGAGACCAACACCGCCCCGGTCCCGGCCTCCTTCAAGAAGAGCTACAAGGCCTTCATGGACTCGGAGTACTGGCGCCTGGGCCTCCCCGAGGAGATCGGCGGCACGACCGCTCCCCCGTCCCTGATCTGGTCGTACGCGGAGCTGATCCTCGGCGCCAACCCGGCCGTGTGGATGTACTCCTCCGGCCCGGCGTTCGCCCGCATCCTCTTCGAGGAGGGCACCGAGGAGCAGAAGAAGTGGGCGCAGCTCGCCGTGGACCGCACCTGGGGTTCGACCATGGTGCTCACCGAGCCCGACGCGGGTTCGGACGTCGGCGCCGGCCGTACCAAGGCGGTCCAGCAGGAGGACGGCTCCTGGCACATCGAGGGCGTGAAGCGCTTCATCACCTCCGGTGAGCACGACATGGAGGAGAACATCCTTCACTACGTGCTGGCGCGTCCCGAGGGCGCCGGTCCGGGCACCAAGGGCCTGTCCCTCTTCCTCGTCCCGAAGTACCTGTTCGACTTCGAGACCGGCGAGCTGGGCGAGCGCAACGGCGTCTACGCGACGAACGTCGAGCACAAGATGGGCCTCAAGGCCTCCAACACCTGCGAGATGACCTTCGGCGACCGCCACCCGGCCAAGGGCTGGCTGATCGGCGACAGGCACGAGGGCATCCGCCAGATGTTCCGGATCATCGAGTTCGCCCGGATGATGGTCGGCACGAAGGCCATCTCGACGCTGTCCACCGGCTACCTGAACGCCCTGGAGTACGCCAAGGAGCGCGTCCAGGGTCCGGACCTCGCGAACTTCCTGGACAAGTCCGCGCCCAAGGTCACCATCACCCACCACCCCGACGTCCGCCGCTCGCTGATCACGCAGAAGGCGTACGCCGAGGGCATGCGCGCCCTGGTCCTCTACACCGCCTCGATCCAGGACGCGATCGCCGTCAAGGAGGCGAACGGCGAGGACCCGAAGGCCGAGCACGCGCTCAACGACCTGCTCCTGCCGATCGTCAAGGGCTACGGCTCCGAGAAGGGCTACGAGCAGCTCGCCCAGTCGCTGCAGACCTTCGGCGGCTCCGGCTTCCTGCAGGAGTACCCGATCGAGCAGTACATCCGCGACGCCAAGATCGACACCCTCTACGAGGGCACCACCGCGATCCAGGGCCAGGACTTCTTCTTCCGGAAGATCGTCCGCAACCAGGGCGCGGCGCTGAACTCCCTCGCCGAGGACATCAAGAAGTTCCTGGCGCTGGGGACGGGCGGCGAGGAGCTGGCGGGCGCCCGCGAGCACCTCGCGAAGGCCGCCGTCGAGCTGGAGGCGATCGTCGGCCTGATGCTGACCGACCTCGCGGCCACCGAGCAGGACGTCAAGAACATCTACAAGGTGGGCCTCAACACCAGCCGCCTGCTGCTCGCCTCCGGTGACGTGATCGTCGGCTACCTGCTGCTCAAGGGAGCGGCCGTGGCCGCCGAGAAGCTGGAGACGGCGTCGAACAAGGACAAGGCGTTCTACACCGGCAAGATAGCGGCGGCGAAGTTCTTCGCGGCCAACGTGCTGCCGGGCGTCACCCTGGCCCGCAAGGTCGCGGCCGGTGTCGACCTCGACCTGATGGAGCTGGACGAGGCCGCTTTCTGACCGTTCCGGCCGTCCGTGTCCGCCGCGGTGGCCCGCTCCTTCTCAGGGGAGCGGGCCACCGTACGTCGTTAAGGTGAAGCACATGAGCGAACCCTCCCGCTTCGATCGCGGCCACACCGACGACCTGATGTCCTTCCTCGCGGCCGGTCCCACGCCGTACCACGCCGTGGCGAACGCCGGCGCACGACTGGAGAAGGCCGGTTTCCGGCAGGTCGCCGAGACGGACGCCTGGGACGGCACGGCCGGCGGCAAGTACGTGCTGCGCGGCGGCGCGATCATCGCCTGGTACGTCCCGGAGGGCGCCGCGCCGCACACGCCGTTCCGGATCGTCGGCGCCCACACCGACTCCCCCAACCTGCGGGTGAAGCCCCGTCCGGACACCGGGGCGCACGGCTTCCGCCAGGTCGCCGTGGAGATCTACGGCGGACCGCTCATGAACTCCTGGCTCGACCGGGACCTGGGCCTGGCCGGCCGGCTCAGCCTGCGCGACGGATCCACCCGCCTCGTCGACGTGGACCGGCCGCTGCTGCGGGTGCCCCAACTCGCCATCCACCTGGACCGTTCGGTCAGCAGCGAGGGGCTCAAGCTCGACAAGCAGCGCCACCTCCAGCCGATCTGGGGCCTCGGCGACGACGTCCGCGACGGCGACCTCATCGCCTTCCTGGAGCAGGAGTCGGGCCTGCCGGCCGGCTCGGTCACCGGCTGGGACCTGATGACCTACACCGTCGAACCACCCGCCTACCTGGGCCGCGACCAGGAGCTGTTGGCCGGCCCCCGGATGGACAACCTGCTCTCCGTGCACGCCGGTACGGCGGCGCTGGCGGCCGTGGCGACGGGCGGAGCCGAACTGCCCTGCATCCCCGTCCTCGCCGCCTTCGACCACGAGGAGACCGGCTCCCAGTCCGACACCGGCGCGGACGGTCCGCTGCTCGGCAGCGTGCTGGAGCGCTCGGTGCTGGCGCGCGGCGGGTCGTACGAGGACCGGGCGAGAGCCTTCGCGGGCACCGTCTGTCTCTCCTCCGACATGGGCCACGCCGTGCACCCCAACTACGCCGAGCGCCACGACCCGACGCACCACCCGCGCGCCAACGGCGGCCCGATCCTCAAGGTCAACGTCAACAACCGCTACGCCACGGACGGTTCGGGCCGCGCGGTCTTCGCCGCCGCCTGCGAGAAGGCCGGGGTCCCCTTCCAGACCTTCGTCTCCAACAACTCCATGCCGTGCGGCACCACGATCGGCCCGATCACCGCGGCCCGGCACGGCATCCAGACCATCGACATCGGCGCGGCCATCCTCTCCATGCACAGCGCCCGCGAACTGTGCGGCGCCGACGACCCGTTCCTGCTGGCCAACGCGCTGGTGGCGTTCCTGGAGGGGTAGCGGCAGGCGGAGTTGACATGGCCTGCGCGCCCCTGGGTACCCGGTGCGGACCAAAGCCACCGAACCTGAAGGGGAGGCAACGCTCATGGGGCCCGGCGGGTGCATCATCCTCATCGCCGTGGGGGCCATCCTCACGTTCGCGACCGACTGGCACATGAACGGCGTCAACCTCGACGTCGTCGGCCTGATCCTGATGGCCGTCGGCATCATCGGCGTCGCCACGTTCAGCAGCATCGCCGGTCGCCGGCGCGTCATGGTGCCGCCGACGACGGTGGTCGAGGAGGAACGGCACCATCACCACCGTGACGGATACGGAGACGGGTACGGCGCGTAACGGACACAGCTGGATCCACAGGGTCATCACAGGCAACCGTGAGCAATCCGTTACAGCATTCAACTATCGAAGTTGTACAGATTTCGTGAAGACTTTCGATCACTGACGGGTCCGGAATTTCGCCTTCCGGGCCCACCGAGGTCTTCACGACAGGGGGTACCGAGCCGTGCGCCGTCACGCCACGCGCCGTGCCCACGCCGCGCCCGAGGAACCGGGCGACAGACCCAGACTCGCCGTCCTGATCCCGGCCCACAACGAGCAGGAACGTATCTCCGCCGCGGTCGACGGCCTCTGGGAGCAGACCCGGCGCCCCGACCTGATCGTCGTCGTCACCGACAACTGCACCGACGACACGGCCGGCGTCGCCGCCGCCCACGGTGCCCAGGTCTTCCCCACCCAGGGCAACACCCACAAGAAGGCCGGTGCCCTCAACCAGGCCATCGCGTGGGTGCTGCCGCACCTGGACGACCGGGACCTGCTGCTCGTCCAGGACGCCGACACCGTCCTCAACCCGTGGTTCGTCGAGACCGCGCTCGCCACCTTCAACCGCAAGGTCGGCGCGGTCGGCGGCGTCTTCTACGGCGAGGACGGCGGCGGCTTCCTCGGCCTGCTGCAGCGCATGGAGTTCCACCGCTACGCGTGGGAACTGGAGCGCACCGGCGGCAGGGCACAGGTCCTCACCGGAACCGGCACGATGTTCCGCGCCCGCGTGCTCCGTGAGGTCCGCACGGCCCGCCGCGCCGGCGAACTCGGCGGCGGCACCGGCTACTACAGCCTCGCCTCGCTCACCGAGGACGACGAGATGACCAAGGCGGTCAAGACCCTCGGCTACCGGGCCATGTCCCCGGCGGGCTGCGCGGTCACCACCGAGGTCATGCCGACGCTCCCCAAACTCTGGCACCAGCGGCTTCGCTGGCAGCGCGGCGCGCTGGAGAACCTCCGCGACTACGGCTGGACCCGGGTCACCGCCCGCTACTTCGTCCAGCAGTTCCTGATGGGCTTCGGCGCGCTCTCCTTCCTGATCTACCTGACCTACATGGCCGCGTACACCTCGCTGTACGGCTGGCCGGGCCTGTCGCCGTTCTGGACGGCGATCGGCCTCATCTTCATCGTCGAGAAGACCGTCTCCGTACGGCGGGCGGGACCGAAGGCCGTCCTGGTCGCCGCGCTGATGATCCCGGAGATGCTCTACGACCTCTTCCAGCACGCCGTCTACTTCACCTCGCTGTGGGGGCTGGTGCGCCGCAGCGAGGAGAAGTGGGTGGCGACGTGAGCCCGTTGCCGGGCACCCTCACCGACCCCGCCCCCCACATGTCACCTCACCCCTCATAGGAGAAGCACGATGTACGGAAGAGTGATCGGCGCGGGCACCGCGGGTGCGGGCGGTGCGACCCTGGCCGCCACCGGGCTCTGGATCAACAGCATGGCGATGGTGGTGGCGGCCACGACGCTGGTGGCGGCCGGGGTCGCGGTGTTCAAGTTGGTTCCGCGACGGCGGTAGCCGGTTGTGCGTTGGCTGCGGCCGCGTGGGGGCTGGTCGCGCCCACGCGGCGGCAGCCGCAAATCGACTCAGCCCCGCGCCCCTTTCAGGGGCGCTGATCCATCCCGGCGAGAATCAGCGGAAGCCGGTCCGCCCCACCCTCCGTGATCCGCACCGGCACCCCCCAGTCCTGTTGGTGCACATGGCAGGCCGGGTATTCTCCCCCAGCCTCGTCGTCGCAGGACGCGGCCATCGCCGAGACGTGCAGGACGCCCTCGGTGATCGCCGGGTTCAGGTCCAGCTCTCTCGACAGGTCGGTGTCGGCGCCCTCGCCCTTGAGCAGCAGCTCCGGCGGGGTCGACGACACCAGCAGGCGGGTCGACGGGCCGTACCGCGTGTCCAGCTTCTGGCCCGCCGGGGCCTGGAAGACCACGTCCAGCCGGAGTCTGCCCGGAGCGACCTCGGTCGCCGCGCGCTGGGTGCGGTGGGCGACCGACTCCACCCGGACCGCCTCCTCGGGCAGCCGCAGCCGGGTCAGCCGGTGGCGGGCCGACTCGACCACCACGATCTCGTCGCCGGCCAGCACCGCGTCGCTGGGCTCCCGCAGGTCCGTCGCCAGCGTGGTGACCTCGCCGGTCGCCGGGTCGTAGCGGCGCAGCGCGTGGTTGTAGGTGTCGGACACCGCGACCGAGCCGTCGGGCAGGGCCGTGACGCCCAGCGGGTGCTGGAGGAGGGCCTGCTCGGCGGCGCCGTCCCGGTGGCCGAAGTCGAAGAGGCCGGTGCCGACGGCCGTGTGGACGTGCCCGTCCGGGTCGACCCAGCGCAGGGCGCTCGTCTCGGAATCGGCGAGCCAGAGGCGGTCGGCGGTGGCCGCGAGGCCGGACGGCTGCGCGAACCAGGCCTCGGCCGCCGGCCCGTCCACCAGTCCCTCGTTGGTGGTGCCGGCGGCGACGGCGACCGTCGCGGTCTCCGGGTCGTACGTCCACAGCTGGTGGACGCCGGCCATGGCGATCCACACCCGGCCGCCGAAGACGGCCACGTCCCAGGGGGAGGACAGGTCGATCTCGCGGGCCGGGCCGGCGGTCGGGGAGCCCTGCCACCACTGGCGGCCGGTGCCGGCGAGGGTGGTCACCGCACCGGTGGCCAGGTCGAGGCGGCGCAGGGCGTGGTTGACGGTGTCGGCGACGACCACGGAGCCGTCGTCCAGCAGCGCGAGCCCCTGCGGCTCACGGAAGGAGGCGTCGGCCGCCGGGCCGTCGGCGAAACCGCGCGTGCCGGAACCGATCCGCCGTACGACCGTCTCCGCGTCCTCGGCCAGCTCCACCAGCTGGTGCCGGGTGGTGTCGCTGACCAGGAAGTTCCCCGAGGGCAGCAGCAGGGCCTTGCCGGGGAAGCGCAGGGCGGTCGGCTCGGGCTCCGGCGGCACGTACGGGCCGTCGCCACGGCGCAGGGTGCCCTTCGCCTCATGCTCCGCCTCCAGCTCCTCGACCAGCCGCGCGATGGCATGCCCGTGCCCCTCGCCGGCGTGCTGGGCGACGACGTACCCCTCCGGGTCGATCACGACCAGCGTCGGCCAGGCCCGGACCGCGTACTGCTTCCAGGTGGCGAGCTCCGGGTCGTCCAGCACCGGGTGCTCGACGCCGTACCGCTCCACCGCGTCGACGACCGCCCGGTGCTCCGCCTCGTGCACGAACTTCGGCGAGTGCACCCCGATGATCACCACCGTGTCCCGGTGCCGCTCCTCCAGCTCCCGCAGCTCGTCCAGGACGTGCAGGCAGTTGATGCAGCAGAAGGTCCAGAAGTCCAGGACGACGATGCGTCCTCGCAGGTCCGCGAGGGTGTACTGCTTGTCACCGGTGTTCAGCCAGCCGCCCTTGCCGACCAGCTCGGGGGCACGGACACGGGCACGGCGCGGGGTGGGGGCCGGGGATGTCTCGCTCATGGATCAAGAGTGCCACTCGCCGCCGACAGTACGGTTCCGCCTGTGGACAAGTGGCGGGCCGACCTGTGGACAACCTGGCGGAGTCCAGGTCAGGACAGTGCGTGGCCCGTCGTCGCGTCCACGTGGTCCGGGATGTCGTCGTGGCGGTCGCCGACCGTGGAGGTGCCGGTCGGCTCGAAGAGGAGGATCGACGCCCCGGCCGGGGCGATCGGCTTGTGCTCGGTGCCGCGGGGGACGGTGAAGACCGAGCCCTTGGGGAGGACGACGGTGCGCTCGCCGGCCGGCTCCCGCAGGGCGATGCGCAGCTCGCCCTCCAGGACCAGGAAGAACTCGTCGGTGTGGTCGTGGACGTGCCAGAGGTGCTCGCCCTCGACCTTGGCGACGCGGACGTCGTAATCGTTGACCGCGGTGACGATGCGGGGGCTCCACAGGTCCTCGAAGGAGGCGAGGGTGTGGGCGAGGGAGACGGGTTCGCTGGTCATGGCAATCATCCTCGGCCGTCGACCGGTGTCCGCGTGAGTGCTAGAAATCGCATATGGCGCAAGGATCCTCTCAAACGACTCATCGTGTCGCCGTGATCGTCGACGCGGGCACCAATCCGTTCGAGGTCGGGGTCGCCACCGAGCTGTTCGGGCTGCCGCGGCCCGAGCTGGGGATGCCCGTACCGCCGTACGAGGTGACGCTCTGTGCGCCCGCGCGCGAGGTGCGCATGAACCACGGCTTCTTCACTCTCAGCGGGGTGGCGGGGCTGGAGGCCGTGGACGAGGCGGACACCCTCGTCGTACCGGGCCGCCCGGACAACGTCGTCCCGCGCGGTGCCGACGTCCTCGACGCCATCCGGCGCGCACGCGCGCATGGGGCGCGGGTCGTGAGTTTCTGCACCGGGACGTTCGCGCTCGCCGAGGCCGGGCTGCTGGACGGGCGGCCGGCCACCACACACTGGCGCTGGGCGGACGTGTTCCGGGAACTGCATCCCCGGGTGCTGCTCCACCCGGACGTGCTCTTCGTCGACGACGGCGACCTGCTGACCGCCTCGGGCAGCGCGGCCGCGCTCGACCTGGGGCTGCACATCTGGCGGCAGGACCACGGCGCCGAGATCGCCAACGCGGTGTCCCGGCGGCTGGTGTTCGCCTCGCACCGCGACGGCGGGCAGCGGCAGTTCGTGGAGCGGCCGGTGCCCGATGTGCCGGACGAGTCACTCGGCCCGCTGCTGGCCTGGGCGCAGGAGCGACTCGGACAGCCGCTGACCGTGGCGGACCTGGCCGCGCGGGCCGCCGTCTCCCCCGCCACCCTGCATCGCCGGTTCCGTGCCCAGCTGGGCACCACCCCGCTGGCCTGGCTGACCGGGGAACGCGTGGCCGTCGCCTGCCGTCTGATCGAACGGGGGGAGGAGCGGCTGGACGTGGTGGCGGCGCGCAGCGGGCTCGGTACGGCGGCCAATCTGCGCGCGCGGCTGCGGCGCGAGACAGGGCTCAGCCCGTCGGACTACCGGCGGCGTTTCGGGCCGGTGGGGCGGGAAGGGGTACAGGTATGAGATTCCTGGTACGCGACCGGCTCCTCGGCTTCGGTGAGGACTACTGGATCGAGGACGAGCACGGCGACAAGGTCTTCCTCGTCGACGGCAAGGCCATGCGGGTGCGCGACACGTTCGAGCTGAAGGACCGGCACGGGCGCGTGCTCGTCGACATCCACCAGAAGATGTTCGCCCTGCGCGACACCATGGTGATCGAACGCGAGGGCGAGCCCCTGGCGACCATCAGGCGCAAGCGGCTGTCGCTGCTGCGCAACCACTACCGGGTCCACCTGGTCGACGGCACCGAACTCGACGTCAGCGGCAAGATCCTCGACCGGGAGTTCGCCGTCGAGTACGACGGCGAACTGCTGGCCGTGGTCTCCCGGCGCTGGCTGCACGTACGGGAGACCTACGGCGTCGACGTGGTACGGGACGACGCGGACCCGGCGCTGCTGATCGCGGTGGCGGTGTGCGTGATCCACCTCGCCGACAAGGAGCGGGACGAGGACTAGGCGGGGGCTGGGCGGGGGCTGGGCGGGGCTAACGGTGGTGCGGGGGGTCCAGGCCGAGGAGGCGGTCCTTGAGGGCCGGGAACTGTTCGCGGGTCGCGGCGACCTTGGCCGGATCGAGGTCGACGGTGAGGATCTCCTCGCCGGCGCCCGCCTCGGCCAGCACCTCGCCCCACGGGTCCACCACGATCGAGTGACCGGCCTGCGGAACTCCGGCATGCGTCCCGGCCGTTCCACACGCGAGCACGAACGCCTGGTTCTCGACCGCCCGCGCCTGGGCCAGCAGCGTCCAGTGCGCGCGTCGCCGCTCGGGCCAGCCCGCCGGGAGCACCAGCGTCTCGGCGCCGGCGTCGACGAGTCCGCGGAAGAGTTCGGGGAAACGGAGGTCGTAGCAGGTGGCCAGGCCGAGTGTGGTCCCGGGCAGCCGGACCGTCACCAGCTCCTGTCCCGCGCCCATCAGCACCGCCTCGCCCTTGTCGAAACCGAAGCGGTGGATCTTGCGGTAGGTGGCGGCCAGCTCGCCGGAGGGGGAGAAGACGAGCGCCGTGTTGTAGAGGGGGCCGTCCTCCGCGGCGGAGCCGCTGTCGGCTGGAGCACGCTCGGGGATCGAGCCGGCGTGCAGCCAGACGCCCGCGTCGCTCGCCGCCTTCGCCATCGCCTCGTACGTCGGGCCTTCGAGCGGCTCGGCCTCGGCGGCGAACTCCTGGTAGGCGAACGCGCCCGTCGTCCACAGCTCGGGCAGTACGACGAGATCGGCGTCCGCCTGCTCGCGCACCAGTGCGGTCACACGCTGCCGACGAGATTCGACCGATTCGCCCTCGTTTACGTCGATCTGGATGAGCGAGGCGCGCACACTACCACCGTCCTGGCATTCGAGCCGTCCACACGGGCCTACGATCGTCACACGAAAGCACTGCCGGGGTGCCTCACAGCAGCGTAACTTAGCGTTTCAAGACACCCGCCGACAGCAGCCACCTCCCGCTGGCAACGCCGCCATCACCTGCCCGAGTACCGACCGCCGAGGGGTCCCGTTCCGTGAGTCTGCATCCCACCCTCCAGCCCTACGCCGACGCCTGGACCCACTCCATCGAAGCGATATCCGAGCTGGTGACGCCGCTCGTCGAGGGCGAGTGGAACCGGCGGACCCCGTGCCCGGGCTGGTCGGTGCGGGACGTGGTCTCCCACGTCATCGGCCTGGACTGCGAGATGCTCGGCGACCCGCGCCCCATCCACACCCTGCCGCGCGACCTCTTCCACGTCACCAACGACCAGCAGCGCTACATGGAGATGCAGGTCGACGTCCGCCGCCACCACACGGCGCCGGAGATGACCTCCGAGCTGGAGTACGTGATCATCCGCCGCAACCGCCAGCTGCGGAACGAGTCGCGGGACCCGGGCGCCAAGGTACGCGGCCCGCTCGGCACCGAGCTCACCCTCGAAGAGTCCATGCGCGGCCACGCGTTCAACGTGTGGGTGCACGAGCAGGATCTGCGGGCCGCCCTCGGGCGCCCCGGCAACCTCGACTCCCCCGGCGCGCACATCGCCCGTGACGTGCTGCTCGACGAGCTGCCCGCCGTCGTCGCCGAGAAGGCGAACGCGCCGCGCAGTTCGGCGATCGTCCTGGACGTGCACGGCCCGATCGAGTTCATGCGCACCATCCGCGTCGACATCCAGGGCCGCGGCACCCTCGAAACGGCCCCCGCCCTCGGCCCCGCCGCCACGTTCACCCTCGACTGGGAGACCTACGTCCGCCTGGCCTGCGGCCGCACCACCCCGGAGGCGGTCGCGGACCGGGTGAAGGCGGAGGGCGACCCGGAACTGACGGCGGCGATCCTGCGCAACTTCGCGGTCACGCAGTAAGAGCGGTAAGAATCCGGAAAGAAGCGGGAGCGGGGTGCGCCGGAAATTCGGTGCCCTGCGGTGGCCGTCACGACCTATCTTTCCCGGCATGACCACTGCCACCGCACCGCATGACGACCTACCGCCCCGCCTCACCCGGCTCACCTTCCACGGCCCGCTCTCCGAGGCCCGCGCGACCGCGATGGTTCAGCGCCTCGCGGGCACGCAGCCCGGCAGCGTGCTGGACATCGGCTGCGGCTGGGGCGAGTTGATGCTCCGGCTGCTGGCGGCCGTACCGCGGGCGCACGGCGTCGGACTGGACGTGAACGCGGCGGACCTGGAGCGGGGGCGGCGGGCCGCCGGGACGCGGGGGCTGGCCGGCCGGGTGGAGTTCGCCGAGGAGTCGGCGGTGGGCACCGGCCGGGGCCCGGCCGACGTGGTGCTGTGCCTCGGGGCGAGCCAGGCACTGGGCGACGATCTCGTGCCGGCCCTGCGGGAGCTGCGGCGGCTGGTGGCCGACGGCGGGCGCGTCCTGCTCGGCGAGGGTTTCTGGCAGCGCACCCCGACCGAGGCGGAGCTGGCCGGGATGTGGCCGGGCGCCTCGGCCACCGACCACCACGACCTGGCCGCCCTGGTCGACCTCGCGGTGGCCGCCGGCTTCCGCCCGGAGTGGATCGAGACGGCGAACCCGGAGGAGTGGGAGGAGTTCGAGTCGGCGTACCAGGCGGACACGGAGGTATGGCTGGCGGCCAACCCCGGCCACCCGCTGGCGACGGAGACCCGAGCCCGCCTGGACACCCACCGCGCAGCTTGGCTGACGTACCGGGGCGTGCTGGGGCTGGCCTACCTGACCCTCGTCCCGACGACGCGATGACCGCCCCACTCGCACCGGCGGCTCACTGATCGCCGCCCCGGCGGTTGCCCGATCGGTCGCACGCCCGGAAAGCCGCCGACGGCGACCGCCCCCACAGGTCGCCCGGCCTTTCTGCCGACGGGCGGTGCGCAGGTGGGGAAACCTAGGCAGGCACGTGCACCGTCTCCACCCGGCTCGCCACCAACCGTTCCCGCTCCCGCCGAACCGCCCGCCCCCGCAACCGCAGGATCTGGCTCACCCCCAGCGCCTGCAGCACGAACACGCACGAGAAGGCCACCGAGTAGTTGTCGCCGGTGGCGTCCAGCAACACACCCACCAGGAACAACGTCGTCATCGAGGCCGTGAAACCACCCATGTTGGTGATCCCGGACGCGGTCCCCTGTCGCTCGGGCGGGTTGGCGGGCCGCGCGAAGTCGAAGCCGATCATCGACGCCGGTCCGCACGCACCCAGCACCGCGCACAGCACCACCAGCAGCCCCATCGGGGCATGGTCGGCCGGATACACCAGCGTCGCCGCCCACACCACGGCCGTCGCCCCGACCGTGCCCAGCGCCAGCGGCAGCCGCGCCGTGTGGTGCCGGGCGACGATCTGGCCGTAGACCAGGCCGACCACCATGTTGGAGAGGACGACCAGGGTCAGCAGTTCACCGGCCGTGGCGCGGGACAGCCCCTGCGCCTGGACCAGGAACGGCAGCCCCCACAGCAGCAGGAACACCATCGCCGGGAACTGGGTGGTGAAGTGCACCCACAGGCCCAGCCGGGTCCCCGGCTCCCGCCAGGACGCGGCGATCTGCTTCCGTACGTAGGCCGCTCCCTGATGCGGGAAGGGCTCCGGCTCGTGGCCGTCGGGGTGGTCCTTCAGGAAGAACAGGACGAGGACCAGGACGACCGCACCGGCCAGGGCGCTGCCCGCGAACGCCGGGGTCCAGCCGATGCCGTGCAGCAGCCGGGCCAGGACCAGCGTGGAGACGAGGTTGCCCGCCATGCCGACGAGACCGGCGAGCTGGGCGACGAGCGGGCCGCGGCGGGCCGGGAACCAGCGGGTGCCGAGCCGCAGCACGCTGATGAACGTCATCGCGTCACCGCAGCCGAGCAGCGCGCGCGAGGCGAGCGCGGTGCCGTACGACGGGGAGAAGGCGAAGCCCAGCTGCCCGGCGGTGAACAGCACGGCACCGATGGACAGCATCTTCTTCGTGCCGAGGCGGTCGACCAGCAGGCCGACGGGTATCTGCATGCCGGCGTAGACCAGCAGCTGGAGTATCGAGAACGTGGACAGCGCCGAGGCGCCCACATGGAAGCGGTCGGCCGCGTCGAGGCCGGCGACCCCGAGGGACGTGCGGAAGATGACGGCGACGAAGTAGACGGAGACGCCTATGCTCCAGACCACCACGGCCCGGCGGCCGCCCGGCGGATCACCGGGCAACGACACGCTGCCGCGGCTCATCGGACCTCACCCCGCGCCAGGTGCGCGAACCAGTCGACGTGCCGGTGCACAAGGTCGACCGCGCGATCAGCATCCCCCGCGCGCAGCGCGTCCAGGATCTCCTCGTGCTCGGTCAGCGACTTGGCGATGCGGTCGGGGTGCGCGTTCATGATCGCGACGCCCATCCGCAGCTGGCGGTCGCGCAGCTGGTCGTAGAGGCGGGAGAGGATCTCGTTGCCGCCGTCGCGGACGATCTCGGCGTGGAAGCAGCGGTCGGTGACGGCCGCGGCGGCCAGGTCACCGGCGGCGGCCTCGGCCTTCTGCCGGTCGAGCAGCTCCTCCAGACGGGCCACCAGCGCCGCCGAGGCGGGTACGGCCTTGCGCATCGCGTGTTCCTCGACCAGCATCCGGGTCTCCACCACGTCGGCGATCTCCTGCGCGGAGACGGGCAGCACCATGGCGCCCTTCTTCGGGTAGAGCTTGATCAGACCCTCGGCCTCCAGGCGCAGCAGCGCCTCGCGGACGGGGGTGCGGGACACCCCCACGGCCTCGGCCAGCTCGCCCTCGGTGAGGAGCGCGCCGCCTTCGTAGTGGCGGTCCAGGACGCCTTGCTTGACGTGGGAGTAGACACGGTCGGCGGCGGGGGGCTGCTTGACGGCCAGGCTCATGCCCACAGCTTAGATACAACACGTACGCAAGGGACCCGCACGTCCACCATCCGGACGTGACATAAATCGCCCTCAGCAACCGCACAACCATCTGTGCTACTTACGTGTCACACACGTGCGGCCCCAATCGCTTCGGCACCCCCAACTCGGCCGCACGCCAGGGGCATTACGACTCGACTCGACTCGGGGTATTTCAGTTGATTACCGGTATTAAGGGCACTCGCCTCCGCAAGGCCGCCGCCGTCGCCGTCACGTCCGGCGCGCTGCTGGCGACCGGGGCCCTCACCGCGGCACCCGCGCAGGCCGTCACCAAGCCCTCGATCGTGGCCAAGGGCGGCTACGTCATGAACAACGCGAACGCCAAGACGCTGTACACGAAGGCGGCGGACACCAAGCTGTCCACCGGTTCGACCACGAAGATCATGACCGCCAAGGTCGTGCTCGCGCAGTCGAACCTGAACCTCGACAAGAAGGTCACGATCCAGAAGGCGTACAGCGACTACGTCGTCGCCAACAACGCCTCCCAGGCGCACCTCATCGTCGGCGACAAGGTCACCGTCCGCCAGCTGCTCTACGGGCTGATGCTGCCCTCCGGCTGCGACGCCGCCTACGCGCTCGCGGACACGTACGGCTCGGGCACCACCCGCGCCAAGCGCGTCGCCAACTTCATCTCCAAGATGAACACCGCCGCGAAGAGCCTGGGTCTGACCAACACCCACTTCGACTCCTTCGACGGCATCGGCAACGGCAACAACTACTCGACGCCGCGCGACCTGACGAAAATCGCCAGCAGCGCGATGAAGAACTCCACGTTCCGCGCGGTCGTCAAGACGAAGAGCTACACGGCGAAGACGATCACGAAGACCGGTTCCACCCGCACCATGGGTGCCTGGACCAACACCAACACGCTGCTCAGCAGCTACAGCGGCGCCATCGGCATCAAGACCGGCTCCGGCCCCGAGGCCAAGTACTGCCTCGTCTTCGCCGCGACCCGCAACGGCAAGACGGTCATCGGCACCGTCCTCGCCTCCTCCTCGATCACCCAGCGCGCGACGGACGCGACGAAGCTCCTGAACTACGGCTTCGCGACCATCTGACCCACCTCGCACCAAGCCGACGAAGGCCCGCCGCAACCCGTGCGGCGGGCCTTTGCCGTATACGGCCCTCAGCCCCAGGTGATCAGCCGCTTCGGCTGCTCCAGGATCGCGGCGATGTCCGCCAGGACCTTGGAACCCAGCTCGCCGTCCACCAGACGGTGGTCGAAGCTCAGCGCCAGGGTGGTGACCTGACGTGGCTTCACCTTGCCCTTGTGGACCCACGGCTGGAGCTTGATCGCGCCGACGGCGAGGATCGCCGCCTCGCCCGGGTTGAGGATCGGCGTGCCCGTGTCGATGCCGAAGACGCCGACGTTGGTGATGGTCACCGTGCCGCCCTGCATCGCGGCGGGTGACGTCTTGCCGTCCCTGGCCGTGCCGACCAGCTCACCGAGCGCCTCCGCCAGTTGCGGGAGCGTCTTCGCGTGGGCGTCCTTGATGTTCGGCACGATCAGGCCGCGCGGGGTGGCCGCGGCGATGCCCAGGTTGACGTAGTGCTTGAGCACGATCTCCTGGTTCGCCTCGTCCCAGGACGCGTTGATGTCCGGGTTGCGCTTGATGGCGACCAACAGGGCCTTGGCGATGAGCAGGAGGGGGTTGACCCGGAGGCCCTGCAGGTCCTTGTCCTGCTTCAGCTCCTCCACCAGCTTCATCGTGCGGGTCACGTCCACCGTCACGAACTCCGTGACATGCGGGGCCGTGAACGCCGAACCCACCATCGCCGCCGCGGTCGCCTTGCGGACGCCCTTGATGGGGATCCGGGTCTCGCGGACGGTGTCGTACGAGGCGGCAGGGACCGCGGGAGCGGCAGGGACCGCGGGAGCGGCAGGGGCCACCGGTACGGCCGCCACCACCGGCTCCGGCACCGTCACCGCCGCGTGCACGTCCTCGCGCGTGATGATGCCGTCCGGGCCGGACGGGATCACCGTGGCCAGGTCGACGCCCAGGTCCTTCGCCAGCTTGCGCACCGGCGGCTTCGCCAGCGGGCGGGGGCGCTCCTCCTCCGCGGCCGGGGCGGGAACGGGGGCGGCGGCCGGGACCGGGGAGGTGACCGGAGCCGGGCCGTGGCCGTTCAGCTCCTGCTGGACCGCTGCCTGGACCGCCGCCTCCGCGGCCGTGGCCTCCGGTCCCTTGCGCGGGCGGCGCTTGGTGGAGGAGGCCGCCACGCCGTAGCCGACGAGGACCGGCTGGCGGCCCTCCGGCTTCTTCTCCGGCTCCGGGACCGGGGCCGGGGCCGGGGCCGGGGCCGCGGCGGGCGCCTCGGCCGGCGCCCCGCCCGCCACGTCCACCGCGATGATCGCCGTGCCCACGTCCACCGTGGTGCCCTCGGCGAAGCGCAGCTCGCGGACCACGCCGTCGTAGGGGATCGGGAGTTCGACGGCCGCCTTCGCCGTCTCGACCTCGCACACCACCTGGCCGTCGGTGACCGTGTCGCCGGGCTGGACGTACCACTTGAGGATCTCGGCCTCGGTGAGCCCCTCGCCCACGTCCGGCATCCTGAACTCGCGTACGGACGCTTCCGTCATCGTCGTCACGACCCTCTCCTCAGTACGCCAGGGCACGGTCGACGGCGTCGAGCACCCGGTCCAGGCCCGGAAGGTACTCGTCCTCCAGGCGGGCCGGCGGATAGGGGGCGTGGTAGCCGCCCACCCGGAGCACCGGGGCCTCCAGGTGGTAGAAGCAGCGCTCGGTGATGCGGGCGGCGATCTCCGCGCCCGAACCGAAGAACACCGGTGCCTCGTGGACCACGACCAGGCGACGGGTCTTCTCGACCGAGGCCTGGATCGAGTCGAAGTCCATCGGGGAGACGGACCGCAGGTCCAGGACCTCCAGGGACTTGCCCTCCTCGGCGGCCGCGTCGGCGGCCTCCTGGCAGAGCTTCACCATCGGGCCGTAGGCGGCGAGGGTCAGGTCGGTGCCCTCGCGGACCACGCGGGCCTTGTGCAGCGGACCGGGGATGGCCTCGGTGTTGACCTCGCCCTTGTCCCAGTAGCGGCGCTTGGGCTCGAAGTAGATCACCGGGTCGTCGCTCTGGATGGCCTGTTGCATCATCCAGTACGCGTCGGAGGAGTTGGACGGGCTGACGATCTTCAGGCCCGCCACGTGCGCGAAGAGCGCCTCGGGGGACTCGGAGTGGTGCTCGACCGCGCCGATGCCGCCGCCGTAGGGGATGCGGACGACGACCGGCATCTTGACCTTGCCGAGCGAGCGGGCGTGCATCTTCGCGAGCTGGGTGACGATCTGGTCGTACGCCGGGAAGACGAAGCCGTCGAACTGGATCTCCACCACCGGGCGGTAGCCGCGCAGGGCGAGACCGATCGCGGTGCCGACGATGCCGGACTCGGCGAGGGGGGTGTCGATGACGCGGCTGTCGCCGAAGTCCTTCTGCAGGCCGTCGGTGACCCGGAAGACACCGCCGAGCTTGCCGACGTCCTCGCCCATGACGAGGACCTTGGGGTCCGACTCCAACGCGCGGCGCAGCGACTCGTTGATCGCCTTGGCCAGAGCCATCTTTTCCGCTGCCATGGTCAGACCCCCTCTACGTCCGCGAACGACGCCTGGTAGGCGGCGAACTGGGCTCGCTCCTCGTCGACGAGCGCATGCCCGTCGGCGTACACGTTCTCGAAGATGGCGAACTTGTCCGGGTCCGGCATGGCCCGTACCGCTTCGCGCACTCGCCTGCCCAACGCCTCGGACTCGGCTTCGAGTTCCGCGAAAAATCCCTCGTCCGCGTGGTTTGAGGCCTCCAGGTACCGGCGCAGGCGCAGGATCGGGTCCTTGGCCTCCCAGGCCTGCCGCTCGTCGTCGCCCCGGTAGCGGGTGGGGTCGTCGGAGGTGGTGTGGGCGCCCATCCGGTAGGTGTACGCCTCGACGAGCGTCGGGCCCTCGCCGCTGCGGGCGCGCTCCAGCGCCCACTTGGTGACCGCGAGGCAGGCCAGCACGTCGTTGCCGTCGACCCGGACGCCGGGGAAGCCGAAGCCCTGGGCGCGCTGGTAGAGCGGGACGCGGGTCTGCTTCTCGGTCGGCTCGGAGATCGCCCACTGGTTGTTCTGGCAGAAGAACACCACCGGGGCGTTGTAGACCGCGGCGAAGGTGAACGATTCGGCGACGTCGCCCTGGCTGGACGCGCCGTCGCCGAAGTAGGCGATCACGCCGCTGTCCGCGCCGTCCTTGGCGACGCCCATCGCGTAGCCGGTGGCGTGCAGCGTCTGGGAGCCGATGACGATCGTGTAGAGGTGGAAGTTGTTGCTGTTGGGGTCCCAGCCGCCGTGGTTGACGCCGCGGAACATGCCCAGCAGGTTGGTCGGGTCGACCCCGCGGCACCAGGCGACGCCGTGCTCGCGGTAGGTCGGGAAGACGTAGTCGTCCTCTCGGGTGGCCCGCCCGGAGCCGATCTGGGCGGCCTCCTGGCCGAGCAGGGACGCCCACAGGCCCAGCTCGCCCTGCCGCTGCAGGGCGGTGGCCTCGGCGTCGAAGCGACGGGTGAGCACCATGTCGCGGTACAGACCGCGCAGCTCCTCGGGGGTGATCCCGGCGACGTACGCGTCGTACTCGGCGTTCTTGACCCGCTTGCCCTCGGGGGTCAGCAACTGGACGAGCTCGGGATCGGTGCTCTTCTTCGCGCTGCTGCGGGTGGTGGTGCGAGAGGCGGTGCTGGTGGTGGTGCGACTGGTGGTGCGAGTGGTGCGCTTGGTGCCGGCCTTGCTGCCGGTGGTACCGGCCTTGCCTGCGGCGCTGCGTCGCGGTTCGCTCGCGGCACTGCTGTCCACGGTCACGTGTGCTCCTCCGTCGGTCCGGCCCCCGGGGTTGCCGGGTGAACCAGTGCGGCTCACCTGTTTCCGACACCCGTGGCACGGGGTGGGTGCCACTCGGCCGGGAACAGGCGTGACAGGTGCCCCGGCGAGCGCCCTGCAACATGCACGTTACCCAGTGCGCCACATTTCTGTGAAACCCCTCCTGACCTGCGTTTTTGCTTGGAAATCCAAGTACTTTTTGCTTGGGTTTCCTAGTAAATCGACGCGGGCTGGAAGGTCGCTGGTCAGAGCCTTGCGGGAGGCCGGAGCTACGGCACGTTATCCCGCCGCCCCGGGCCACGGGAAGACATCAAGGTGTCCGGTCTGCTCGCCGAACCCCGGGCGCGCACCGAGCGCGGCACCGTGACCCTACGCCCCACGGCACGCCTCCGGGGCCCATCTTTCGCACTTGTATTCGCCGCGGTTCATCACGTGACCGAAAGCGACCATCAGCGACTACCCGTGACAACGCCCAGCTCACAGCGTTGGCGCTTGCCCTAGCATCTGCCGCGTGCCGCGCTCATGTGTACCACCCCTCGTGCCCCACGCGCCCCCTCTGGGCCCCCTGCTCCGGCGGTACGCCGCCGGTTCCGCGCTCGCCTGCGAGCCGGTCGAACAGGGCCTGCTGAACCGCGGCTATCGCCTCTGCACCACCCGCGGCCGCTACTTCCTGAAGCACCACTTCGACCCCGACACCGCCGACCCGGCAGCCATCGAAAGGCGTCATCTGGCCACCCTGCGACTGGCCGCCCTCGGCGTCCCGGTCGCCCCGCCCCTCGCCGACCGCGACGGCCGTACGGTCGCCGTCGTCGGCGGCCACGCCTACGCGCTGCACCCCTGGATCGACGGCCGGCACCGGCACGGCGGACAGCTCACGCGCGGGGAGTGCGCGCGGCTCGGCGCGCTCCTCGGCGCCGTGCACGCCTGCCTGGAGCGCGTGATGCCCCCCAAGGGGCGCACCCGCCCGGCAACCAGCCCCCATCCTGTCGAGAGCGCCGACCCGGCCGACACCTTCGCGCTCATCGACGACCTGCTCGCCCACGTCAGCCGGCACCGCCCCGCGGATGCCTTCGACGAACTCGCCCGCCACCGACTGCTCGAACGCCGTGCGCTCCTTGAGCAGCACAGCGCCCGGCGCCCCCCGCGCGGCGCCTCGGTGGGCTGGGTGCACGGCGACTTCCACCCGTTCAACCTGCTCTACAAGGACGACGCGCCCGCCGCGATCGTCGACTGGGACCGGCTCGGCGTGCAGCCCCGCGCGGAGGAGGCCGTACGTGCCGCCGCGATCTTCTTCGTGCGCCCGGCGGGAGCGCTCGACCTGCGGAAGGTGCGGGCGTACGCGCGCGCGTACCGGCGCGCGGCCGGGGCCACGCCCTCGGAGCTCGCGGCGGCCGTGCACCGCGTGTGGTGGGAGCGGCTCAACGACTTCTGGATGCTGCGCTGGCACTACGAGCGCGGCGACACCCGCGCGGACCCCCAGTTCCCGGCCGCCTCGGCACTCGCCGTGTGGTGGACCAGGGAGTACGACGCGGTGTGCGACGCGTTCGTGCAGTAGCAGAATTCGTGCAGCAGCAGAAGCAGAAGCAGTAGCAGTAGCAGAAGCGGCGGATCAGCAGCGGCCGGTCAGCCGAAGGGCGTCGGTGTCCTTCAACCGCCGCCGACGCCTGCGATCGTGTTGCCGACGTCGGTCCCGCCGGCGTCGCCCGTACCGGTCGTGTCGGAGGGCTGCGTCTCCGGAGAGCTCTCGGTGTCCGTGGGCTGCGAGGCGCTCGCGGTGTCGCTCGGCTCGTCGCTCGGCTCGCTGCTCTGCTCCTGGGACTGGCTGTAGGTCGGGGTCGGCGACGGCGTGTAGCCGGAGTTGTCGTTGTTGCCCGAGCCACTGTCGTCGGTCTGCGTGTCCGTGGCCGTGTCGCTGGTCTCGTCCGACGGGCTGGAGCTGGGCGTCTCGGCCTTGGTGGTCTGCGAGGTGGTCGGCGACTGCGACGTACCGGTGCCGCCGCCGTCCCCGCCCCCGCCGTTGTTCAGCGCCAGCGCGACGCCCGCCGCGACGGCGATCACCGCGAGGACGGCCAGGATCCACAGCTTGCCGCGGCCGCTGCCTCTGTTGCCGTGCCCCTCGAAACCGCCGTCGTCGCCGCCCCCGTAGCCGCCCGGCAGGATCGGCTGCGGGATCTGCGTGGTCCCGGCGGCGGCCGACGGGTGCGGCATCACGGTCGTACCGGCGAAACCGGCCGCCGGGGTGTGCCGGCCGTCGTGCACGGTGACCGGGCCGGTGTTCCAGGTGCCGGTGTGGCTGCCCTGGTCGTACAGCATCTGCAGGCCGTACTGGATCAGGCCGCGCATCTCCTCGGCGGTCTGGAAGCGGTCGTCGGGCTCCTTGGCGAGCGAGCGCATGACCAGGCCGTCCAGCTCCGGCGGGGCCGCGCCCTCGGAGGTCTGGGAGGGCGGCACCGGGATGTCCTGAACGTGCTGGTAGACCACCGCCAGCGGGGTCTCGCCGATGAACGGGGGCCGCAGGGCGAGGAGTTCGTAGAGCAGACAGCCGGTGGCGTACAGGTCGGAGCGGTGGTCGACGGCCTTGCCGAGCGCCTGCTCGGGGGAGAGGTACTGGGGCGTGCCCATGACCATGCCGGTCTGCGTCATCGTGGTGGACGCGCCGTGCAGGGCGCGGGCGATGCCGAAGTCCATCACCTTGACGGCACCGTTGTGCGTGATGATCACGTTGGCGGGCTTGATGTCACGGTGCACGATGCCGTGCTGGTGCGAGTAGGCCAGCGCCTCCAGCACCCCGGAGACGATGATCAGGGCCTGCTCGGGGCCCGGCGCCTCGGCGTTGATCAGCAGGTCGCGGATGGTGCGGCCCTCGACCAGCTCCATCACGATGTACGGCACGGACTGGCCGCCGACCACGTCCTCGCCGGAGTCGTACACCGCCACGATCGCGTGGTGGTTGAGCCCGGCGACCGACTGTGCCTCGCGCGTGAAGCGGGCCTTGGAGACCGGGTCCTCGGCGAGGTCGGCCCGGAGCAGCTTCACTGCCACGGTGCGGCCGAGCCGTACGTCCTCGGCCGCGAACACCTCGGCCATGCCGCCCCGGCCGAGGCGGTGGGTGAGCCGGTAACGGCCGTCGCCGACCAGACCTCCGTTGCCCCACAGCTCAGGCGCGTCCGACATGCCGCCGCCAGTCGCCTCGGGGTCGGACGGGCCCTGGGCGCTGTGCGTCTGTGCCATCGGTCCTCGCCGTCGTTTCTGCCCGCGGTGCGCGCGGTGTTGTCACGGTCTCCGTCGGCCACGCTACAGCCTCCGCGCAACCCCTCGGTCCGGGATCCGACCCGTGGACGGACCGGCCATCAAACCCTTACCACTCGCTGCCGTGCAAATTCTGTGTACCGGACGTACGGCCCCTGTAACTCTTCCGCGGCTGTTCTTTCGCGTACGGTCACGGAACGGGCACCGCGCTTGACGTGTCAGTGCCCTCCGGCAGACTTGGCCGGGAATGAGACATTCGATCAACAAGGGTGCCTGAGTGCCGGGCGGGGGACGGGGAAAATGAGCCAGGACGGCGCATACGGCCGTTACGCGGGGCGGGCGCTGGCCGGTGGCCGCTACCAGCTGCGCGACCTGCTCGGCGAGGGCGGCATGGCCTCCGTGCACCTGGCGTACGACGCGATCCTGGACCGGCAGGTCGCGATCAAGACCCTGCACACCGAACTCGGCCGGGAACAGGCCTTCCGCGAGCGCTTCCGCCGCGAGGCCCAGGCGGTGGCCAAGCTCACGCACACCAACATTGTCTCCGTCTTCGACACCGGCGAGGACGAGTTGGACGGCTCGACCATGCCGTACATCGTCATGGAGTACGTCGAGGGCCGCCCGCTCGGGTCCGTGCTGGACGAGGACGTACGGCAGTTCGGCGCGATGCCCGCCGACAAGGCGCTGAAGATCACCGCCGACGTGCTGGCCGCACTGGAGATCAGCCACGAGATGGGGCTGGTCCACCGCGACATCAAGCCCGGCAACGTGATGACGACCAAGCGCGGCGTCGTCAAGGTGATGGACTTCGGCATCGCCCGCGCCATGCAGTCCGGGGTCACCTCCATGACCCAGACCGGCATGGTCGTCGGCACCCCGCAGTACCTCTCCCCGGAGCAGGCGCTCGGCCGGGGCGTGGACGCGCGCTCGGACCTCTACTCGGTCGGCATCATGCTGTTCCAGCTGGTCACCGGGCGGCTGCCGTTCGATGCGGACTCGCCGCTGGCCATCGCCTACGCGCATGTCCAGGAGGAGCCGGTCGCTCCCTCCTCGGTCAACCGGGCCCTTCCGCCGGCCGTGGACGCGCTGGTCACCCGCGCGCTGAAGAAGAACCCGAACGAGCGCTTCCCGACCGCCGAGTCCATGCGCGACGAGTGCCTGCGGGTCGCCGCCTCGCTCCACCCGGCCGCACCCAGCATCGTCCCGGGCATCCCGCCGACGCAGAGCGGCGCCGGGGTCGGCTCCGCGGTGTTCCCGCCGGTCGGCCAGGCGACGCCGCCGCCTCCCGGTCCGGTGCAGACGCCGTACCAGCCGGCACCGGCCCCGAATCCCTACGGGGCCGCGGGTCCCGCACCCGCCTACGGCTATCCGCAGCAGGCGGGCTACCAGACCCCGGCCGGGTACGCCCAGCCGGCGCCGTCGACCCCGCCGCCGTACAACATCACGCCCCAGGCGCCGTCCGCCGGTGGTGGCGGTGGTGGCGGGAAGAGCAACCGGCCGGTGGTCATCGGGTCGATCGCGGTGTCGCTGGTCGCGGTGATCGGCCTGGTCGTCGCACTGGCGCTGAACACCGGCGGCGGCGATGACGCCACCGGCGGCAGCGGTGGCGGGGGCAGCAGCGCGAGCACCGCAAGCACCGCGGCCTCGCACGCTTCGGGCTACCGCGGGCCCGACACCTCGAAGACCGTCGAGAAGACCGAGTGCACCGAACCGCAGGAGTCCTACGACGACCCGGACAAGATCCAGGTCCCGGACTTCAAGTTCAAGTACATCAAGTCGGTCAAGGAGTGCTTCCAGGCCGCCGGCTGGCAGATGAAGATCGTCTCCGTGGACGAGAACACCTACGGCGACGGCACGGTCATGGAGCAGTTCCCGTCCTCCGGCACCGACGTCGCCCAGGAGGACATGCCGACCATCGAGCTCAAGGTGTCGACGGGCAACCCGGCGACCGGCTGACGCGGGCCGCGCCGACGCAAGGCGCGGTGGAAAGGGCCCGGCGGCTGTCCGCCGGGCCCTTCGCCGCCTCGGGAGTGTCCGGGAGTCCCTAGAGGTCTAGAGGTCCCTGGACGTCCCTTGAGGTCCCTTGAGGTCCCTAGAGATCCCTAGAGGTACGGCCCGCCGGAGCGGCCGGCCGGGCCGTACTCCTCGCCCTCGTGGCCGACGCCCGGGGGCAGCGCACGCCTCATCTGCTCCAGCTGGGCGCGGGCGGCCATCTGCTGGGCGAACAGAGTGGTCTGGATCCCGTGGAACAGCCCCTCCAGCCAGCCCACCAACTGGGCCTGCGCGATGCGCAGTTCGGCGTCGGAGGGAGTCGAGTTCTCGGTGAACGGCAGCGAGAGCCGCTCCAGCTCCTCCACCAGCTCCGGGGCGAGGCCGTCCTCCAGCTCCTTCACCGAGCTGGCGTGGATCTCCTTGAGCCGGACCCGGCTGGCCTCGTCGAGAGGAGCCGCGCGCACCTCCTCCAGGAGCTGCTTGATCATGCTGCCGATCCTCATGACCTTGGCGGGCTGTTCCACCATCTCCGTCACCGGGATCTCGCGGGAGTCCTCGTCCCCGTTGCCGCCGCCGAGTGCCATCCCGTCCTGGCCCACGACCAGGATCTGCGGATTCTCGGGCGACCGTTCGTTCCTCGGCATCTCCATGCCGCCATTCTCTCGCACCCGTACACCTCACCACCGTGGTGCCCCCCATGGGGGCTGATCCACCCCTCAGAACCGCCCCGGACCGGCCGTAGACCCTTCGGCCGAATCAGAAATGCCGGGTTTGTCGTCAAATGTGAGGCTGGTGATCGTCGGCCCTGACGACGACTGTGCTCCAGGAGGTCACCGACGTGACTCCAAGGCTGCGATTCCCCCGCGCCAGTGACCGGCCGCCCGGTCAGGTACGGCTCGCGCTCGTCCGTCCGCTGCTCGTCCGGCTGCTGCTCGCCCTCGCGGCGGTCCTGCTGCCGTGCGGCGCGGCTGTCGGGTACGCCCCCGGGCCGGTGCCCTCGGACTCCGCCCGCGCCTCGGCCACCCCCGAGCCGTCGCTGGCCGGCACCGTGGCGGGCGAGGGCCGGCTGCGACCGGGGCGGCCCCAGGGACCGGCGACGAAGGTCGAGGACCAGGACCCCGACGACCCGGACGTCCCGGACGACCCCGATACCCCGGACACCCCGGACGACCAGGGCGGTCTCGGCGAAGGAACGGCGACGGAGCCCGCGGGGAGCAGCGCCGGGAGCCCGGCGGCCAGCTCCGCACAACCGCCCCGGGAGGCCGTCCTCGCCCCCGCCTCGCCCCAGCCGCACCCGACGGGCCAGGCGATGGACCCCAGCCAGGACGACGACACCGAGCCCGTACTGCACGTCCTTCCGCTCGGCAGCGGCCTGGTCCTGATCGGCCTCGGGCTCGGCCTCGCCTTCGTCGGCCTGCGGGTACGGCGAAGCTGAGGCGCCAAGCGGGGCCGGCGAAGTCCGCTGCGGTTCGGCAGCGCCCCGAAGGGGCGTCGCCGCAGTCGGCAGACGGCAGATCGCGGCACTTCCAGCGGAGCACTCAGCGGGCGACCAGCACGACCTTGCCGATGTGCTCGCTGGCCTCGACCACCCGATGGGCCTGCGCCGCATCCGCCATCGGCAGCTCCCGGTCGACGACCGGGCGGACATGACCCTGGGCGATCAAGGGCCACACGTGCTCCCGCACCGCCGCGGCGATGGCCGCCTTCTCGGCGAGCGGCCGGGCGCGCAGCGAGGTCGCGCTGATCGCGGCCCGCTTGCCGAGCAGCGCGCCGATGTTCAGCTCGCCCTTGACGCCGCCCTGCATGCCGATGATCGCGAGCCGCCCGTTGACCGCGAGCGCCTGCACGTTCCGGTCCAGGTACTTGGCGCCCATGTTGTCCAGGATGACGTCGGCCCCCGCGCCGCCGGTGGCCTGCTTCACCTCGGCGACGAAGTCCTGCTCGCGGTAGTTGACGAGGATGTCCGCGCCCAGCTCGGCACAGAAGTCCAGCTTCTCCTTCGTGCCCGCGGTGACCGCGACCTTGGCGCCGACCGCCTTGCCCAGCTGGATCGCCATGGTGCCGATGCCGCTGGAGCCGCCGTGCACGAGGAGGGTCTCACCGGGGCGCAGGTGGGCGATCATGAAGACGTTCGACCAGACCGTGCAGGCCACCTCGGGCAGCGCCGCGGCCTGCTTCAGGTCCAGGCCCTCGGGCACCGGCAGCAGCTGCCCGGCCGGCACGGCGACCTTCTCGGCGTAGCCGCCGCCCGCGAGCAGCGCGCACACCTCGTCGCCGACCGACCAGCCGGAGACACCCGGGCCGAGCGCGACGATCCGCCCGGAGCACTCCAGACCGGGGTACGGGGAGGCGCCCGGCGGCGGGTCGTAGTGGCCCTGCCGTTGCATGATGTCGGCGCGGTTGACGGCGCCGGCCACCACCTCGACCAGCACCTCGCCCTCGCCGGGCACGGGATCGGGAACCTCCTCCCACACCAGCGCCTCGGGCCCACCAGGTTCGGAAATCGTGATCGCATACATGCGGCCGACGCTACTCCCCGCCCGTCCGGACCCCGCTGGTGACGTCACCGGCGGCTCGCCCGGTCAGGCGCGGGGCAGCGGTCGTACGTCCGGTGCGACCCGACTGCCCGGCGAGGCCCGCACGATCGTGATCAGCCGGTCCGTCGCCTCGATGGTGCCGACGGCCGGATCGTCGTACCCGAGCACCCGGTGTCCGCGTACGACGCTCACCACCAGGTCGGCCGTCTCGCGCGGTGTCTTGCCGACCTCGGCCTTGACCGCGGGGCGTTCCACGAGGTCCAGGCCGCTGCCCTGCTGGATGAGGTCCTCCATGACCATGCCGGCGGCCGGGCTGAGCACGGACAGCCCGAGCAGCCGACCGGCCGCGCTGGCGCTGGTGATGACGGCGTCGGCGCCGGACTGCTTGAGCAGCGGCGCGTTCTCCTCCTCGCGGACCGCGGCCACGATCTTCGCGGCCTTGTTGAGCTGCCGGGCCGTCAGGGTCACCAGCACAGCCGTGTCGTCACGCTGGGTCGCGATGATGATCTGCCGCGCCCGCTGCACCTCGGCCCGCTTCAGCACCTCGCTGCGGGTCGCATCGCCCATGACCCCCGCGTATCCGTCGGCGGTCGCCGCCTCGATCACCTTGGAGCTCGGGTCGACCACGACCACCTGCTCCGCCTTCAGCCCGGTCGCACAGACGGTCTGGATCGCCGACCGCCCCTTCGTCCCGAACCCGACGACGACGGTGTGATCCCGCACGGCGGACCTCCAGCGGTTGATGCGCCACTCCTCCCGGGTGCGTTCGGTGAGGACTTCGAGCGTGGTGCCGACCAGGATGATCAGGAACAGCACACGCAGGGGCGTGATGACGAAGATGTTGGTGAGCCGCGCACCGTCGCTGACGGGGGTGATGTCGCCGTAGCCCGTGGTGGAGAGGGTGACGGTCGCGTAGTAGAAGGCGTCGAGGAGGTCGACCGAGCGGTCGGAGTTGTCGGTGTAGCCGTCACGGTCGGCGTAGACGATCAGCGCGGTGGCGACCAGCACCAGCAGGGCCATGGAGAGCCGTTTGGCGACCTGGCGGATCGGGCGCTCCACCACCTTCGTCGGGAGTTTCACCCGATGGGTCACCAGGTGTTCGTCCGCCTGGCGGGCGATGGCGTCATGGCCGGGAAGTTTCACGTGAAACAGACTCCGATGCCCGCGGCCGCCCACGGCAGGTCGAGGAGTTCCGTCTCAGTACCCGGCCGTGCTCCGCCCGGCGGCACGACCGCGAGCGCGTCGGCGGCGGCGATGCCGCGGAGCATGGCCGGGCCGTTGTAGTGCAGCGGGACCGCGGTGTCACCGCGCAGGACGACCGGGATGAGCCGGGTGTCGTACGGGTGCCCGTGCGTCGCCTCCGCCAGGGGCAGGGTGTACGGCTCGGGGGCCGGGTGGGCGGCGAGGGTGCGCAGCAGGGGTTCGGCGAGCGTGAGCAGGCCGGAGACGGCTGCGAGGGGGTTGCCGGGGAGGCCGACGAGGTGCTGGTTCTCCTTGGTGCGGGCCAGCAGCATGGGGTGGCCGGGGCGCACCTTGACGCCGTCGACGAGGAGTTCGGCGCCGATGCGTTCCAGGGTGGGGTGGATGTGGTCGACCGGGCCGGAGGCCGTGCCGCCCGTGGTGACCACGAGATCGGCCGTCGACGCGGTGATCGCCTTGCGCAGGGCCTTGGCGTCGTCGCCGAGCCGGCGTACGGCGGTGACCTCGGCGCCGAGCGCGCGCAGCCAGGGCGGCAGCATCGGGCCGAGCGCGTCCCGGATGAGTCCGTCGTGCGGGAGTCCTTCGGTGAGCAACTCGTCGCCCAGGATCAGGACTTCGGCACGGGGGCGGGGGACGGCGGTGACGGTGTCGTATCCGGCGGCCGCGGCGAGGCCGAGGACGGCCGGGGTGACCAGGGTGCCGGCGGGCAGCAACTGGTCGCCGCTGCGGCACTCCTGGCCGCGTGGGCGGATGTCCTGGCCGTGGACCACCTCACGGGTGGGGTGCAGCCGGCCCTGGGTGTCGAGACGGCCGTGCTCGCTGCGCAGCACGGCGGTGGTGTCCGCCGGGATCCGGGCGCCGGTGGCGATACGGACCGCCTCGCCGTCGGTGAGCGGCTCGGGTTGCGCGTGCCCGGCCAGCACGCCTTCCTCGCGGACGTCCCAGGGTCCGGGGCCGGCGACCGCCCAGCCGTCCATCGCGGAGGTGTCGAAGGAGGGCAGGTCGGTGAGCGCGTCCAGCGGGGCGGCGAGGGTCAGGCCGAGAGCGCCCGTCAGCGGTACGGAGACGGGGGCGCGGCGGGCTCCCGACCGGACGGCGGACCGGGCGGCGCGGGCGGCGGTCTCGCGGGCCTGGGGCCAGGGGGTGGCGCGGTGACGGTGGGCCGAGTGACCGCCGTGCGCATGCCCGCCGTGCGGGGTGGGCGTTGTGGTCGCGTCCTGCCGGGGCTCTCTGGGCTCTCTCACGAGGGCGAGCGCCTCCTCGACGTCGAGATCGTCGTCGGTGTCCGCGGCGGCGGGGGTGCCGGACCGGGTGCCGGGGGCGGTCACCGGCCGGGCCCGGGCGCGGGGTTGCCGGGGCCCGGCCGGTCGGAGCCCGGCCCGTCGGTGGCGGGCTTCCCTGTGGCGGGCTTCCCGGTGGCGGGCTTCCCGGTGGCGGCATCAGCCTCTTCCGCCCAGCGCAGGGCCAGCGCGGCGGCCTTGTGGGCGGCCTCGGCGACCGCCTCGGGGCCGCCCTTGCCCTGTGCGGCCGCGTAGCCGACGAGGAAGGTGGTCAGCGGGGCGGCCGGGCGGTCCACGCCGTGCGCGGCGTCCCTGGCCAGGTCGAGCAGAAGGCGGATGTCGACGTCCAGGTCGATGCCCAGTTCGTCCTTGACTGCGGAGATCCATTCGTCCAACACGTGCCCATGCTCCCTGATGCGTGCCCTGGCGTCGGCGATGTCGTCCCAGGTGTCGCAGTCGAAGGACGCGAGGGGGTCCGGGACGCGGGTGAGGTTCAGCGCGGCGGTCAGGCGCCGCAGGGGGAGGCCGGTGAGGCCGTTGCCGCTGTCCTCGGCGAGGGCCGAGAGGGCGTGGCGGAGTGCGGTGGTGCGGTAGGCCGCGACGAGGGGCTGGTCCCGGCCGTCGGCGTCGGTGAGCAGCGCGCCGTCCGCGGCGGTCGCGTGCAGGGCCGCCAACAGGCGCTCCACGGTTGCCTCTTCGAGGAACGGGAGGTCGGCGGAGAGTACGACCGCACAGGCGGCGGTGGTGTGACGCAGGCCGGCGTCGAGGGCGGCGACCGGGCCGCCGCCCGGGGGGTCCTCGCGGGTCCAGTGGACCGGGCGGGAGGTGGGGCGGGGGGCCGCCACGACGACGGTCCGCCGTGCGCCGGCGCAGGCCGCGAGGACGCGGTCGAGGAGGGGGCGGCCGCCCACCCGGACGGCGGGCTTGTCGGTTCCGCCGAGGCGCCTCGCGGCGCCGCCGGCCAGCACGATCGCGTCGTAGGGCGTGGGGTCGGTGGCGGTCACCTTTCGAGTATGGGGGGCGTTCTGATCACGGGGAACCGATGGGGAGGCATGGGATGCGCAGGGTGTGGTTGCGTGCGCCCAAGGGGCGGGGGTGTGGCGGCCCTGCGCGAGCGCGGGCCCGTTGGGGGCTTGTCGCGCCCACGCGGCGGAGCCGCATGTTGATACAGCCCCGCGCCCCTGAGGGGCGCGCTGCAGTCAGAGTGTCCTGAGAAGTACCGTCGGGTTTTCCACGCAGTCGGCCACGTACCTCAGGAAGCCGCCCGCTGTGCCGCCGTCGCAGACCCGGTGGTCGAAGGTCAGGGAGAGTTGGACGACCTGACGGACCGCCAACTCGCCTTCGTGGACCCAGGGCTTCGGGACGATGCGGCCCACTCCGAGCATCGCCGCCTCGGGGTGGTTGATGATCGGGGTGGAGCCGTCGACGCCGAAGACGCCGTAGTTGTTCAGCGTGAAGGTGCCGCCGGTGAGGTCCGTGGGGGTGAGCGTGCCGGCGTGGGCCGACTCGGTCAGGCGGGCGAACTCCGCGGTCAGGGACTCGGCGCCGCGGGCCTGGGCGTCGCGGACGACGGGGACGACCAGGCCGCGGTCGGTCTGCGCGGCGAAGCCCAGGTGGACGTGGTCGAGCTGGACGATCTCGCGGGCCTCGACGTCGACGTAGGAGTTCAGCTCGGGGTGGCGGGCCAGGGCTGCGGTGCAGATCCGGGCGAGGAGCGCGAGGAGGGAGATCCTCGGGCCCGCCGCCGCGTTCATCGCGGTGCGGGCACGCATCAGCTCGGTCGCGTCGGCGTCCACCCAGCAGGTCGCGTCGGGGATCTCCCGGCGGCTGCGGGAGAGCTTGTCGGCGACCGCGCCCCGGATGCCCTTGAGGGGCGTGCGGACGCCGACGGGGGCGTTCGCGGTGGCGGGCGGGGTCTTGGGAGCGGCGGCGCGGACCGCGCTGACCCGCAGGGCGTCCTCGACGTCGGCGCGCAGGATCAGGCCGTCGGGGCCCGAGCCGGACAGCCTGCGCAGGTCCAGGTCGTTGTCCCGGGCGAGGCGGCGGACCAGGGGGGAGATCACCGGGACGGGGCCCTCGGTGAGCGGAGCGAGCGGTGCGGGCACGTGCGCGTGGGCGGCCGCTTCCGCGACGGCGGTGTGCGGCGCCGGTTCCGGGGCGCTGCCCCGGTCGGCCGTGCCGTTGGCCCGCTCCGGGACGGCGTTGCGGACCCTTCGGCGGCGCGCCGGAGGCGTCCCCGTGCCGTATCCCACCAGGACGTTGCCGGAGCCCTCCGCCTCGGGGACGGTGGTCGCCTCGCCGACGGCGACCGTCAGGAGCGGGGCGCCGACGGGCAGTTCGGTGCCCTCCTCGCCGAAGCGGGCGGTGACCACACCGCCGTAGGGGCAGGGGACCTCGACCATCGCCTTGGCCGTCTCGACCTCGACGACCGGCTGGTCGATCGCGACGACCTCGCCGACCTGGACCAGCCAGGTGACGATCACCGCCTCGGTGAGCCCCTCCCCGAGGTCGGGCAGTTTGAACTCCAGCACCTGTGCCATCAGCCCTCGGCCTCCCACTGCAGACGCGCCACCGCGTCCAGGATGCGGTCGACGCCGGGCAGGTGGTGACGCTCCAGCATCGGCGGCGGGTAGGGAATGTCGAACCCGGCCACGCGCAGCACCGGCGCCTCCAGATGGTGGAAGCAGCGCTCGGTCACGCGTGCCGCGATCTCCCCTCCCGGTCCGCCGAACCCGCCCGACTCGTGTACGACGACCGCGCGCCCGGTGCGCCGTACGGAGGCGCAGACCGTCTCGTCGTCGAACGGCACCAGGGAGCGCAGGTCGACGACTTCCAGGTCCCAGCCCTCCGTCTGGGCGGCCTCGGCGGCTTCGAGGCAGACCGGTACGGACGGGCCGTAGGTGATGAGCGTGGCGCTGCGCCCGGTTCGGCGCACCACCGCGCGGCCGATGGGTTCAACGTCCGTCGGGTGCTCGGGGTTCCAGGTGTCCTTGGACCAGTACAGGCGCTTGGGTTCGAGGAAGACGACCGGGTCGTCGGAGGCGATGGCCCGGCGCAGCAGGCCGTAGGCGTCGGCGACGGTGGCGGGGGTGACGACGTGCAGGCCGGGGGTGGCCATGTAGTAGGCCTCGGAGGAGTCGCTGTGGTGCTCGACGCCGCCGATGCCGCCGCCGTAGGGGATGCGGACGGTGATCGGGAGGGGCATCCGGCCGCGGGTGCGGTTGCGCATCCGGGAGACGTGGCTGATGAGCTGTTCGAAGGCGGGGTAGGCGAAGGCGTCGAACTGCATCTCCACGACCGGGCGCAGCCCGTACATGGCCATGCCGACGGCGGTGCCGAGGATGCCGGCCTCGGCGAGGGGGGTGTCGGTGCAGCGGGCCTCGCCGAACTCCTTGGCGAGGCCGTCGGTGACCCGGAAGACCCCGCCGAGGGTGCCGACGTCCTCGCCCATGACGTGCACGGCGGGGTCGGCGGCCATGGCGTCCCGCAGCCCGCGGGTGAGCGCCTGCGCCATGGTGGCGGGCTTGACGGCGACGGTCGTCATCGCGGGCCGCCTTCCTGGTCCTGCTGCTCGGCCTCCAGCTCGGCGCGGAGCAGGGCGCGCTGTTCGCGCAGCTGTGTGGTGGTCTCGGCGTACACCTGGTCGAAGAGGTGCATGGGGTCGAGTTCGGGGTCGCGGTTCATGCGCTCGCGCAGGTCGGCGGCCATGGTCTCGGCGTCCTCGCGGGCGCGCCGGACGGTGTCCTCGTCGAGGAGTCCACGGTCGGTCAACTCGCGCTCCAGGAGCAGGATCGGGTCGTGGTCGCGCCAGGCGTCGACCTCGGTGTCGCCGCGGTAGCGGGTGGCGTCGTCGGCGTTGGTGTGGGCGTCGATCCGGTAGGTCACCGCCTCGACCAGGGTCGGGCCGCCGCCCTCGCGCGCGTGCCGTACGGCGTCGGCGAGGACCTCGTGCACGGCGGCCGCGTCGTTGCCGTCGACCAGGCGGCCCGGCATGCCGTACCCGACGGCCTTGTGGGCCAGGGAGGGCGCGGCGGTCTGCTTGGCGAGCGGGACGGAGATGGCGAAGCCGTTGTTCTGGACCAGGAAGACCACCGGGGCCTGCCAGACGGCGGCGAAGTTCAGGGCCTCGTGGAAGTCGCCCTCGCTGGTGCCGCCGTCGCCGACCATGGCGAGGGCGACCACGTCGTCGCCCTTGAGGCGGGCCGCGTGGGCGAGGCCGACGGCGTGCGGGAGCTGGGTGGCGAGGGGGGTGGAGAGCGGGGCCACCCGGTGCGCGTAGGGGTCGTAGCCGGTGTGCCAGTCGCCGCGCAGCAGGGTGAGCGCCTCGACGGGGTCCACGCCCCGGGCGATCACCGCGAGGGTGTCCCGGTAGCTGGGGAAGAGCCAGTCGCGCTCTTCGAGGGCGAGCGCGGCGGCGACCTCGCAGGCCTCCTGGCCGGTGCTGGAGGGGTAGACGGCGAGACGGCCCTGCTTGGTGAGGGCGGTCGCCTGGGCGTTGTACCTGCGGCCGCGCACGAGCTGGGTGTACAGCCGGCGCAGCAGCTCCGGGTCGGCCTTGGCGGCCGTCTCCGTTCCGAGGACGCGGTACGGGCGCTCGTCGGGCAGCAGCGGTGCGGGGTCCGTCCGGGGCTGCCAGGCGGGCGGCGGCGACGGGCGGTATGCGCCGCGCTGCTCCATGACCGTCATGACGGCACCTCCTTGTGGGGGTGGCTACGGGAGACGGATCGCCTGTGACCCGTCCCACCTACCGATTGTTCGGTCGTCGGCACATTTTGGCTACAGGCACCTCCAGGCTGTGGACAAACGGTTCTCCACAACCTGGAATGAACGCAGTACGTCCATGGTAGGGAGGTGGGGGGACATGGCACCTGAACAAATGGCCGAAGGCCCGCAGGACCGCGCGACGCTGCCGCCCGCCCGCCCGCTGGACGCCATTGATCAGGACATCCTGCAGATCCTGCAGGCGGACGGCCGGGCCTCGATACGGTCGGTCGCCGAACGCGTCCATGTCTCGCGCGCCAACGCCTACGCGCGTATCAACCGGCTCGTCGAGGACGGGGTGATCCGCGGTTTCGGCGCCCGCGTGGATCATGAGCGGGCCGGCCAGGGCACCTCGGCGTACATCACGCTGAAGATCGTCCAGAACAGCTGGCGGACCGTGCGCGAGCAGCTGCGGCAGCTGCCCGGCGCCTCCCACATCGCCCTGGTGGGCGGGGACTTCGACGTCCTGCTCCTGGTGCACACGCCCGACAACCGGGCGCTGCGCGAGCTGGTGCTGACCCGCCTCCAGGCCATCCCCGAGGTGCTCAGCACCCGCACCCTGCTGGTGTTCGAGGAGGAGGACCTGGAGCCGGAGGACAGCTGAGGACCAGGTGACGTCAGTGCGCGCGCAGGCCGGAGAAGACCAGCCGGGCGACCGCCTCGGAGACCTCGCGCTCGCTCGCGCCGCGCCCGTCCGGGCGGTACCACTCCACGATCGAGTTGACCATGCCGAAGACCAGCCGGGTCGCGAGGCGCACCTCGACGTCACCGCGTATGTCGCCCTCGGCGGCGGCCGCCTTCAGCAGGTCGGCCACCCGGTGGTCGAAGTCCCGGCGCCGCTCCAGCGCCCACCGCTCGGTGTCGGTGTTGCCGCGCACCCGCAGCAGCAGCGTCACGTACGGCAGTTCGGTGATCAGCACCTCGACCATGCGCCGCACGACGTGTTCCAGGCGGTCGGCGGCGGGGCCCACGCGCGCGTGCTCCTCGTCGAGGATCGCGAACAGGCCGTCCAGGGCCCGGCTGACCGCGCGGCGCAGCAGCTCCTCCTTGCCGGCGACGTGGTGGTAGATCGACGACTTGGAGATGCCGGCCGCCTTGGAGAGGTGCTCCATGGAGGTGCCGTCGTAGCCGCGCTCGTTGAAGACCTGGACGGCCACCGAGAGCAGGGTCTCGGGGGTGTAGGTGTCGCGCTTGGCGGTGGTCATGAGGCGCCCTCCCGCTTCTCGGTGGCGTAGGCGTGCCGGTAGAGCGCGAGGGAGGGCGCGTAGCGGCCGCTCGGATCGCGCAGGTGCAGGTCGTCGAGGAGGTCGTAGGCGAAGTCGCGGCCCAGGCGGCGGCTCCACTCGAAGGGGCCGAGCGGGTAGTTGACGCCCAGGCGCATCGCGGTGTCGATGTCCTCCTCGGTGGCGACACCCTTGGCGACGGCGTCGTGCGCGAGGTCGACGAACCGGGCGACCGTGCGGGCGACGATCATGCCGGGCACGTCGCCGATGACGCTGACCTGCTTGCCGAGCGCCTGGAAGAGGCCGATCGCCTCGCCGAGGGTCTGGGGCAGGGTGTCGTGGCCCGCGGACAGGGCGATGCGGGTGGCGCGGCGGTAGTCGAGGGCGAGGTCGAAGTAGACGACGTCCCGGAACTCCACCGAGGTCTGGCCGTCGGCGAGGACCAGCTGGCCGCCGCTGGGCAGCACCAGCCGGGTGCCGTGGTCCTCGTCCTCCTCGCGGACCTGGATGCCGGCCTCGCGGATCATCCCGAGCAGCTCGGCCGCGGGGCCCAGGCTGCCCTCGGCGACGACGTAGGCGGGCCGGTCGGCGGGCTCGGCGGTGTGCGGCTCGGCGGGCTCGGCGTCGTCCGCGTAGTCGTACCAGCCGTGCCCGGTCTTGCGGCCGAGCCTGCCGGACTCGACCAGCCGGCGCTGGGCCAGGGAGGGCGCGAAGCGGACGTCCTGGAAGAACGCCTGCCACACGGAGTGCGTGACGGACTCGTTGACGTCCTGGCCGATCAGGTCGGTCAGTTCGAAGGCGCCCATCCGGAAGCCGCCGCACTCGCGCAGCACCGCGTCGATGGTGGCCGGGTCGGCGGCCTGCGCCTCGTAGACCGCGAACGCCTCGGCGTAGAAGGGCCGCGCGATGCGGTTGACGATGAAGCCGGGGGTGTCCGCGCAGGCGACCGGCGTCTTGCCCCACGAGCGGGCGGTCTCGTACGCGCGCGTGGCCGACGTGACGTCGGTGGCGAACCCGGAGACGACCTCCACCAGCGGCAGCAGCGGGGCCGGGTTGAAAAAGTGCAGGCCGACCAGGCGGGAGGCGTTGCGGAGGGCGCCGCCGATGGCCGTCACCGACAGCGAGGAGGTGTTGGTGGCGAGCAGACAGTCCTCGCCGACGATGTCCTCCAGGGCCCGGAACAGCTCCTGCTTGGCCTCCAGCCGCTCCAGGACGGCCTCCAAGACCAGCGTGCAGTCGGCGAACTCGGTGAGCTCGCCGGCCGGCAGCAGCCGGGCGCGGGCGGCGTCCCGGGCGGCGGCCGTCATCCGGTCCTTCTCTACGAGCCGGTCGAGGCGGGCGACGATCGCCGCGGCCGCCTCCCCGGCCCGCCCGGGGACGGTGTCGTACAGCCGGACGGGATGGCCCGCGACGAGTGCGACCTGGGCGATGCCCTGGCCCATGGTGCCGGTGCCGACGACGCCCACGGTGCTGCTGAGGTCGAGTGCTGTCATGTGCGCGATCCTCCCGCACGGGGTTTTCCACAGATGCGGCAGGCCCCCTTGTCCCGACCGATCGTTCGGTTACTCTAACTCTGTCCGGCCGTTTCCGCCCAGGTCATGAGCTTCAAGGGGAAGCTCATCAGACGAGGAGTTGGTCCCGCATGACCGCCGAACTCACCGTGCACGAGCTGATCGCCAAGCACCGGCCCACGCTTGACCAGGCGCTGGAGGCGATCCGCACGCGCGCGTACTGGTCCCCCCACCCCGAACACCCCAAGGCCTACGGCGAGCACGGCAGCCTGGACGCGGCGGCCGGCAAGGCCGCCTTCGACGCCCTCCTCGGCAACCGCATCGACCTCGGCCAGCCCGGCACCGACGACTGGACCGGCGGCGAGGTCTCCCCGTACGGCATCGAGCTGGGCGTGACCTACCCGCATGCCGACGTCGACACACTGCTGCCGGCGATGCGGGCGGGGCAGCGCGCGTGGCGTGACGCGGGCGCGGAGGCGCGCGCGGTGGTGTGTCTGGAGATCCTCAAGCGGATCAGCGACCGGACGCACGAGTTCGCGCACGCGGTCATGCACACCAGTGGCCAGGCCTTCATGATGGCGTTCCAGGCGGGCGGCCCGCACGCCCAGGACCGCGGCCTGGAGGCGGTGGCCTACGCCTACACGGAGCAGGTCCGCACCCCCGACACGGCCGAGTGGTCCAAGCCGCAGGGCAAGCGCGACCCGCTCGCGCTGACGAAGGCGTTCACGCCGGTCCCGCGCGGCGTCGCGCTGGTCATCGGCTGCAACACGTTCCCGACGTGGAACGGCTACCCGGGCCTGTTCGCCTCCCTCGCCACCGGCAACGCGGTCCTCGTGAAGCCGCACCCGCGCGCGGTGCTGCCGCTGGCCCTCACCGTGCAGGTCGCCCGCCAGGTCCTCACCGAGGCCGGCTTCGACGCGAACCTGGTGGCGCTGACGACGGAACACCCCGGCGAGGGCATCGCCAAGACGCTCGCGACCCGCCCCGAGATCAGGATCATCGACTACACCGGCTCGACCGCCTTCGGCGACTGGCTGGAGGCGAACGCCCGGCAGGCGCAGGTGTACACCGAGAAGGCCGGCGTCAACACGGTGCTGGTCGAGTCGACCGACAACTACAAGGGGATGCTCTCCAACCTGGCCTTCTCGCTCTCCCTCTACAGCGGCCAGATGTGCACCACCCCGCAGAACCTGCTGATCCCCCGCGACGGCATCCGCACCGACGAGGGCCCGAGGACCTACGACGAGGTGGTCGCCGACATCGCCCGCGCGGTCGACGGCCTGCTCGGCGACGACGCCCGTGCGAACGCCCTGCTCGGCGCCATCGTCAACCCCGACGTCAAGGCCCGCCTGGAGGCCGCCGCCGGGCTCGGCGAGGTCGCCCTCGCCTCCCGCGAGATCGCCAACCCGGAGTTCCCGGGCGCGGTCGTGCGCACGCCGGTGATCGTGAAGCTGGACGGCGCCAAGCCGGACGACGAGGCCGCCTACATGAGCGAGTGCTTCGGCCCGGTGTCCTTCGCCGTCGCCGTCGACTCCGCCGCCGACGCGGTGGAGCTGCTGCGGCGGACGGTCCGCGAGAAGGGCGCGATGACGGTCGGCGCGTACACGGTCGACGCCGACGTGGAGCGCGCGGTGGAGGAGGTCTGCCTGGAGGAGGCGGCCCAGCTGTCGCTGAACCTGGTGGGCGGGGTGTACGTCAACCAGACGGCCGCCTTCTCCGACTTCCACGGCTCCGGCGGCAACCCGGCGGCGAACGCCGCCCTGTGCGACGGGGCGTTCGTGGCGAACCGGTTCCGGGTGATCGAGGTGCGCCGGGAGGCGTAGGCGCGCGGGGCGCGCGACCGGCCGACATCAGCGGCAGACACCCTTCCTGGCTGTCGCCGACGTGGCCGGTCGCGCCCACGCGGCGGCAGCCGCATATCCGGAACAGCCCCGCGCCCCTTACGGAGCGCTCCGGCTCACGCCCCCTGCAAAGCGCTCCAGTGGTACAGCGTCATCGCCACGCTCGTCGCCAAGTTGTAGCTGCTCACCTGAGGGCGCATCGGCAGCCGCAACAAGTGGTCGGCTCGCGCGCGCAGGTCGGCCGAGAGTCCCGTCCGCTCGGACCCGAAGGCGAGGATCGCGTCGTCCGGGAGTTTCGTCGCCCTGATGTCCTCGCCCTCCGGGTCCAGGGCGAACAGGGGGCCCGACGGGAGGTCGGGCACCGGCATCCGCTCCACCGCCGTCGCGAAGTGGAGGCCCGCGCCGCCGCGGACGACCGTCGGGTGCCAGGGGTCGAGGGTGCCGGTCGTGATGACGCCGGTCGCCCCGAAGCCTGCCGCGAGGCGGATCACCGCGCCCGCGTTGCCCAGGTTGCGCGGCTCGTCGAGAACCACGACCGGGGCCGTGCGCGGGACGCGGGCCAGTTCGCGCAGGTTGGCCTCGCGGGACGGCCGTACGGCCAGGGCGGCCACGGCCGTGGGGTGCGGGCGCGGGACCAGGGACGCGTACGTCTGCGCGGGCACCTCCGTCAGCAGCGCGGCCAGCGCCTCCCGTACGTCCGGCGCCAGCTCCTCGGCCAGGGCCAGCGCCGCCGCCCGGTCCGTCGTGACCGCCACCGGCACCTCCGCGCCGAAGCGCAGCGCGTGCTTGAGGGCGTGGAAGCCGTCGAGGAGCACTGCAGTGCCGGCCAGCCGCGCCCAGTGGTCCAGGGGGTCGGTCATGCCCCGAAGCCTACGCGGGGCTGTTCGTCGGGCTCCGGTGAGCGCTGTACGGGCAGCTCTGGTGCGGTCCGGCGGAGAACACGGTCACGCGCGCGTGCCGCCCAGCCGCCGATCCGGTACAGGAAGGGTGTCGGCAGGAAAACGGAGTCCGCCGCGATCATGGCCAGCGAGAAGAAGGGCAGGCCCAGGACGACCGCGATCACCGCGTGCTCGGTCATCATCGCGGCCAGCAGCACGTTCTTGACCCGCCGGTTGAACAGCGTGAACGGGAAGGCGACCTGCACGATGACCGTCCCGTAGGTCACCAGCATCACCATCGTGCCGTTGGCGGACAGCAGATCCGCGAGGGCCGGCCAGGGCGAGAAGTAGTCCAGGTGGAGCGGGTAGTAGACGGCGGTGCCGTCCTCCCAGCGGGAGCCCTGGATCTTGTACCAGCCGGCGGTGGCGTAGATCAGGCAGGCCTCGGCCATGATCACGAACAGGGCGCCGTTGTGCAGGATGTTCGCGATGACGTCGAGCAGGATCCGGGGCTCGGACGTGCGCCCCCAACGGTCGGCCGCCCACCACAGGGCGGTGCCCGCCCAGGTCGCCCACAACACGGCCGGGACCAGCCAGCCGCCGCCGGTGCGGCCGGTGAGGGCCCCCGCGAGCAGGACGAGACCCGACACCGCCCACAGGGCGGGGCCCACCAGGTCGGGGGCCACGCGTTCGCCACGCGCGCGTGCGGCGCTCCCGCGGGCCGCCCGGCGCGCGTCCAGGGACCACACCTGGCCGCAGCGCGTGAACACCAGGTAGAAGGACATCAGGTGCAGCACGTTGTCGCCGCCGTCGCCCACGAAGACGCTGCGGTTCTGGAGGGACAGCACGCCGATCATGAAGAGCAGGGACGTGGCCCGGGTCCGCCAGCCCACCAGCAGCAGCACGCCGGCGACGACGGCGAGGAAGTAGAAGACCTCGAAGAAGGCCTGGCTGTCGGAGGCCAGCAGCGCCGTGAAGGCGTGGTTGTCGGCGGTCAGCTGCTGGGCGAGGTCGAAGCTCCAGGTGGCGTGGGGACCGTACAGCTCCTGGCGGTGCGGGTACTCGCGCAGCAGGAACAGCAGCCAGGTGGTGGCGAAGCCGATGCGGACGACGGCCGTCTGGTACGGGCCGAGCGCCGCCTCGGTGACCCGGGCGACGGCACGGGACAGGCACAGGGCGAGACGGTTCACCGCACACCGCCGTTCGCTTCGTCCGCCGTGACCGTCCACCAGGGCAGCACCCGGTAGACGGGCGTGTCGGAGACCTTCTCGCCGCTCCAGTCCGGCGGGGTCACGTTGGTGGTGCTGGAGCGGACCTGCACGCGCTCGATGGTGCCCTTCTGGCTCGTGGCGTCCCCCTTGTACATGCGCATCACGACGATCCGGCGCAGGTACTGCTCGGACAGGGAGCCGCGCAGGCCGATCGGGCGGTTGTCGGTGCCGTGCGTGGAGGTGAAGAAGTCCCAGGCCCGGCGCAGCTCGTTCTGCACGGTGTGGCTGGGCACCAGGCTGCCGTCGATGGCCCTGCCGTCCTGTGCGGACAGGTCGTTCCAGCCGGTGGTGGTCGTGGTGCCGTCCGGCATCAGCACGTCGGCGCGTACCTGCACGGCGATGTTCTGCTGCAGCGGGTTCGGCGCGAAGAGCTTCCAGTTCTGTTCGAACTCCGGGTACACCCAGTCCTCGATCGCCTTGCCGTGCTGCTTGGTCACCGTGTTCGCCGGTGCCAGGCTCAGGAACACCATCCCGAGGTGCACGCAGGCGGCGACCGCTACCAGGGCGACGGCGAGGGCCGCACCGACCTGGTAGCGGGGGGACAAGGCGGCGACGCCGGTACGAGAGGGAGCGAGGGAATCCGCCGGCGGGGCCGGTGGGCCGGGTGGCGGCTGCTCCGGAGGGGCCGGACGGGCCGGTGGGGCGGGCTCCGGCTCCGCACGCGTCCCGCTCGGGGCGTCCGGCCCGTGCCGGGCGTCCACGCCCTCGTCGTACGCGTCGTCCATGCCGCCCCGTTCCCCGATTCCGCCGCGTCGTCCGGGCGGCCGCCGATCCGGCGCCGCCCGGTGTGCCGCTGCCCGGCACTCGCACGGAACGGTACTCAGCACCGGCCACCGGGCGCAGCCCCGGGGACCAGCCCGACGGCGTGGCCATCGCCACTCCGGGCACGGCCGTCGGCCCTTCCGATCCGGGGCACCGGTGCCCGCCGTCCGAGATCACCCCAGGTCATACGGCGTCCGAGCCCGCCCACCGACCACGCTTCCGCGAGTTTTCCACAGGTCGCGGCCGAGGTTTTCCACAGGGGTTGATCGTCGGTACGGGCCCGGCGACCATGGGATCGGCCGGAACCGAACGATCGGACGGGGCCGAGCGATCGGACGGGACCCCGGCCGGCCTGCCCCAGCCAGGCTTCCCCGCCCGGGATCAGTCGTTCGCGCCCCGGGCGCGGAGCATGCGGTGGACGGCGTCCGCGCGTTCCAGGAGGGTCTTGCGGACCACGGGGGGCGCTTCCCCGGCCGCCCGACGGACCCTCTCGATGTACACGGCATCGATGGCGTACGGCGGGAAGAGGTGGGAGGTGTAGGTCATCGCCGGGATCATGCCGCCCTGGTGCAGTTCGGGGATCGCGGCCAGGTAGCGCTCGGTGTAGGGGGCGAGCAGGGCGTCCTGGCCGGGGCGCCAGAAGGCGGCCGCCACCGGGGAGACCGACGCGACGGGCACCTCGCGGTCCACGACCAGCCGCTGCCAGACCTCGGCCTTCGCGGCCGGGTCGGGGAGGGCGGCCCGGACGGTGAGGGCGCGGACCCAGGCGTCGGGGTCGGCGTCGCGTTCGAGCAGGGCGGCGGACTCGCCGGTGACGTCGCCGCCGAGTTCGGCCTCGCGGACGAGGGCGCGCCAGCGCAGGTCGACGTCGTCGCCGGCCTGTTCGCGGAGCCAGGCCAGGTCCTCGGCACCGGTCGCGGTGCGGGCGAGGCCGCGCAGGGCGACCTGGCGGCGGCCCGGGTCGGCGGCGAGCCGACGGCAGGCCGCGGCCACGGCCTCGGTCAGCGCGGGGCGTTCGGCGGGCGGGGCCCAGAGTTCGGCGATGGTGGTGGCGAGCGTGAGGTAGGGCTCGATCACGGCGTCGGACGTCTCGGCGGCGAGGACCGCGGTGAGGCAGCGGCCGGCCTCGGCCGCCGTGGCCTCACCGGCCGTGAGCATGTCCCAGACGGTGGCGGCGGCCACGCCCCGGGAGATCGCCGTGGGCAGCTGAGCCGCCGCGCGGAAGAGGGTGTCCCGGGCGGTGGGGTCCGGGCGGGTGGTGGCGAAGGTGAGGTCGTCGTCGTTGACGAGGAGGAGGTCGGACGTGGCGGGAAGGCCGGTGACCGGGGTGCGGGCCTCGGTGACCTCGACGCGGACCAGCGCGGCGCGTTCCAGGGCGTCGCCGGCGCGGTCGTACGCGCCGACCGCGAGGACCTGGGGGCGCGGGTTGCCGTCGGCGAGCAGGGTGACGGTGTCGCCGTCGCGCTCCAGGGTGAAGCGGTCGGAGCCGGCGCTCTCCAGCCAGGCCTTGCGCCAGCCGGTCAGGTCGCGGCCGCTGGCCTCGGCGAGGGCGTCGATCAGGTCCTGGAGGGTGGTGGTGCCCCAGGCGTGACGGGCGAAGTAGGCGGCCATGCCGGTGCGGAAGCGGTCCTCTCCGACGTAGGTCATCAGCTGGAGGAGGACGGAGGCGCCCTTGGGGTAGGTGATGTTGTCGAAGATCGACGCGGCCTGGGCGACGTCGTGGATGGGCTGGTGGATCGGGTGCGAGACCGGGCCCTGGTCGGAGAGGTACGCCCTGACCTTGCCGCTGAGGAGGTGGCCCGCCCAGGCGTCGGTGTAGCGGGTGGCGCCCTCGGCGGCCCAGTGGCAGGCGAACTCGGCGAAGGCCTCGTTCAGCCAGAGGTCGTCCCACCAGCGCATGGTGACGATGTTGCCGAACCACATGTGCGCCATCTCGTGCAGCAGCACCACCGCGAGCAGCTCGCGCTCGGCGGGTGTCGGCTCGGCCCGCCGCAGGAAGGCGTCCGACCAGGTCACGCAGCCGTAGTTCTCCATCGCGCCGCCGAACTCGGGCATGAAGACCTGGTCGTACGTGCGCTGCGGGAACGGCATCGCGAAGGCCTCCGCGTAGAAGGCGAGGCCCTGCCGGGTGAGGGTGAAGATCTCGTCGGCGTCGCGTTCCAGGACCTCGGCGAGCGAGCGGCGTGCGTAGATCCCGAGGTCGTGGCCGTCGGCCTCGCGACGGATCCCGTGGAAGGGGCCGGCGTTGACGACGGTGTTGTACACGGACAGCGGCGGGGTGTCCGGGAAGCTCCAGCGGCGGGCCGCGCCCTGCTCCTCGATCCGCGGGTCACCGGAGTTGCTGAGGACGGTCCAGGCGGCCGGGGCCGTGACGGTGAAGGCGTGCGGGGCCTTGAGGTCGGGCTGGTCGAAGCAGGCCCAGACGAAACGGGCCTCGTCGGGTTCGAAGCTCGTCCACACGTACACCTCGCCGTCGGCGGGGTCGGTGGCCTTGTGCACGCCCTGGCCGGCGGCGGTGTCGGCCTGGACGCTCTCGACGCGCAGCACGTTGTGCGCGGCCAGGCCGGGCAGCGGGATCCGGCCGTCACCGGAGGGGGTGAGAGGGCTGCCGTTCAGGGTGGCGGAGCGGACCTCGGCCGCGCAGTCGACGAAGGTCTCCGCGCCCGGCTCGGAGCAGCTGAAGGTGACCGTGGAGACGCAGCGGATCTCCGGTCCGTCCGGGAGTGCGGTGAGGTCGATGTCGACGTCGTACCGCTCGACCGCGATCAGTGCGGCCCGGTACTCGGCCTCGGTACGGGTCAGGCTGCGGATCCCCATGTGTCCTCCCTCGTCTGTCCGTCCCCCATCGGCGGACAACGGCCGTCAGCCTATGACGGGAAGAGCTGGTGATCGCAGGGGTTTTGGGTTCCCTTCTTCTAGAACCTGTTCTATCTTGACGGACCGTCAGATCAGCGGGGACCCGCCGGGAGGACAGGACCGTGGACTTCACCTTCACCGAGGAGCAGTTGGCGGCGGCCGAGGCTGCACGGGGGGTGTTCGCCGGGGTGGCACCGGACGCGGTGCCGAGCCCGGCGCTGACCACCGGCGCCGTGGCCGAGGGCTTCGACCGGGAACTGTGGGACAGGCTGGCGGGCGCGGATCTGCTGAGCCTGCTGCTGGGCGAGGAGTACGGCGGCGCCGGTCTGGACGCCATCGCGCTGTGTCTGGTGCTGCGGGAGTCGGCGAAGGTGCTGGCGAGGGTGCCGTTGCTGGAGCACAGCGCGGCCCTGGCGGCCGTGCAGAGGTACGGGACGGCGGAGTTGCGGGACCGGCTGGCGGCGCGGGCGGGGCGGGGCGAGCCGGTGCTGACCGTCGCCGCGAGCGGGCGCACCGGGCACGACCCGGCCGAGCTGGCGGTGACCGCCCGGCGGGACGGTGACAAGTGGGTGCTGGACGGGGTGCAGACGGCGGTGCCGTGGGCGTACGACGCCGATCTCGTCGTCGTACCGGCGCGCACCGAGGCGGACCGGAGCGTGCTGGCGCTGGTGGCGCCGGGCGGCGAGGGGGCTGCGGCCGGGGTCACGGTCGCCGAGCAGGTGTCGACCAGCGGGGAACGGCTCGGGGAGCTGCGGCTGGAGTCGGCGCGGGTCGCGGAGCGGGACGTGGTGACGGCGGAGGGGGCCTGGGAGTGGCTGCGGGAGCTGCTGCTGACCGGGACGTGTGCGCTGGCGCTCGGGGTGGGTGAGCGGGTGCTGCGGATGACCGGCGAGTACGCCGGGAAGCGGGAGCAGTTCGGGTATCCCATCGCCACGTTCCAGGCGGTGGCCGTGCAGGCCGCCGACCGGTACATCGACCTGCGGGCCATGGAGGCGACGCTGTGGCAGGCGGCGTGGCGGATCGCGTCGGCGGCGGCCGGGGCGCTGCCGACGGCCGGGGACGTGGCGGTGGCGAAGATCTGGGCGGCCGAGGGGGTGCGGCGGGTGGTGCAGACCGCGCAGCATCTGCACGGCGGGTTCGGGGCCGACACCGAGTATGTGCTGCACCGGTATCACGCGTGGGCGAAGCAGATCGAGCTGGCGCTCGGGGGCGCCGGGGTTCACGAGGAGGCGTTGGGGGATCTGCTCGCTGCGCATCCGCTGGGGTAGTGGATGGGGAAGGGGGCGTTCGGTCGTAGGTGACCTGCGGGCCGGACGGGGCTGGTCGCGCCCACGCGGCGGAAGCCGCATATCGAATACAGCCCCGCGCCCCTGAAGGGGCTCTCCAGCGCCGGCGCCATCAGGTTCCCCTCAGACGACGAAGCCCGGTTCTCCCCCGTCCGTGACGACCTCGCGGCCCGCTGCCTGCCACACCTGCATGCCGCCGTCCACGTTCACGGCGTCGATGCCCTGCTGGACCAGGTACATCGTGACCTGGGCCGAGCGGCCGCCGGAGCGGCAGATGACGTGGACGCGGGCGTCCTGCGGGGCCGCCTCGGTGAGTTCGCCGTAGCGGGCCACGAAGTCGCTGATCGGGATGTGCAGGGCACCGGCCGCATGGCCCGCCTGCCACTCGTCGTCCTCGCGGACGTCCAGCAGGAAGTCGCCGTCCTTGAGGTCCGCGACCTCGACCGTGGGCACACGCGCTGCGAAGTTCATGTCCCCGACGCTACCCGACCGCGGCGGAGGGCTACTCCTGGGTCAGCAGGGCCGCCAGTTCCGCCTCGCGTTCGGTCACGTCCTTCCGGAGCCGCTCGGCGATCTCGTCGAGGAGGCCGTCGGGGTCGTCCGGGGCCAGCCGGAGCAGGCCGGCGATGGGGCCGTTCTCCAGCTCCTTGGCGACCAGGCCGAGCAGTTCCTTGCGCTCGGAGAGCCATTCCAGACGGGCGTACAGCTCCTCGGCCCGGCTCGGCCTGCGCTCCGGCGGGACGGGGCCGGCCGCCCACTCCTCGGCCAGCTCGCGCAGCAGGGCCTCGTCGCCGCGGGCGTAGGCCGCGTTGACCCGGCTGAGGAACTCCTCGCGCCGCGCCTGCTCGGCCTCGTCCTGCACCAGGTCGGGATGGGCCTTGCGGGCCAGCTCGCGGTAGAGCCGGCGGGCCTCCTCGCTGGGGCGGACCCGCTGCGGAGGCCGGACCTCCTGCTCGGTGAGCATCGCGACGGCTTCCGGAAACAGGCCGTCACCGTCCATCCAGCCGTTCAGCAGCTCCTCGACACCGGGGATGGGCAGGACCCGGGCCCGGGCCTCCTCGGCGGCGCGGATGTCCTCGGGGTCGCCGGTACGGGCGGCCTTCGCCTCGGCGATCCGCGCGTCCAGCTCCTCGATGCGGAGGTAGAGGGGGCCGAGTTTCTGTTCGTGCAGGCGGGAGAAGTTCTCCACCTCGACGCGGAACGTCTCGACCGCGATCTCGTACTCGATCAACGCCTGCTCGGCGGCCCGCACGGCCTGCTCCAGCCGTTCCTCGGGCCGCGGTGCCTGGGACTGCTCAGCTTCCGGGGTCGTCACCCGACCAGCCTAGGGCCTGTCGCCGTCGGCGGTGGCCAGGACCCACTCGGCGACCAGATCGGTGCAGGCCACGACGAGGGTGCCGGGGCGGCAGGCCAGCTCGTGGGTGCAGCCGCCGGGGTGCGGGAGGATCTCGTCGAGGATCACCTCGCCGAGCGAGGTGAGGTCGCAGGCGCCCAGGATGTCCGTCTGGAAGCGGGAGACTCCCGCGTAGCGGACGATCAGGTCCTCGTCGTGCTTGAAGCAGTTGTGGCGGAAGCGGATCTCCATGTCGGCGGGGGCCGTGCGGCGCATGTCCAGCGGGCGCAGGTCCTTCACACAGCGGCGGCCGCCGAACTCGTAGTGGCGCGGGTCGGTGGCGAAGGCGCGGGCGCCGGGCGGCAGGCCGGCGGCCAGTTCCGGCAGCCGCGCCAGGTAGGGGCCGGGGTCGATGGAGACCGCGGCCGCGCCCTCGTCTATTTCGACGTACTTCACGTCAGCACCTCTCGGGATACCGGAGGCCGGAAGCCGGAGATCACGCGGATCACACCCCGAGCTCCGCCGCTATCCGTCCCGCCCGCACCGCGGTCACCAGTTCCTCGTGGTCCGCCTCCGTGCGGTCGGCGTAGGTCACCGCGAACGCGGCGATCGCCTCGTCCAGCTCCTCGTTCTTGCCGCAGTAGCCGGCGATCAGGCGCGGGTCGGCGCTGTGCGAGTGGGCGCGGGCCAGCAGGGCGCCGGTCATCCGGCCGTAGTCGTCGATCTGGTCGGGGGACAGGGCGGCCGGGTCGACGCTGCCCTTGCGGTTGCGGAACTGGCGGACCTGGAACGGGCGGCCGTCCACCGTGGTCCAGCCGAGCAGGATGTCGCTGACCACCTGCATCCGCTTCTGGCCGAGTACCACCCGGCGGCCCTCGTGGTCCACGGCCGGCGTCTCGAAGCCGGCCGTGGCGAGATGGGGGACGAGCGCGGACGGGCGGGCCTCCTTGACCTGGAGGATCAGCGGCTCGCCGCGGTGGTCGAGGAGGAGGACGACGTAGGAGCGGGTGCCGACGCTGCCGGTGCCGACGATCCGGAAGGCGACGTCGTGCGGGGTGTGCCGGGCGAGCAGCGGGTGACGGTCCTCGGAGAGCGTGGTCACGTAGTGCTCCAGGGCGGCGGTGACCGCCTCCGCCTCCGCGTCCGGGACCCGGCGCAGCACCGGCACGGCGTCCACGAAGCGGCGGCCGCCGTCCTCGGTGGGCTCGGTGGAGCGGGCCGCGAACCGGCCGCTGGTGTTGGCGCGGGCCTTCTCCGAGACCCGGCGCAGGGTGCCGATCATGTCGTGGGCGTCGGAGTGGGAGACCAGCTCCTCGTCCGCGATCGCGTTCCACGCGTCCAGCACCGGGAGCTTGGCCAGCAGGCGCATGGTGCGGCGGTAGGCGCCGGCCGCGTCGCCCGCCGCCTTGCGGCACATGTCCTCGTCGGCGCCCGCCCCCCGGCCGGCCAGCACCAGGGAGGCGGCGAGCCGCTTGAGGTCCCACTCCCAGGGGCCGAGCACCGTCTCGTCGAAGTCGTTCAGGTCGATGACGAGGTCGCCGCGCGGGTCGCCGTACAGGCCGAAGTTGGCCGCGTGGGCGTCGCCGCAGATCTGGGTGGCGATCCGGGTCATCGGGGTGCGGGCCAGGTCGTGCGCCATCAGGCCGGCCGAGCCGCGCAGGAACGCGAACGGGCTTGCCGCCATCCTGCCGACCCTTATCGGGATCAGCTCCGGGATGCGGTCCCGGTTGGACTCCTCGACCGCGCGGACCGCGTCGGGACGGGAGCCGTCCAGATCCAGGGCGTCATGGCTGCGGCGCGGCACCGCCGAACGCAGCGCCTTGCCCTCCTCCTTGGGGGAGCCCTGCGAAGGCCACTGCGCAAAGCCCTTCGGCGCGGGCAGCTTGCGCCCGCCGACCGCCGTCGGCTCTTCCACTCCGGTCACGTCGACCGCCTCCCCCGTACTCCACGCACGCACACGCACGAACATCAACTCGTGGAGACGGTACAGGTGGGGGCCGAAAGCCGTCAGACCCTGTGGATAACTTCGGGGTGGTTTGGGGGGGCTACGCCGTGGTCCGTCCGTGGGCGGGTGGGGGCGGTTCGCGCAGTTCCCCGCGCCCCCAAGAAGGTGGGTCCACTGGTCCCACCTCAACAGGGGCGCGGGGAACTGCGCGAGCAACCACGACGCACCCGCAGCCGAAAACACCACGGAGCACCCTGAACAAGGCTCCTGGACAAGGCCTCTGAACAAGGCCCCTGAAAAGAGGTCACGCCCTCAAATACGCCAGCACAGCCAGCACCCGCCGGTGCGAATCCTCCGCCGGCGGCAGGTCCAGCTTCGTCAGGATCCCCCCGATGTGCTTCCCCACCGCCGCCTCCGAGACCACCAGCTCTCTCGCGATCGCCCCGTTCGACTTCCCCTCGGCGACCAGCGCGAGCACCTCCCGCTCCCGCGGTGACAGCCGCTCCAGCGGATCCCGGCGCCGGCGCAGCAGTTGCCGTACCACCTCGGGGTCGACCACCGTCCCCCCGTCGGCCACCTCCCCCAACGCCGCGACGAACTCCGCCACCTGCCCCACCCGGTCCTTGAGCAGGTACCCGACGCCCGATCCGTCCCCGGAGTCGAGGAGTTCGGCGACGTAACTGCGCTGCACGTACTGGCTGAGGACCAGGATCGGCAGCGTCGGCCGGGCCGCGCGCAGCCGCACCGCCGCGTGCAGGCCCTCGTCCTGGAAGCCCGGCGGCATCCGCACGTCCGTCACGACGACGTCGGGCGCGTGTTCCTCGACCGCCGCGACCAGCGCCTCCGCGTCCCCCACCGCGGCGACCACCTCATGACCGAACCGGCCCAGCAGCCCCGCGATCCCCTCCCGCAGCAGGACGCCGTCCTCGGCCAGGACTACGCGCAGAGGTCGATCGGCTCGCACGGCAACTCCACACGCAGCAGGGTCGGTCCGCCCGGCGGGCTGGACAGGGAGAGTCTGCCATCGAGGACGGACACCCGGTCCGCCAGTCCGGTGAGGCCGCTGCCCGCCCCGGCGTCCGCGCCGCCGCGGCCGTCGTCGCGCACCTCCAGGTGCAGCCGGCCGTCCCGGTGCCCGCCGGTCACCTCGGCGCGGCCCGCACCACTGTGCCGGTCGACGTTGGCGAGCGCCTCCCGCACCACGAAGTACGCGGCCGCCTCGACCGCCTCCGGCAGCCGCCCGGGCAGCCGGAATCCGACGTCCACAGGAACGGCCGTCCGATCCGCCGCATCCGCCACCGCCGCCTCCAGGCCATGGTCGGCCAGCACCTTCGGATGGATCCCGTGCACGATCTCCCGCAGCTCGGCGAGCGCCTCACCCGCCTCCCGCTGGGCCTTGGCGAGCTGGTCGGCGAGCGGTCCCGGCGGGGCGTCCAGGCGGGCCAGGCCCAGGGTCATCGACAGGGCGACCAGGCGCTGTTGGGCCCCGTCGTGCAGATCGCGCTCGATGCGCCGCCGTTCCGCCTCGAAGGCGTCCACCAACCGCGCCCGGGACCGCGCCAGTTCGACGACCCTGTCCCCCAACTCGGCCTCGCGCGGCGCGATCAGCAGCCGGGCGAGACCGGCCCGCGCACCGGCCGCCACACCCAGCGCATAGCCGCCGAGAGCCAGCAGCAGCACCCCGGCCAGCGCGATGCCGAAGGCGCCCGGCCAGCCGGTGACCGTCCACGCCTTCAGCACCTTCGTCTCCCGGCCGTCGCCGACCGTGGCCAGCAGCAGCGGGGTGGCGGCCATCGACAGCGGGCAGAGCAGCGCGAGCGTCACGGCGAGCGCGTCCACCGGCCACAACAGGCCCGCGAACAGCAGCGCATGGCCGAGCTCGCGCCAGGTCGCCCGCTCCCGCAGCCGGGTCGCGAGCCACGCCCGCAGTCCCGGGGCGGACGGCCGGACATGGGGGTCGTACACCCGCTCCCGGTCGACCAGCCGCAGCCGGCGCCGTTCGAGCGAGGCCACCGGAAGGCCCGCGAGCGCCGTGAGGAGCAGCAGCGGCAGCCCGACGAGTACGACGGCGAGCACCGCGCCGACCGTGACCGCGGCCACCAGTCCCACCAGGAGTACGGCTCCGGTCACCGCGCCGGTCAGCAGGTAACCGGCGGCCCGCCAGGGCCAGGAGGAGATCAGGAAGCCGGGCCCGGCCATGGCCTGCCAGACGCTGCGGGGACGGGGCTGCATCCGGTCACCGTAGGCGGCGGGCGGGGGACGCGGCCATCCGTCCAGCCGCCGGAGCAGGGGTATGCCTGGCCCTACCCCGGCTCTCGGTCCTGCCGCACTGCGCCGCCCCGCCCCCGAACGGTTTCGTGGCCGTACCGCCATCGATCGAACCGACACGTGAGGACCCATGGACGCCATCAACCTGCGTTCCGTCAGCAGACGTCACGGCTCCGGCGACCGCGCCGTCACCGCGCTCGACGAGGTCTCCCTGGACTTTCCGAGGGGAACCTTCACCGCCGTCATGGGGCCGTCCGGCTCCGGCAAGTCGACCCTGCTGCAGTGTGCGGCGGGCCTCGACCGGCCGACTTCCGGGTCCGTCCTGCTGGGCGGGACCGAGCTGACCGGGCTGAGCGAGACGAAGCTGACCCTGCTGCGCCGGGAGCGCGTCGGCTTCGTCTTCCAGGCGTTCAACCTGCTGCCCTCGCTCACCGCCGAGCAGAACGTGGCGCTGCCGCTGCGGCTGGCGGGGCGCCGTCCCCCGAGGGCTCGGGTCCGCGAGGTCCTCGACCGGGTCGGACTCGCCGACCGCGCACGGCACCGGCCGAGCGAGCTGTCCGGCGGGCAGCAGCAGCGCGTCGCGCTGGCCCGCGCCCTGATCACCCGCCCCGACATCCTGTTCGGCGACGAGCCGACCGGCGCCCTGGACTCGCAGGCCGGCCACACGGTGCTGACACTGCTGCGCGCCATGGTGGACGACGAGGACCGGACGACCGTCATGGTCACCCACGACCCGGTCGCCGCCTCCTACGCCGACCGCGTCGTCTTTCTCGTCGACGGCCGGGTGAGCGGCGAACTGACCGGCGCACCCGCCGCCGACATCGCCACACGCCTGACCGGGCTGGAGGCCCTGCCGTCCAGGCCGCAGCCCCAGCCGTCCCCGCTGAAGGACGACCCGTCCAGGCCGCAGGCCCAGCCGTCCGCACTGGAAGCCGACCCGTCCAAGCCGCAGATCCAGCCGTCCCCGCTGAAGGACGACCCGTCCAAGCCGCAGGCCCAGCCGTGCTGAGCGTCGCCTTGCACACCCTGCGCGCCCGCCGGGTCACCTTCGTCGGCAGCTTCGTCGCCCTCGCGCTGGGCGTGGCCCTGCTCACCGTGATGGGCCTGGCGCTCGCCTCCTCGCTGGACGCGCCGCGGCGCGCCCCGGAGCGGTTCGCCGCCGCCCCGGTCGTCGTCAAGGGTGCCGACACCCTGCGGGTCGCCACCCCGATCGGCACCCGCACCCAGCAGCTCGCCCAGCCGCGTGCCGTACCCGCCACCGCCGTCGCCGAGTTGGAGAGGCTCGGCAAGGTCACCTTCGACCGCACCTTCGCCGTGCGGGCGGAGAACGGACCCGGCGATCTCGTCGGGCACCCCTGGCCGGTCGCCGCCTTCGCGCCGTACGAGATCACCTCGGGCCGCGCGCCGCGCACCGCCCGCGAGGTCGTCGTCACCGGGAGCTGGGCGCAGCCCGGCCGCACCCTCCGCACGGACCACGGCAGCGTCACCGTCGTCGGCACCGTCGCCGACCGCGGCTTCGAGCACGCCGTCTTCTACACCGACGCGCGGGCGGCACGACTGGCGCCCCGCAGCACCCAGTTGGTCGTGACCGCGCGACCGGCGGCCGTACGGAACGCGGTGCGGGGCGTCCCGGGCGTGCAGGTCCTCACCGGCGACGGCCGGCGTCTCGCCGACCCGGACCCGGACCGCGACCGCGAGGCGCTGACCGCGCTGAACGCCCTGTTCGGCACCGCCGGCGGGGTCACCGCCTTCGTGTCGGTCTTCGTGGTAGCGTCCACCTTCGCCTTCGCGGTCGCCCAGCGCCGCCGCGAGTTCGGCCTGCTGCGCACCGCCGGGGCGACACCCGGGCAGCTCCGCAGGACGGTGCTGGCCGAGGCCCTGCTGGTCGGGGCGCTCGCCTCGGCGGTGGGCTGCGTGCTCGGCAGGTACGGCGCACCCCGCCTCGCCCGCTGGACCGTCGACGGCGGACTCGCTCCGGGCTGGTTCCGGATCGGCGGCCCCACCTGGCCGTACGGCGCGGCCTTCTCGGCCGGTCTGCTCGTCGCCCTGCTGGGCGCGGCCGCCGCGGCCTGGCGGGCGGGCCGGACCGGGCCGACGGAGGCGTTGCGCGAGGCGGACGTGGACAGCGGGCCGATGGCCCGGGGGCGCCTGCTGTGCGGTGCGGGCCTGTTGCTGACGGCGGCCGTGCTGCAGGCCCTCGACGCCCCCGGCGACCTGCTGCACCGCAAGACCTATGTGAGCCGGCCGATGGTGCTGATCACGGCGGTCGCCCTGCTCTCGCCCGTCCTGGTCCGTCCGTTGGTCCGGCTGCTCACCGGGGTCCCGGCCCGGCTCCCCGGCGCCACGGGGCTGCTGGTGCGCGAGCACGCGGCCGCCGGGGTACGTCGTACGGCGGCCGTCGCGGCGCCCGTGCTGGTGACCGTCGCCCTCGCCGGCTCGCTGCTCGGTGCCACCGCGAACCTGAACGCGGCCCGGGCCGCCGAGACCCGCGACCGGACCACCGCGGCCTTCGTCGTCACGCCCCCGGACAGCGCCGGGTTCGACGAGGCGACGCTCCGCGCGGTGCGCGCGGTGCCCGGCGCCGAGGTGTCGGCGAGCGCGGCGAGCGCGGTGTACGTGCTGGAGGACGGGGTCGCCCTGATCAGGTCCGACGCCCGGGCCGCCGATCCGGCCGCGCTGGCGGCCACCGCCCGCCTCCCGCTCGCCTCCGGCCGGACCACCGGCCTCGACGACGGTTCGATCATCGTCAACGAGGAGTGGGAGCGGCACACCGTCGGGCAGCGGGTCCGGGTGTGGCTGGGCGACGGCACCCGGAAGACGTTGCGCATCGCGGCCGTGCTGCGGACGGGCACCGGCGACAACGGCGTGTACGTCACCCCGGCCAACGCCTCGGGCGCGGCCGTCGACCGGGTCGACGTGGCCCTGCGGGACGGCGCGGACGCGGACGGGGTGGCCGCCGGACTGCGGAAGGCGGTCCGGGCGAGCGGCGGACGAGTGCTCACCGCGGACCAGTGGGTCGCGGCGACCCACCCGCAGACCGACCGGACCACCCGGCTCGGCTTCCTCCTGGTCCTCGGCATCGCACTCGTCTACACCGGGATCTCCCTGGTCAACACCATGGTGATGGCGACCGCCGACCGGGTGCGCGAGCTGGCCGCGCTGCGGCTGGCCGGGGCCACCCGGGGGCAGGTGCTGCGGCTGGTCGGCGCCGAGGCGCTGACGGTGGTCGTGGTCGGGGCGCTGCTGGGGCTGCTGGTCGCGGTGCTCGAACTGGCGGGAATGTGGCGGGCCTTGCGCCTGCTGTCGGCGCCGGTCCCGGTCCGGCTGCCGTGGACGGCCATGGGTGCGACCGCCGGAGCCTGCGCGATCCTCGCCGCGACCGCCGCCGTCGCCACCGCGTGGCCCGCCCTGCGACGGGGTGCGGCGGAACTCGCGGGGGTACGGGAGTGAGCCGCGCTCAGCTCGACGCCCGCCGGGCCCCGACGACCTGGTGGACCGCCGGGCCGGTCCCGGCGCGCCACCGGGAGCGCCCCGCTCCCGGCGGTCGGCCGGCGCACCTGCCGAACAGGTGCACACCCGTGGACCCACGCGGTCAGGAGGCCGATCCTGGTCCGGTGAGGACACCTACGGGTGAGTCGGTCCTGTCGCGGGCGGTGCGGATCTTCGAGGCGTTCACGCCGGACGCGCCGGCTCTCACCGTCTCCGAGATCTCCCGGCGCACGGGACTGCACTTGGCGACCGCTTCGCGGCTGGTGGCCGAGTTGGTGTCGCACGGGTTCCTCGCGCGGGACGCGGACCGCCGGGTCCGGATCGGCGTCCGGCTGTGGGAGCTGGGGACACGGGCCTCGCCCACCCTGTCGCTGCGGGACGCGGCGATGCCGATCATGGAGGGCGTGCACGACGTGGTGGGCAACCACGTCCAGATCGGGGTGCTGGAGGGCGACGAGGTCCTGTTCCTGGAACGGCTCACCGCGCCGGGAGCCGTCATCAACTACACGCGCGTCGCGGGCCGGCTGCCGCTGCACGCGTCCTCCAGCGGGCTGGTGCTGCTCGCCCACGGACCCGTCGACCTGCAGGAACGCATCCTCACCGGGCCGCTGCACGCCTACACACCCCACACCATCACCACGGCCACCGCACTGCGTGCCACGCTCGCCGCCGTCCGGCAGCAGGGGTACGCCTACTGCCCGGGGTACTTCCACCAGGACGCCCTCGGCGTAGCGGCGCCCGTACGCGACAGCCGGGGTGGCGTGGTGGCCGCCCTGTCGGTGGTCGTCCCCCACGACGACGGGGCGGCATCCGTCGTGCCGGTGGTGCGCACCGCGGCGCGCGGCATCTCCCGGGCCCTGGCGGCCCAGGGTGCCCACGGACCGCACGGCTGAAGGGCTCCCGCCTTCGTCTCTCATTGAGTGAGAAGGCCGTCGCGCCTCCCGGATGGCCGCGCGCATCCTTCCTGCAGCCCAAGAACGGGAGGCGACGACGTGGTCGTGATGCTGGAGATCGCCGGCAAGGAGGAAGTGGCCGAGGGCGTGGTCGCCCTGAACCTCGTCCATCCGGCGGGCGCTCGGCTGCCGGACTGGACACCCGGTACCCACATCGAACTGGTACTGCCCCAGGGGATGATCCGGCACTACTCGCTGTGCGGGAACCGGTGGGACGCGTACACCTACCGGATCGCGGTCCTGCGTGAGCCGCGGGGCCGCGGCGGCTCGGCATTCGTGCACGACGCGCTGCGCCCGGGCGACCGGGTCGGGGTCGGCGGGCCGCGCAACCACTTCCCGCTGGCACCCTCCGAGAAGTACCTGTTCATCGCGGGTGGCATCGGCATCACCCCGCTGCTGCCGATGATCCACCAGGCCGAACTGCTCGGCACCGAGTGGCAGTTGCTCTACGGCGGACGCGCGAGGGCGTCCATGGCCTTCGCCGGGGAGCTGTCGGCCGGGTACGGCGAGCGGGTGCACATCGTCCCGCAGGACGACTGCGGACTGCTCGACCTCGCCTCCTGGCTCGGAACCCCGCGTCCGGACACCAAGGTCTACTGCTGCGGTCCCGCACCGCTCCTGGCCGCCGTGGCGGCCGCCTGCGCCGACTGGCCGCCGTACGCACTGCGCACCGAGCGGTTCGCCGCCGCCGGACAGGCCGCACCGGTGCGGGACACCCCGTTCGAGGTCGCCCTGCGGCGCACGGGACGCGTGGTCACCGTCGCCCCGGGCACCTCGGTGCTGGAGGCGGTGCGCCGGGCCGGGGTGGAGGTGCTGTCCTCCTGCGAGCAGGGCACCTGCGGCACCTGTCTCACCCCGGTCCTCGAGGGCCGGCCCGACCACCGCGACTCGGTCCTCGCCGATCACCAAAGGGCCGCGAACGACTGCATGTTCCCGTGCGTGTCCCGCTCCTGCGACGACCGCCTGGTCCTCGATCTCTGATGCGCCTCGGCACGAGCCGTACTCAGGAGCCGTACTCAGGAGCCGTCCTCAGGAGCCGTACTCAGGAGCCGCCATGTCCGAGACCACCGAGCCGGCCACCGCCGCGCCCGTCCGTGATGCCGACCCGTTCGGCCTCGATGTCCTGCAGGAACCGGAAGAGCTCCACCACCAGCTGCGGACCGCCGGGCCCGTGGTGTACCTCTCCCGCTACGACGTCCACGCTCTGGCCCGCTACGAGGAGGTGCACGCCGCCCTGGTGGACTGGCAGCACTTCGAGTCGGGGGCCGGGGTGGGACTGGCGAACTTCCGGCAGGAGAAGCCGTGGCGCCCGGCGAGCCTGCTGATCGAGGCCGATCCGCCTCGGCACGACGCCCCGCGACGGGTGCTGCGAGAGATCCTGGCCCCGCCCGCGCTGCGCCGCCTGCGCGCGACGTGGCAGACGGCGGCCGAGGAGACGGTCGATGAAGTCCTCGGCAGGGGAACGGAGTTCGACGCCTTCACCCACCTGGCGAGTGCCTTCCCGTTGCAGGTCTTTCCCGACGCCGTGGGCCTCGGCACCGAAGGCCGGGAGAACCTGCTGCCGTACGGCAACATGGCCTTCAACGCCTTCGGGCCCGCGAACGACCTGGTGAAGGCCGACACGCACCGGGTGGCCGAGCTGTCGGCGTGGGTGAATGCCCAGTGCGCCCGCGCTGCGCTTTCCGAGGACGGATTCGGGGCGCGGATCTGGGCGGCCGCCGACCGCGGCGACCTCACCCACGAGCAGGCGCCGCTGGTGGTGCGCTCGCTGCTCACCGCCGGAGTCGACACCACCGTGCACGGACTCGCGGCCTGCCTGTACGCGTTCGCCACCCATCCCGAGCAGTGGCAACGACTGCGCGAGCGGCCCGAGTCGGCGCGGGTCGCCTTCGACGAGGCGGTGCGCTGGCAGTCACCGGTGCAGACCTTCTTCCGTACCGCCACCACCGACGTGACCATCGCCGGCACCGTGGTCCCCGAGGGCACGAAGATCCTCATGTTCCTGGGCGCGGCCAACCGCGACCCCGCCCGCTGGGCCGACCCGGACCGCTTCGACCTCACCCGCGACCCTTCCGGCCACGTCGGCTTCGGCATGGGCATCCACCAGTGCGTCGGCCAGCACGTCGCCCGCCTGGAGGCCGAAACCCTGCTCACCGCGCTCGCCCGCCGCGTCGACCGCATCGAACTCACCGCTGCGCCACGCCGCCACCCCAACAACACCCTGCGCTCCTGGGCGTCCCTGCCCGTACGCATCCACCCGGCGGCCTGAGCCGCGTCACGAAGCGCAAGGACCCGCGAACGTCCCAGCACCACGGGTCCCAGCACTACGGGTCCCAGCGTCCCCCTCGCGCGCCCCGGCCTGCCGCCGGGCGCGGGCGACCACGCGGGCGGTGCCGACGAGGCCGGCGGCGCCGGCCAGACCTCGCTGGAGCACCTCGGAGGGGTCGCCGGTGCCATGGTTGACGGTGATCGTTCCGGGGGCGATGGCGGCCAGCAGCCCTTGGCCGTCCAGCACATCCCAGATGTCCGCGTCGTCGCGCAGGCACAGCCCGACCAGCTCGGCGGACGCCCCAAGCTCCGCAACGGTGCCGTGCACGGTGTGCGGGACCCTCTCCACCGCCGAGAGCGCTGCCGGGCGCCGCGCCCACACGTGCAGCGCGAAGCCGCGCTCACCGATGGCTTCCGCCATGGGCCCGCCCTGGTCACCGAGACCGATGAAACCGACCCCGCGTATCGTCGTCGTCATTGCGATGTTCTTTCGTCGACGCTGATGGTTCGGATGGAAACGAACCTGATGGTGCGGATGGGAAACGGCAGACCGGCGCCTTCCGCCGGTCAGCTTCCGCCGGTCAGCTTCCGCCGGTCAGCGGACGATGTCGCTCGCCAACTCCCACAGGCGCTCGGCGTTCTCCGGGTCCAGCGCGTAGGGGGCCACCCCGGGGACGCCCGGTTCGGTGGGCCGGGCGTGGACGAGCGGTGCCTCGTTGACGTCCTCGAAGTAACGGCCGCCGACCCCTTCGACCAGCGGGGAAGCGGCGAGGAACACGGTGGTCGCGGCGCCCTGCCCGACCGTCTTGCGGTAGGGCTCGGGGGTCCGCAGGCCTCCGGTGTGGCGCTGGAGGTTGGTGGCGATGGCACCGGGGTGCAGGGCGTTGGCCGTGATTCCGTCGCCGGACCAGCGGCGCTGCGCCTCGACGGCGAGCAGGACCTCGGCGGTCTTGGACTGGCCGTAGGCGGCGAGCGCGTCGTACGGGCGGAAACGGAAGTCGAGGTCGTCGAAGACCACGGGCGAGTAGAGGTGGCCGGTGGAGGAGACCGAGACCAGGCGCGCCCCGCCGCCGGCGGCGAGAGCGCGGTGCAGCCCGAGAGTCAGGGCGAAGTGCCCCAGGTAGTTGGTGGCGAACTGCTGCTCGTGCCCGGCGATGCCCCGCTCCAGCTCCGGCGGCATCATGATGCCGGCGTTGTTGATCAGGATGTGCAGCGGGCCCTGCCAGGCGGCCGTGAACGCCCGCACCGAGCCCAGGTCGGCCACGTCCAGGCGGGCGACGTGGATCGCGTCGTTGCCGGTGGCCTTGCGCAGGTCGGCCGCGACCTGCTCGCCCGCTTCCGGACGGCGGACGGCGAGCGTGACCTCGGCGCCGCGGGCAGCCAGGGCCCGGGCGGTCTCGACGCCGATACCCGAGTTGGCACCCGTGACGATCGCCCGCCTGCCGGACAGGTCGACGCCCTCGACCACCTCCGAGGCGGTGCTGGCGCGGTTGAACGGGGTGGTGAAGATCTTGGACATATGGCGCATTCCTCCGGTCGCTCGTACTGCACCGTCAGACTGCGCCGAGCGCTCGGGGACGCACCAGGACGGGCTGAGACTGGGACCGGCAGGGCCACCCACAGGCCCGGAACACGTCCGTACGCTGGCAATATGACAGCCGCCGGAGATGCGAACGCACTGGGCCGGTACCTGCGCGCCCGCAGGGAACTGGTCCAGCCCGACGACGCCCGGGACACGGGCAACCGGCGCGTCCCGGGCCTACGCCGCGAGGAGGTCGCCTTCCTCGCCGGGATCAGTTCCGACTACTACAACCGCCTGGAACAGGGCCGCGACAGGAACCCCTCCGAGCAGGTCCTGCGGAGCATCGCCCGAGCCCTGCAACTGGACGAGGAGGCGACGGCCTACCTGCTGGAGATCGCCACCCGCAGGAGCCCGCGCCGCAGACGGCCCCGCAGGCCGGAGAAGGTAGGCGACGGCATCCGCACGCTCATCGACTCCTGGCCGCTGACCCCGGCGTACGTCCACGGCAGGTACATGGACGTCCTGGCCGCCAACAGCCTCGCCATCGCCCTCTCACCGTTCAACGCGCCGGGACGCAACGGCATCCTGGCCGCGTTCCTGGAACCGGAGATGCGGGAACTCCACGAGGACTGGGAGGACATGACCGCCCGGGTCGTCCCTTACCTGCGCTCGGTCGTCGGCGCGGACATCGAAGACCCGCGCCTGGTCGAGATCGTCGGCGAGCTCTCCCTGCGCAGCGAACGCTTCCGCACCCTCTGGGCCCGGCAGGACGTCAAGCACAAGACCACCGGCGTCAGCCGACTCCGTCACCCCCAGGTCGGCCCGCTGGAACTGCACTACGAGAAGCTGCTGCTGCCGGGCACCGACGGGCACACCCTGGTCACCTACCACGCACAGCCGGGCAGCGACTCCGAGGAACGCCTGCGCCTGCTCGCCGGCATGAACGCCCCTGAGCGGGCCGGCACCACAGGGACCGCAACCGATCGCACCCGAGCCCCCGGGCACCCCATGTTCCGGTAGGCCTCCGTCCCGGAAATCCCGACGACCACGACGACCACGACGACCACCGGACAACGAGAAGCGGGCCCCCGCCATGACTTCCGTCACCGCGCCAGTGGCCGTGCCTGACGGACCGGGGTTTGGTGTAGCGGGACTCCAGCGGTTCTTCA
>NZ_JBEOYD010000017.1:0-216355 GCF_040296885.1 Streptomyces sp. NPDC001980 | reverse complement strand
TGCGGGACCACCTGGAGGACAACCGGTCGGTGTTCCTCGACGCGGCCCGCGAGGTTCCGGTGGCCCGCCGCCTTTTGCTCACTTCCGGTACAGCGCCTCTATCTCGGCCGCGTAGCGGGCCGTCACCGCGTGGCGCTTGACCTTCAGGGACGGCGTGAGCAGGCCGTTCTCCTCGCTGAACTCGCCCTCCACCACGGCGAAGGCACGGATCGACTCGGCGCGGGAGACGGCCTGGTTGGCATGGTCGACCGCCTTCTGCACCTCGGCCCGCATCCGGTCGTCGCGCACCAGCTCGGCGAGCGGGGTGTCCGACGGCAGCTTCCCTACGGACAGCCAGTGGGCGACCGCCTCGGGGTCCAGCGTGATCAGCGCGGCGACGAACGGCCGGTTGTCGCCGACCACCAGGCACTGGCCGACGGGCGCCCGGCTGCGCAGCCGGTCCTCCAGGACGGCCGGGGAGACGTTCTTGCCGCCGGAGGTGACCAGGATGTCCTTCTTGCGGCCGGTGATGGTGAGATACCCGTCCGCGTCCAGCGCACCGAGGTCGCCGGTCCCGAACCAGCCGTCGTCCGCCAGCACTTCGGCGGTCGCGGCCGGGTTGTTCCAGTACGACCCGAACACCACCGCGCCCTTGATCAGCACCTCGCCGTCCTCGGCGATCCGGACGGCCGTCCCCGGGATCGGCTGCCCCACCGTGCCGGGGCGCGGCGCGAGCGGCGGCACGATCGTGGCGGCCGCGCTGGTCTCGGTCAGGCCGTAGCCCTCGTAGACGACGATGCCGGCCGCGTGGAAGAACAGGTTGAGGTCGCGGTCGAGCGGTGAGCCGCCGCTGACGGCGTACCGCATCCGGCCACCGAGTTCCTTGCGGATACGGCGGTAGACCAGCAGGTCGTACAGCGCCCAGGCGGCGTACAGACCTGGGCCGGGGCCCTTCCCCGTGCCGAGGGACTTCTCCAGACAGGCCGCGGCGAACCGCACCCCGATCCGCTCGGCGCGGTCGAAGGACGCGGCACGCCCGATCTTCTCCGCCGTCGCCCGCCCGGTGTCGTGGATCTTCTCGAAGAGGTACGGCACCCCGACCAGGAACGTCGGCCGGAACTCCCGTAGCGCGGGCCGGAGTTCGTCCGGCTTCACGCTCGGGAAGTGGCCCATCTCGATCCGGCCCAGCAGGCAGGCGATCTGGAGCGTGCGGCCCAGGATGTGGGCGAGCGGGAGGAACAGCAGGGTGGACGCGGTCTGGCCGGTGGCCGCCTGGAAGACGGGGTGCAGCAGCTCGACCGTGTTGGCGGCCTCGGCGTACAGGTTGGCGTGGGTGAGGACACAGCCCTTGGGACGGCCGGTGGTGCCGGAGGTGTAGCAGACGGTGGCCGTGGTGTCGGGGGTGAGGCCGCTACGGCGCTTGGTCACCTCCTCGTCCGGGATCTCCTGGCCGAGGAGGGTGAGGTCGGCGAGCGCGCCGCCGTCGAGTTCCCAGACGCGCGGGGGGCGGGGGTGGGAGGCCGTGCCGGTGATGACGGTGGCGGTGTTCTGTGCGGTCTCGGTGACGACGTGGCGGGCGCCGGAGTCCCTGACGATCCACTCCACCTGGTCGGCGGAGGAGGTGGGGTAGACCGGGACGGTCACACCGCCGGCCGCCCAGACGGCGAAGTCGAGGACCGTCCACTCGTAGCGGGTGCGGGACATCACGGCGACGCGGTCGCCTGCGGCGAGGCCGGCGGCGATCAACCCTTTTGCGGCGGAGGCCACTTGGGCGGCGAAGGCTTCTGCGGTGACCGGACCGTCGGTGCGGCGGATCGCCGTGGCGTGGGGGTCCTCGGCCGCGTTGGTGTAGGGGAGGTCGGCGAGGGAGCCGGTCATGAGCGGGGCGGCGAGAGGCGGTCGGCTCGCCTCCCGCACGACCCCGGCCTCGTCCTTGATGACCTCGACCTTGCCCCGGTCGGCCAGGTCGGTACGTCGGCGTGCTCGTTCGAGGTCGCTGCGTACGCTCATGGGGCGTCAACTTACTCAGAAGTAAGGGGAGGTCAATGGGTTCGGACGGTTTGGGGTTCGGGTGCGGGCCCCGCGCCCCTAAAGGGGCGCTGCCTCACTGATCGCTGTGGACAGAGCAGCCACGTCCTTGTCTTCGGTCACCCGCGCCAGAGTGGCTGCCCGGGACTGCAGCTTCGTGAGGCTCGGTGCTCCCGGGATGTCGTACTCCCCGTCCGCCAGCGCGTCCGCGAAGTAGGCCGCCACCGCCGTCACCTGGAAGCGCGGGGAGGCCGACCAGACGTCGTCGTGCAGGGCGTTGGTCTCCATGGAGCCGGTGTTCTCGTGCGGGGAACGGGTGTTGGGATCCAGCCAGCGGACCGTGGCGGTCGCGAGGTGGCCGTCCGTGCCGGGGATGGTGCGGACCGCGTAGAGGGCCGTGACCGTGTGGCCGGGGCCGATCTCGCCGCCGTCCACCTTGTCGTCGCGGAAGTCCTGGTCGGCGACCTTGCGGTCCTGGTAGCCGATCAGGCGGAAGTCGGCGACCGTGTGCGGGTCGAAGGCCACCTGGGCCTTGGCGTCGCGGGCCACCAGGTCGATGTTCTGCGGGAGTTGACGGCAGAAGACGTCGGTGGCGGTCGCGGTGTCGGAGACGTACACCGTGTGGCCGTCGCCCTTGTCCGCCAGGCGTTCCATGAGGGCGTCGCCGTAGTCGCTGCCCACGCCCACGCCGAACAGGGTGATGCCGTACGCGCGGCGGTCGCCGTCGATGCGCTTGAGGATGGCGTTCGGGTCGGTCTCGCCGTCGTTGGCGAGGCCGTCGGAGATGAGGACGACGCGGTTGGTGGCGTTCCTGCGCAGGCCCTCGACGGCGGTGGCGTAGCCGGTCTCGACGCCCTCGCCGAGGTTGGTGGAGGAGAGGGCCGCGAGGCCGTCGACCGCGTCGTGGATCTCGGCGCGGTGGCCGCCGAGGCGGGTCATCGGCAGGACCGTCTCGGCGTGTTCGCTGAAGGTGACGAGCGCGACCGAGTCGTCGTCGCGCAGCCGGTCGGTCATCGTGTCCAGGGACTTCTTGGCGAGGTCGAGGCGGCCCGGCTGGTCCATGGAGCCGGAGACGTCGATGACGAAGGTGAGGGCGGCCGGGGGGTGTTCGTCGGGGTCGTCGGCGGCGGGGCGGGTGGCGAGGCCCACGCGGACGAGGGACCAGTTCGGCTTGCTGGTGCGGGCGCCGTCGACGGTGACCGTGAAGCCGTTGTGCTCGGGGGTTCGGTAGTCCTGGCGGAAGCTGTTGACGAATTCCTCGGGCCGGATGGTCGAGGGGTCGGGGCGGCCGCCGTCGGCGAGGGTGCGACGGGCGTAGCCGTAGGAGGCGGTGTCGACGTCGAGGGCGAAGGTGGAGAGGTGGTCGGAGGGGGCGTCGGTCTCGTCGCCCTGTGCCTGGGAGGGCGCGGGGGCCCGGGTGGCGGTCGTGTATTTCGGGCCGTTCACGTGGTTCTCGTCCGCGCCGCAGCCCGTCAGCAGCAGGGCGCCCGCGGTGGTGAGGGCGAGCAGTGCCCCGCACGTCTGTCGTCGTGTCCGGTGTCGGTTCATCGCGTGTGCCCCCTGTGCCGGTCGGAGTCGACTTCCTGACTTTTCGTCGACTGTGACGGCGCAGGGGGCCGGAACGTGCGCCCCGATGCGTTGCGGATGAATCTCGAAGTGGCCACGGACCAGGGGTTTCGAGGCCGGAGGGAGATCGTCCGGTGACCTAGGAGACGATGTCCTTGCGGGCGAAACCCCGGAAGGCCAGGGCGAACAGCACCAGGGCGTACGTTATCGAGACCGCCGTGCCCTGGATCATGCCGGACCACTCCAGGTGGGGTTGTACGGCGTCCGCCCAGGCGTACTGCCAGTGCGCGGGCAGGAAGTCACGCCAGTCACCGAGGGCCGTCACCTGGTCGAGAACGTTGCCGACGATGGTCAGGCCGACCGCGCCGCCGACCGCGCCGAGGGGGGCGTCGGTCTTCGTGGAGAGCCAGAACGCCAGGCCCGCGGTGACCAGCTGGGACAGGAAGATGTACACGATCACTACCGCGAGGCGCTGGGTGGCGGTGGTGGTGTCGAGTGCGCCGCCGGTGGGGATCTGGAGGGGCCCCCAGCCGTAGGCGACCGTGCCGACGGCCAGGGCGACCAGCGGCAGCAGGATCATCGCGGCCAGGCTGAGGCCGAGCGCGACGACCAGCTTGGACCACAGCAGCCGGGCCCTCGGCACGGGCGCTGCGAGCAGGTAGCGCAGGGAGGACCAGCCGGCCTCCGAGGCGACCGTGTCCCCGCAGAACAGGGCGACCGGGATGACCAGCAGGAAGCCGGCCGACACGAACAGGTTGACCGCGGCGAAGTTGGCGCCGGACGCGGTGGCCGTGTCCAGGAGGGTGACCTGGCCGTTCTGGGCGCCCGGCTGGCCGCCGATCGCGAACGCGATCAGCAGCACGACGGGCAGTAGGGCCAGGATCCCGCCCATCACCAGCGTGCGGCGCCGCTTGAGCTGGCGGACCAGTTCGACGCGGAGCGGCAGGGTGCGGCCCGCCCGGTAGCCGGAGGCGACCGCGGCCTTCTCGGTGAGCGTGTTCATGCGGAACCTCCGATCAGGGTCAGGAAGGCGTCTTCCAGACGGCGGTGCGGGCCGACCGACGCCACCGGCACATCCAGCCGGACGAGTTCGGCGACCAGGCGCGGTGCGCTGCCGCCGGGCTCCATGCGGACGAGCAGGCCGTCGGCCGTACTGGTCACGGATGCCACGCCGGGCAGCGCGGCCACCTTCTCCACCACCGGCTCCTCCAGGGGAGTGCCGGTGCCGACGAGGACGGTGTCGCCGGAGCCGACGATGTCGGCGACCGGTCCGGCCTGGACGAGGCGGCCGCGGTCCATCACCACGAGGTGGGTGCAGGACTGCTCGACCTCGGCGAGGAGATGGCTGGAGACGATCACCGTGCGGCCGGCGGCCGCGTAACGGATCATCACCTCGCGCATCTCGCGGATCTGCGGCGGGTCGAGGCCGTTGGTGGGTTCGTCGAGGATGAGCAGGTCCGGCAGGCCGAGCATGGCCTGGGCGATGGCGAGGCGCTGGCGCATGCCCTGCGAGTAGGTGCGGACCGCGCGGGCCAGCGCGTCGCCGAGGCCGGCGATCTCCAGGGCCTCGTCCAGGTGGGCGTCCTCGGGCGGGCGCCCTGTGGCCTGCCAGTACAGCTCCAGGTTCTCCCGGCCGGACAGGTGCGGCAGGAAGCCGGCGCCCTCCACGAAGGCGCCGACCCGGGAGAGGACGGGGGCGCCCGGGCGGATGGCGTGGCCGAAGACCCGGACCTCGCCGCCGTCCGGCTTGATCAGGCCCATCAGCATGCGCAGGGTGGTGGTCTTGCCCGCGCCGTTGGGGCCGAGGAGGCCCAGCACCTGGCCCTTCTCCACGCGGAAGGACAGCTCCCGGACCGCGTACCGGTCGGAGGAGCCCGCGTAGCGCTTGCTCAGGTCCGTTATCTGGAGCGGGACTTCGGCGAGCGCCGGGGCGGGGGCCGGGCCGGCGGTGCGGCGGCGGCCGGTGAGCAGCAGGGCCAGGGCGGCCAGCGCGCCGGCCAGCGGCAGCCACCACACCCAGGAGGGCAGCGGCGCGGCGGCCGTGTCCACCTGGGGTGCCGTCGGCACGCTCAGGGGGCTCTGGAGGGAGACGGTGTAGGTGGCCGGAGCGGTCGGGGAGGCGTAGCCGAGATCGGTGGAGGCGAGGACCAGGCGCAGCCGGTGGCCCTTCTGCACCTCGTGGTCGATGGCCGGGAGGGTGAGGGTGACGTCCTTGCCGGCCTTGGCGCCCTCGACGCGGATCGGGGTGACCAGCTGGGAGGGCAGCACCTGCTGGGTGCCGTCGGGGCCGACGTCGTACACCTTGCCGAAGAGCACGGCGTCGCCGGTGGTCGAGGTGAGGTGGACGGTGGCCGTGGGGGTGCCGGTGATCTGCACGTTGTCGGCCATCGGCGCCGAGTCGAAGCGGGCGTACTGGCCCGGGAAGTCGAGGGAGATGCCGACGCCGAAGGAGGAGAGCTGGGCGAGGCCGCCGGAGCCGCCGAGGCCCGGCAGGGCGGAGACGCCGGGCGGGCTGGCGCCGGCCGGGTTGGCGACGCGCTGGGTGCCGCCCTTCAGGGCGATGTTCTTCCGGTCGCTCTCCAGGCCGGGGTAACTGGCGGCGGTCGCGCCGCGCAGCTGGGCGGCGCCGTCGGTGGAGTCGACGCCTCCGGTGCGGGTGATCCGGAAGGCCGGGCCGGTGTCGGTGGCCTTGTCGCCCTTCAGGTACCGGTCGAACCACGACGTCACCCGTCCCTCGACACGGCTGGTCTCCAGGTCGCCGCCGTCGTGGCCGCCGGCGATCCAGTCGACGTCGACGGGGGCGCCGTTGGCCTTGATGGCCTTCGCCGCGGCGTCCGACTGGGAGAGCGTGAAGAGGGAGTCGGTCTGCCCCTGGAAGAGCAGCGTCGGCACCTTGATGCGGCTGCCGACGGCCGACGGTGACCGCTCTTCGAGGAGCTTGACCGCGGCCGCGTCCGGCTTGCCCGACTCGGCGACCCGGTCGTACATCGCGCACAGCTCGGGCTGGAAGTTGGCGCAGCCGCCGCCGGTGTTGAAGAAGATCCCGGCCCAGAGCTTCTTGAAGACGCCGTTCGGGAACAGGGCGTCCGCGAGGTTCCAGTACGTGATGGAGGGGGCGATGGCGTCGACCCGGTTGTCGTAGGCGGCGGTGAGGAGGGAGATCGCGCCGCCGTACGAGCCGCCCGCCATGCCGACGCGCGGGTCGCCGGCCTTGTCGAGCTGGACCTGGGGCTGCTTCGCCAGCCAGTCGATGAGCCTGGAGACGTCGGCGACCTCGCCCTTCGGGTCGTTGAGGCCGATCTTCCCGGTGGACCTGCCGAAGCCGCGGGCGGACCAGGTGAGGACCGCGTAGCCGTCGCGGGCGAGGTCCTCGGCCTCGGCGCGCATGTCGTCCTTGCTGCCGCCGAAGCCGTGGGCGAGGAGGACCGCGGGGCGTCGGCCGGTGCCGGACGTGGTGAAGAACGAGGTGTCGAGACGCACCCCGTCCACTGCCATGACCTTGTCGGTCCGGTGCACCGGGGGCGGGTCGTCGGAGGCGACGGCCGTCCACGTACCGGCACCGGCGAGCACGACGACGGCGGCCGCGGCGGCCAGAAGCCGCCGCGGCCGCCCGAGCAGCGCTCGTAGGCCGGGGGGTCGAAGATCCATGCTTCAACGGTACGGGCCCGCACCGACATCCGATGCCGACGGTGGGCTGAACAGCGGGCCATCCCCGAGGAGTAGGGGTGGGTTGCCGTGTACTTCGGGTGCGGTACACCGGGGTGACGCCGGGGGCGCTTCCCACGCCCCTGAGGCCGGCTGCTCCCACCGGCACTCACAACCCACCGCCGCTCCACCGAACATCACCGCCCCACCCCATCCCGCCGCAACGGCGATCAGCCGCAGCGGCGGATTTCGGCGGTGCCGGACCGGACGGTGGGTACTTGCGGGCCGGTGGGGGCCGGTCGCGCAGTTCCCCGCGCCCCTGTCGGGGCGCGGCAGTCGCCGGCCGTCAGGGCTGGGCGTCCTCCGGGATCGAGACGACCCAGTGGGTTTCCTTGCGGGGGCGGAGGTAGAAGGCCCAGTAGAGGGTCGCGGCGGCGGTGATGCCGCCGGTCCAGAGGAGGTAGGTCGTTTCCTGCTGGGTGAGGATGTAGCCGAGGACGACGATGAGGAGGATCGGCATCGCGGGCCAGAGCGGCATGCGCCAGGCCGGGGTGTGCTTGTGGTGGCCGCGGCGGGAGAGGAGGGCGGCGACGGCGACGAGGAGGTACATGCCGGTCACCGAGACGCCCGTCACGCCGTACAGGGTGTCCAGGTTGACGAAGCAGAGCAGGGCGCCGGGAACGCCGACGGCGAGGGTGGCGACCCAGGGGGAGCCGAAGCGGCCGAGGCGGGAGAGGGCGCCGTTGACCGGGGCCGGCCAGGCCTTGTCGCGGGCCGAGGCGAACAGCACGCGGGAGTTCTGGATGACCATGACGATGCCCGCGTTGATGATCGCGAGGGCCACGCAGAGGCTGACGAAGGTACCGACCGCGGAGTTCGACCAGGCGGTGACCATGGAGCTGATGTCGCCGCCGGTGAGGGACTTGAGGTCGGTCGCGCCCATGGTGATCGCGACGACCGGGACGAGGATGATCACCGTGGAGATCGCGAGGGTGGCGAGGACCGTGCGGGCTACGTTGCGGCGCGGGTTCTCCAGCTCCTCGGAGAGGTAGACGGCCGTCGAGAAGCCCTGGGTGACGAAGAGGGCGATGGCGAGGCCCGAGACGACGAGCATGGCGGTGACCGTGGTGGTGTGGCCGCCCGTGTCCGCCACCTGCATGGACGTGAGGCTGCCGACGCCCCGGTGGCTGTGGGAGAAGCCCAGCACCGCCACCACGCCGGCCGCGATGACCTCGAGGACCAGGAAGATGCCGGTGATCCAGGCGTTCGCACGCAGGTCGAGGAGGCCGGCGAGGGTCGCGAGGAGCATCACGCCGGCGCCGGTCAGGGCCGGGTCCAGGTGGACGATCGGGGACAGGTAGTCGGCCGTGCCCATCGCGATCACCGGCGGCACGATCATCACGACGAGGAGAGAGAGGACGAAGACCAGCCAGCCCGCGAGGCGGCCCGCCATCGTCGAGACCATGGCGTACTCGCCGCCCGCGCTGGGGATGAGGGTGCCCAACTCCGAGTAACAGAAGGCCACGGCGATACAGAGGAGGGAGCCGATGGCGATCGTGAGGGCGGTGGCGGTCCCGAGGGAGCCGAACAGGTCGGGGACGACCACGAAGAGCGTGGAGGCCGGGGTGACGCAGGAGAGGGTGAGGAGGGTGCCGCCTACTACTCCGATGGAGCGCTTGAGCGTCTTGGGACTGTCAGACGCCTCTACGACGGCGGTCTCGACAGGGCGGAGCGTGTCGGTCATGCGGCGGTTCCGATCGACTCTGGCGGATGCCTCCGGCGGTTGGGCTGTGCTGCATGGAACCCCGACGAAAACCATTGCGTCAATGGCTGTTTACCTTCGGATTCCGCACTCTTAAAGCGACGGGGGTCACATCACTTTCTTAGGATCGAACGGCAAGATGGGGCAATCATCAAGACCGTCATCCGCATGACCTTGGTTTCGAAGGTCATGAACGCAAAGAACTTAAGCCACCCGTTTCATCCCGCGAAAACGAGAACCGCAGCACCGCCGACAAAAAAAGTCGGGGCCGTCCGGTATCCGGACGGCCCCGACAGGGTCAAGCGGTCACGCTCAGTGGTTGCGCGGGAAGCCCAGGTCGACGCCCGCGGGCGCGTCGGCCGGGTCGGGCCAGCGGGTGGTGACGACCTTGCCGCGGGTGTAGAAGTGCGTGCCGTCGTTGCCGTAGATGTGGTGGTCGCCGAAGAGGGAGTCCTTCCAGCCACCGAAGGAGTGGTAGCCGACGGGGACCGGGATCGGCACGTTCACGCCGACCATGCCCGCCTCGATCTCCAGCTGGAAGCGGCGGGCGGCGCCGCCGTCCCGGGTGAAGATCGCGGTGCCGTTGCCGAAGGGGGAGGAGTTGATCAGCGCCACACCCTCCTCGTACGTCTCCACGCGCAGGACGCACAGCACCGGGCCGAAGATCTCGTCCTGGTAGGCCTTGGCGGTGGTGGGCACCTTGTCGAGGAGCGAGATGCCGATCCAGTGGCCGTCCTCGAAGCCCTCGACCGTGTAGCCGGTGCCGTCCAGGACGACCTCGGCACCCTCGGCGGCGGCACCGGAGACGTAGGAGGCCACCTTGTCGCGGTGCACGGCCGTGATCAGCGGGCCCATCTCGGAGGACGGGTCGTTGCCGGGACCGATCTTGATCTTCTCGGCGCGCTCGCGGATCTTCTCCACCAGCTCGTCGCCGATCGCCCCGACGGCGACCACGGCCGAGATGGCCATGCAGCGCTCACCCGCCGAGCCGTAGGCGGCGGAGACGGCCGCGTCGGCCGCCGCGTCGAGGTCCGCGTCCGGCAGGACCAGCATGTGGTTCTTGGCGCCGCCCAGCGCCTGCACCCGCTTGTGGTTGGCGGAGGCGGTGGTGTGGATGTAGCGGGCGATCGGCGTCGAGCCGACGAAGGAGACCGCCTTGACGTCCGGGTGCCCCAGGAGCCGGTCCACGGCCACCTTGTCACCGTGGACCACGTTGAAGACACCGTCCGGCAGCCCGGCCTCGGCCAGCAGCTCGGCGAGCTTGATCGACGCGGACGGGTCCTTCTCGGACGGCTTGAGGACGAACGTGTTGCCGGTCGCGATCGCGATCGGGAACATCCACATCGGGACCATCGCCGGGAAGTTGAACGGCGTGATACCCGCGACCACGCCCAGGGGCTGGCGGATCGAGGAGACGTCCACACGGGACGCGACCTGCGTGGACAGCTCGCCCTTCAGCTGCACGTTGATGCCGCACGCCAGGTCGACGATCTCCAGGCCGCGGGCGACCTCGCCGAGCGCGTCGCTGTGCACCTTGCCGTGCTCGGCGGTGATCAGCTCGGCGATCGCGTCCCGGTTCGCGTCCAGCAGGGCACGGAAGCGGAACAGGATCTCCGTGCGCCTGGCCAGCGACGACTGGCCCCAGCTCACGAACGCGTCCTTGGCGGCGGCGACCGCGGCGTCGACCTCGTCGACCGACGCGAACGCGACCTTCGTGGTGACCACGCCGGTGGCCGGGTCGGTGACCGGCCCGTAGTTGCCCGACGTGCCGTCGACGGACTTGCCGCCGATCCAGTGGTTGACGATCTTCGTCATGACCGGTTACTCCTTCACAGATGGCGGCGTCGGGTGGAGACGTGCCGTTCGTAGAGCTCACGTGCCTTGACCGCGGAGGATCGGGTCGCGGTCTCGGCCACAGGTACATCCCACCAGGCCTGCGCGGGAGGCGGGCCCGACACAGTGTCGGCCGTTTCGGTCTCCACGTAGACACATGTGGGAGTGTCGGCGGCCCGCGCCTCGGCGAGTGCCGTGCGCAGGTCCCGGACAGTCTTCGCGCGCAGGACGCGCATGCCGAGGCTGGCCGCGTTGGCGGCCAGGTCGACGGGGAGCGGGGCACCCGTGAAGGTGCCGTCCTCCGACGGGAAGCGGTACGCGGTGCCGAACCGCTCGCCGCCCACCGACTCGGAGAGTCCGCCGATGGAGGCGTAGCCGTGGTTCTGCACCAGCAGCACCTTGATGGCTATCCCCTCCTGCACGGCGGTGACGATCTCGGTCGGCATCATCAGATACGTGCCGTCGCCGACCAGCGCCCACACGTTCCGCTCCGGCGCCGCGAGTTTCACCCCGATGGCGGCCGGTATCTCGTAGCCCATGCACGAGTAGCCGTACTCCAGGTGGTACTGGTCGTACGACCGCGCCCGCCACATCCGGTGCAGGTCGCCGGGGAGCGAGCCGGCCGCGTTGATCAGTACGTCCGTGTCGTCGACGAGCGCGTCCAGGGCGCCGAGGACCTGCGGCTGGGTCGGCCGGATGTCCGGCTCGTCGGCCTCGTAGCAGGCGTCGACGCGCTGCTCCCAGCGCTCCTTGTCCTCGGTGTACTCGGTGACGTACGAGTCGGCGGTCCGGTGGCCGTCCAGGGCCTTCCGCAGCTCCGCGAGACCGCTGCGGGCATCGGCGACCAGGGGCAGGCCGGCCAGTTTGTGGCCGTCGTACGGGGCGATGTTGAGGTTGAGGAAGCGGACGTCCGGGTTCTCGAAGAGGGTGCCGGAGGCCGTGGTGAAGTCGGTGTAGCGGGTGCCGACGCCGATCACCAGGTCGGCGGTGCGGGCGAGTTCGTCGGCGGTGGCGGTGCCGGTGTGGCCGACGCCGCCGACGTCCTGCGGGTGGTCCCAGCGGAGCGAACCCTTGCCCGCCTGGGTCGAGGCGACCGGGACGCGGGTGGCCTCGGCGAACTCGGCGAGGACGGCCTCGGCGCGGCTGTGGTGGACCCCGCCGCCGGCGATGACCAGGGGCCTGCGCGCGTTCCTGATCGCCGTGACGGCCGCGGCCAGTTCGGCGGGATCGGCGCCCGGCCGTCGTACGGTCCACACCCGCTCCGCGAAGAACTCCTCGGGCCAGTCGTACGCCTCGGCCTGTACGTCCTGCGGGAGGGCGAGGGTGACGGCGCCGGTCTCGACGGGGTCGGTGAGCACGCGCATGGCGGCGAGGGCGGAGGGGATCAGCTGCTCGGGGCGGTTGATCCGGTCGAAGAACTTCGAGACGGGGCGGAGTGTGTCGTTGACGGACACGTCGGCCGCGTGCGGGACTTCGAGCTGCTGGAGGACCGGGTCGGCGGGGCGGGTGGCGAAGACGTCGCCGGGGAGCAGCAGGACCGGGAGGTGGTTGATGGTGGCGAGGGCGGCGCCGGTGACCAGGTTGGTGGCGCCCGGACCGATGGAGGTCGTCACGGCGTGCGTGGCGAGACGGTTCGATTGACGCGCGTAGCCGACCGCCGCGTGCACCATGGCCTGCTCGTTGCGGCCCTGGTGGTACGGCATCTCGTCCCTGTGCTCCAGGAGTGCCTGGCCGAGGCCGGCCACGTTGCCGTGGCCGAAGATGCCCCAGGTGGCGCCGATCAGGCGGCGGCGCTCGCCGTCCCGCTCGGTGAACTGGACGGCGAGGAAGCGGACAAGCGCTTGCGCGACGGTCAACCGAATCGTCATCGGTAACCCTCCGTATGGTCCGGGTGGAAGCAGATCCGCCACTCCCGCGTCGCACCGGGCCCCGCCATGACGTTCAGGTAGTACATGTCGTGCCCGGGCTGCGCGATCGACGGGCCGTGCCATCCGTCGGGGACCAGCACGACGTCGCCGGAGCGGACCTCGGCGAGGACGTCCGTACCGCCCTCACGGGAGGGGAATACGCGCTGATACCCGAAACCGTTCGGTCCGTCGATCTCGAAGTAGTAGACCTCCTCCAGCTCCGACTCCTCGCCGGGCCGGTACTCGTCGTGCTTGTGCGCCGGGTACGAGGACCAGTTGCCGCCGGGGGTGATCACCTCGACGGCGATGAGCTTGTCGCAGTCGAAGGAGTCCGCGGAGGCGAAGTTGCGCACCCGGCGGGCGCTGGTGCCGCTGCCGCGGTCTTCGACGGGGACCTCCGGCGCGGGGCCGTAGCGGGCGGGGAGTCGTCGCTCGCACTTCGCTCCTGCCAGGGCGAAGCGGCCTCCCGCGCCGGAGGCGATCTGGACCTGGGCGTCCCGGGGCACGTACACGAAGTCGGAGACTCCGCTGAACACGCTCTCCCGGCCCAGGATCTGGAACTCGTTTCCCTCTGTTTGCACCGTACAACCGCCCTGCAACGGAAGCACGATCCACTCACTGTCCCCGGTGGTGAACAAATGCGTTCCACCAGGGGGCAGTTCGACGATCCGGAGGCTGCTGTGCGCCCAACCGGCCCGCTTGGGGTCGATGTCGAGCGCGTACTGGGCGTTCGCTGTCGAACCCTTGGTGAGATGCAGCTCGTTGGTCGTCATCTTCTCGCCCTCACAGGAGTCCGACGGCGGTGTCCACGGCGGCGGCCACGTCGCCGTCCGCCGGGTACAGCAGCGAGCGGCCGACCACCAGGCCGCGCACGGTGGGGAGTTGCAGGGCGCTGCGCCACTTCTCGTACGCGCCGGCTTGTTCCTCGACGGTGCCGCCCACTTCGCCGCCGAGCAGCACGGCGGGGAGGGTGGACGTCTCCATGACCTGGGCCATGTCGTCGGGGTTGTCCGTCACCGGCACCTTCAGCCAGGTGTAGGCCGAACTCCCGCCGAGGCCCGAGGCGATGGCGATGGACTTGGTGACCGCCTCGGGGGACAGGTCGTTCTTGACCTTGCCCTCGGGGGTGCGGCGGCTGATGAACGGCTCGACGAAGACCGGCAGCCGGCGTGCGGCCATGTCGTCGATCGCGCGGGCCGTGGACTCCAGGGTGGTGAGGGAGCCCGGGTCGTCGTAGTCGATGCGCAGCAGCAGCTTGCCGGCGTCGAACCCGAGGCGCTGTATGTCCTCGGCGCGGTGGCCGGTGAAGCGGTCGTCGAGCTCGAAGGAGGCGCCCTGCAGTCCGCCCCGGTTCATCGAGCCCATGACGACCTTGCCGTCGAGGGCGCCGAGCAGGAGCAGGTCGTCCAGGATGTCGGCGGTGGCGAGGACGCCGTCGACGCCGGGGCGGGACAGGGCCAGGCAGAGCCGTTCCAGCAGTTCGGCCCGGTTGGCCATGGCGAGCTTGTCGCCGCCCACGCCGAGGGCGCCGCGGGCCGGGTGGTCGGCGGCGACGATCATCAGCTTGCCGTCCTCGTTGAGGAGCGGACGGCGGGAGCGTCGGGCGGCCGCCTCGGCGATCGCCTCGGGGTGGTGGGTGCGGGTGTGGACGAGGGCGGAGAGGTCCACCTTCACCTGCCTGGCGGGGGCGCCGGCTCCGCCGTCGTGGTGCGCGCCCGCGACGCGGCCGGCCCTCACAGCACCGCTCCGGCGGCGAGCGCGGCGTCGATCTCTTCGCCGGTCGGCATCGCGGAGGAGCACTCCAGGCGGGAGGCGACGATCGCGCCGGCCGCGTTGGCGTGCCGCATGGTCTTCTCCAGATCCCAGCCTTCGAGGAGGCCGTGGCAGAGGGAGCCGCCGAAGGCGTCGCCGGCCCCGAGGCCGTTCAGGACGTTGACGGGCAGCGGCGGGACCTCGGCGGAGTCGCCGTCGCGGCTGACGGCGAGGACGCCCTTGGGGCCCTGCTTGACGACGGCGATCTCGACACCGGCGTCGAGGAGTGCCTGGGCGGCGGCCTGCGGCTCTCGTACGCCGGTCGCGACCTCCACCTCGTCGAGGTTGCCGACGGCGACGGTGGTGTGCTTGAGCGCCTCGGCGTAGAAGGGCCGGGCGGTGTCCGGGTCCTTCCAGAACATGGGGCGCCAGTCGAGGTCGAAGACGGTGATCCCCGCCTTGGCGCGGTGGGCGAGGGCCGCGAGGGTCGCCGTGCGGCTGGGCTCCTCGCTCAGGCCCGTGCCGGTGATCCAGAAGATGCGGGCCGCGCGGACGGCGTCGAGGTCCAGCTCGTGGGCGTCGATCTCCAGGTCCGGGGCCTTGGGCTGCCGGTAGAAGTACAGCGGGAAGTCGTCCGGCGGGAAGATCTCGCAGAACGTGACCGGGGTGTTCAGGCCGGGGACCGGGGTGACCCAGCGGTCGTCCACGCCGAAGCCCTGAAGGGCCTCGTGCAGGTAGGCGCCGAAGGCGTCATCGCCCGTGCGGGTGATGACGGCGGTGTTCCGGCCGAGGCGGGCGGCCGCCACGGCCACGTTCGTCGCCGACCCCCCGAGGAACTTGCCGAAGGACGACACCTGGGCGAGCGGGACTCCGGTCTGGAGCGGATACAGGTCCACCCCGATCCGCCCCATGGTGATCAGGTCGTACGCCATCGGCTTCCCTTCGTCATGGCTCTCCCGTGGTTTGTAGTCCGGGAGGGGAGGTCGTGTCAATGGTTTGTCCGGACATTCTGACGAGAGGGTGGGCGAGAGGGGTGGAATAGGGGGCCCCTACGGGGGCGCCCGTCGTTCACGCGGATGTCAAGGCGCCCCGCCGACGACCCGGCGTGCGCCTGTGCCCCGGCTGTGTCACAAACTCCCCCCTTGTGTCACACATGTCGCGCATACGCGGGCTCTCGGTCACACCCGGCCCACAGCCGCTTGCCCTTGGTCACTCTCCGTCGTTCACCGGGCACAGGCTTTGTAATCGCCAGCGCAGCGCCCGGCTCCCCCGACGACCGCCTCCGGTCGCCCCCGCGGTGCGCGCAGGGAGGTGCATCCCATGACCGACCGACGGCTCTGGTCCTACAAGGAGATCGCGGCGCACATCCGGGTGCAGCCGGACACCGTCCGCTCCTACCGCAAGCACGGGCTGCTCCCGCCGCCCGACCATGTCGAAGGCGGCAAGCCCTACTGGTACGCCGACACGGTCCGCGCCTGGGTCGCCTCCCGGCCGGGCAACCGGGGGCGCAGAGACTTCTGAGCCCGGCCGCACGATGCCCCGCCCGTCCGGAGGCGGGGCGCGAACGCGTCAGGCCCAGGGCTCGATGACCGTCACCCCGGCCGCCGGTGCCCCGCCCATCGCCGCCAGGGCCGCCGGGGCCGCGTCCAGGGTGATCGTCGAGGTGACCAGGAGGTCGGGGCGGAGCGTGCCGGCGCGGACCAGTTCGAGCATCGCGGGGTAGGTGTGGGCCGCCATGCCGTGGCTGCCGAGGAGCTCCAGCTCCAGGGCGATCGCGCGGGCCAGCGGCACGGGGGTGTTGCCGTCCGGGGACGGCAGCAGGCCCACCTGGACGTGGCGGCCGCGCCGGCGCAGGGAGTTGACCGAGGCGGCCGAGGTGGCGGGTGAGCCGAGGGCGTCCAGGGAGAGGTGGGCGCCGCCGGAGGTCAGGGCGCGGACCGTCGCCGCGGGGTCCTCGGTGTCCGACGCGTCGACGCCGTGGGCCGCGCCGAACTTCCTTGCCAGGTCCAGGGCTTGGGGTGACACGTCGACCGCCGCCACCCGCGCCCCCGACGCCGCCGCGATCATCACCGCCGACAGGCCCACGCCCCCGCAGCCGTACACCGACACCCACTCCCCCGCCGCGACCCTGCCCTGCTGCACCACCGCGCGGAAGGCGGTGGCGAAGCGGCAGCCCAGGGAGGCGGCGGTGGCGTACGCCATGTCGTCGGGGATCGCCACCAGGTTCACGTCGGCGTGGTCCAGCGCCACGTACTGGGCGAAGGAGCCCCAGTGCGTGAAGCCGGGCTGGGTCTGGCGTTCGCAGACCTGCTGGTCGCCGGCCGCGCAGGACGGGCAGCTGCCGCAGGCGCAGACGAAGGGGACGGTGACCCGGTCGCCGGGGCGCCAGGCGGTCACCCCGGCGCCGACCTCCTCGACGACCCCGGCCAGCTCGTGGCCGGGGACGTGCGGGAGCGTGATGTCCGGGTCGTGGCCCGTCCAGCCGTGCCAGTCGCTTCGGCAGAGGCCGGTGGCCTCCACGCGGACGACCACTCCGTGGGGGGCCGGATGGGGGTCGGGGACGTCCCGTACCTCGGCGGGGGTGGCGTAGTGGTCGAAGACGACGGCTCGCATCGCGCGTGCTCCTTTCGGGGGCTGCGCGAAGGCTAAGCGCTCCGCTGGATTTGCCGCGATGTACCGTCTGCCTTCTGCGGCGCCGTCGTGGCCGGTCGCGCAGTTCCTCCCCCAGCCTTCGGCCGGGGGTACCCCCAGCGCCCCCTTTGGGGGCGCTTCAGCTCGGCGTGGCCACCTTGTGCCGCTCCTCGCCCGCCGGTTGGGGCACGTCCTGCTCGCCCTCGCTCAGCCCGAACCGGTCGTGGAAGCGGCGCAGTGGGGCCGGTGCCCACCAAGTGGCCTTCCCCGTCAGGCGCATGATGGCCGGGACCAGGAGACTGCGGACGACCATCGCGTCCATCAGGACCGCCAGGGCGATGCCGAGGCCGAGCATCTTGGTGTTGGTGACCCGGGAGGTGCCGATCGCCACCATCACCACCGCCAGGATGATCGCCGCCGCGGTGATCAGGCCTCCGGTGCGCTGCAGGCCGAGCCGGACCGCCCGTTCGTGGTCGCCTGTTCTGTCGTACTCCTCCTTGATGCGCGAGAGCAGGAACACCCCGTAGTCCATCGAGAGGCCGAAGGCCACGCAGAACATCAGGACCGGGAGCGTGGTCTCGATCGAGCCGGGGCTGGTGAAGCCCAGCAGGTTCGAGAGATGGCCGTCCTGGAAGACCCAGACCACCGCGCCGAACATCGCCGTGAGGCTGAGCGCGTTGAGCAGGACCGCCTGTACGGGGATGAGGACGCTGCCCGTGAGGAGGAAGACCAGCAGCAGGGTGACGATCGCTATGATCGCCGCCGCCCAGGGCAGGCGCACCCCGATGGCGTGCTTGGAGTCGACCAGGACCGCGGCCGTGCCCGTCACCTTCGTGTCGAAGGGGGTGTCCAGTGCGCGCAGTTCGCCCACCAGACGCTGGGCGCCGTCGTCCACCGACTCGCCCTTCGGCTGCACCGTGAAGTACGCCGCGTCGCCCTTGACCAGCGGTCCGGCCACCCCGGCCACCTCCGGCAGGGCCGCCACCCGCTCCTTGTACGCCGTGTACTGCGCCCGGGTCGCCCCGCCCTCGGCCAGGACCTCGAGGTCGCCGCCGGGGTTGCCCGGGAAGCCGTCCCGGATGTGCTGCTGGACGACATGGGACTCGGCGCCGGCCGGGAGCTGGCGGTCGTCGGCGGTGCCGAACTTGACGCCCAGGAACGGCAGTCCGAGGACGATCAGGAAGGCCGTGGTGGCGACGGCGAAGAGCGGGGCCCGGCGCATCACCAGGGTCGCGGTGCGGGCCCAGGCCGTGCCCTCGGCGCCGGCAGGCCTGGACTCCCGGCCTCTGCGGAACGCCCGGCGCAGGTCCAGCGAGTTGACCCGGTGGCCCAGCAGGATCAGCGCCGCCGGGAGCAGGATCAGGGCGGCCGCCGCGGCCAGCAGGACCACCGCTATGCCGGCGTAGGCGAACGAGCGGAGGAAGTACTGGGGGAAGACGAGCATCGCCGCCAGGGAGACCGCCACCGTCAGGGCCGAGAACAGCACGGTGCGGCCCGCGGTGCGCAGTGTCGTGCCGACCGCCGTCAGCGGGTCGGCGCCCGTGGCCAGTTCCTCGCGGAAGCGGCGGACGACGAAGAGCGCGTAGTCGATGGCCAGGCCGAGGCCGAGGGCCGTGGTGAGGTTCATCGCGAAGACCGAGACGTCCGTGAAGGACGTGATGCCACGCAGGACCGCGTTCGTGCCGAGGATGGCGACGATGCCGATGCCGAGCGGGAGCAGGGCCGCGATCGCGCTGCCGAAGACCATCACCAGCAGGACCAGGGTGATGGGCAGGGCGATCAGCTCGGCGCGGGCCAGGTCCTCCTTGATGATCGTCTGCATGTCGCTGCGGACCGCCACCATGCCGCCGACCTTGACCGTCACCGGTCCGTGCGTGCCCCGGTAGTGCGGGGCGATACGGTCCAGGGTGTCGGCCGCCGCCTTCTCGTCACCGGTGATGCGGGCCGCGATCAGGGCCTCATGGCCGTCCTCGGCGCGCAGGGACGGCGACTTGGTCTGCCAGTACGAGCCGACGCCTATGACGCCCTTCTCGCCGGACAGCCGGGTGGCGAGGGCCTTCGCCTCCGCCGCCACCGCCGGGCTGTCCACGGAGCCGCCCCGCGCGTCCACCAGCAGGAGCAGGTTGGGCTGGGAGTCCGGGAACTCGCGCTCCAGCGCCTTCGTCGCGTACGTCGACTCGGCGGCCGGGTCCTCCCAGCCGCCGCTGCCCAGCCGGTCGGCGACCCCGCTGCCGGCCAGCACGGCGAGCGCGGTGATCACCAGGGCGAGCAGCAGCGAGAGCCGGGGACGGGCGGTCACGAACCGGGTCCAGCCCCCTGGACGGGCCCCGCTCCCGGCCTCCGAGGGCTTGTTGACTTCGGTCATCCTGCGGTGTCCCCTTCACCGTGACCACTGCCTGCCGGTACGCATCCGCTTCGTGCGCAGGGCAGCATGGGTCGGCCATTGCCAATTAGACTGGCAAACACGAGTCATCGCTCGCGTTCCACCAGAATGCGAGCGACCGCTCGCGTTTGTCAATCGCGTTCGAAGAGCTGGGGATAACGCGTGCCCGACAAGCCCGACATGCCAGAGCAGCCCGGCGGCCCCGACAGCCCCGCCGGCCCCGACGGCACGGCCACGGCCAAGGAGCAGCCGCGCCGGCGGCAGGCGCGCGGCGAACGGCGCATCCAGCAGCTGCTCGAAGCCGCCGCGTCGGTCTTCTGCACCTCGGGCTACACGGCCGCCAGCACCAACGCCATCGCCCGCGAGGCCGGCGTCTCCCCCGGCACGCTCTACCAGTTCTTCCCGAACAAGGAAGCGATCGCGATCGAGCTGGGCGACCGCCTCATGCACGACCTGCGGGACACCTACGGCGAGGCGCTCGCGCCGATCGACCCCGGCACCTCGCTGACGGACGCGGTCGGCGCCGCCGTGGACCGTCTCACCGCCTTCAACACCGAGCACCCCGTGTTCTTCGCCCTGATGCACGGCCCCGACATGCCCGGCGGGATCACCGAGGCCCACGACGCCCTGCACACCAACCTGCTCGGCCGCGTCGAGGGCCTGCTCGCCTCGCTTCTCCCGCCGGACGCCGACAAGGCCCACATCACGCGCACGGCGCATGTCAGCCTCGGCATCTACAAGGCGGGTCTCGAGCTGGTGCTCAGCCATGAGGGCGCCGAGCGCCAGGCGTACATCCAGGAGATCAAGAACGTACTCACCCGCTACCTGGAACCCCTGGTCGGCGACCGGCTCGGCCGCCCCACCGGCTGACCGGCCGCCACCCCAACGGCCACCCCCTCGAACCCCTCGGACTGCGACATACCGCGCATCTGCCTACAGTGCGGGTAAATCGCACCAATCTCGCGCCGCTTTGGTGCCGCTCTCGTGCCGCTCTCGTGCCGACGAGCGCCACCCGCACCCGCAGGAGCACAAGGGGGACCCGCCGTGACCCACTCTCCGCAGCCCGGCCGGCCGCAGGCCCGGATCCCCGGTCCGCAGCAGCCGCCACCGCCGTACCCCCGTATCCGCACCGGCCTGTGGAAACGCTGCCTCGGCGGCGGGCTCGCCCTGTGGGCGCTGACCGCGGTGGTCACGTACACGACGAAGGACACCACCCTGCTGCCGACGCTGATCCTGCTCGGCAGCTTTCTCGTCCCGGTCGTCTTCGTGCTGTGGGCGTACGAGCGGCACGGCCGTGACCTCGGGGTCAGCGCGATCCTCGGCTGCTTCCTGACCGGCGGCACGCTCGGGGTGCTGGGCGCCTCGGTGATGGAGTCCTACCTCGTCCGCCCCTCCTGGGGGATGTTCGTCTGCGTCGGCCTGATCGAGGAGACGGTGAAGCTCGGCGCGCTGGTGTTCGTGCTGCGCCGGCTGCCCGGGATCCGGGGCATGCGCGCCGGGCTGGTGCTCGGGGCCGCCGTCGGCTTCGGCTTCGCGGCCCTGGAGAGCGCCGGGTACGCGTTCAACGCGGCCGTCTCCACCGAGGGCGTCGACCTGCGCGCGCTGATCGAGACGGAGATCCTGCGCGGGGTACTGGCTCCCTTCGGGCACGGCCTGTGGACGGCGATCGCCGGCGGCTTCCTGCTCTCCTTCCGCCGCCCGAACGGCCGCTTCCGCGTCACCGCCCCGGTCGTCGCCGCCTGCCTCGGGGTCGCCCTGCTGCACGCCCTGTGGGACTCCACGCACGGCATCGCGATCTGGCTGGTGGCGCATCTGGCGGGTACCGGACTGGACCAGCGGCTGTTCGCCGAGGGGTACATCCCGCGCCCGAGCGCGGCACAGGAGCACCTCTTCACGGTGTTCTCGGTCGGCCTGCTGGTACTCGTCTCGCTGCTCGGCGTCGCCTGGGCGCTCTCCCTGGCGCGCCGCGCCCCCTCTTGGAGAAATACCCCCTAGGGGTATAGTGTGACGACAGTGGGGTTCCCTCGTGGGCCCCATCGGCCCCACACGCCTCGACGAGGAGAACGACATGACCGCCCAGACCGACACCCCGGGCTCCGTGACCGCCGTCTACAAGGTGACCGGCATGAGCTGCGGACACTGTGAGGGTTCCGTCTCCGCAGAGATCTCCGGGCTCCCCGGCGTCAGCTCGGTGACGGCCGTCGCGACCAGCGGCGAGGTCACGGTCGTCTCCGCCGCCCCGCTCGACGAGGAGGCGGTCCGCGCCGCCGTCGACGAGGCGGGCTTCGAGCTCGCCGGCCGCGTCTGAGGGTCCAGACCCGAGCCCACGCCCTGCACCGCGCACCAACACGCACCACGAGCAGTACGTACGACGGAAACGTATCTCTCCGCCGGGCCGTGCCGACCAGCTGATACTGGCTCCGTGCGGTCCGGTCCGTTGTCTGGAGTCCGGACATGACGACCAGCACCACCACCAGCACCGCACAGACACCGATAGCCCCACCGCGCCTGCCCGACGGCAGGTCCGAGGTCGAGCTGCTCATCGGCGGCATGACCTGCGCCTCCTGCGCCGCCCGGGTCGAGAAGAAGCTCAACCGCATGGACGGCGTCACCGCCACCGTGAACTACGCGACCGAGAAGGCGAAGGTCACATACCCCCAGGGGGTTCAGGTCGCCGACCTGATCTCCACGGTCGTGAAGACCGGGTACACCGCCGAGGAGCCCGCGCCCCCGGCGCCGGAGCCGGAACAGGAGGCCGGGGCCGAGCGGGATCCCGAGCTCGCCGCCCTCCGCCACCGCCTCCTGGTCTCCGCCCTGCTCGCCGCCCCGGTCGTGCTGCTCGCGATGGTCCCGGCGCTCCAGTTCGACAACTGGCAGTGGCTGTCCCTGACGCTCGCCGCCCCGGTGGTCGTCTGGGGCGGCTGGCAGTTCCACCGGGCCGCCTGGACCAACGCCCGGCACGGCGCCGCCACCATGGACACCCTGGTCTCGGTCGGCACGCTGGCCGCGTTCGGCTGGTCGCTGTGGGCGCTGTTCTTCGGCGACGCGGGCATGCCGGGCATGCACGACGAGTTCCGGTTCACCGTCTCCCGGATGGACAGCGCGTCCACGATCTACCTGGAGGTGGCCTCCGGGGTCGTCGCGCTGATCCTGCTCGGCCGCTATCTGGAGGCACGCTCCAAGCGGCGCGCCGGGGCGGCCCTGCGGGCGCTGATGGAGCTGGGCGCCAGGGACGTGGCGGTACTGCGGGACGGGCGTGAGGTGCGGGTCCCGGTGGCGTCGCTGGCGGTCGGCGACCGGTTCGTCGTACGGCCCGGGGAGAAGGTCGCCACCGACGGGACCGTGGTCGAGGGGGCGTCCGCGGTGGACGCGTCGATGCTGACCGGCGAGTCCGTGCCGGTGGACGTGACCGTCGGCGACGCCGTCACGGGCGCGACCGTCAACGCCGGCGGGCGGCTGGTCGTCGAGGCGACCCGGGTCGGCGCCGACACGCAGCTCGCGCGGATGGCACGGCTGGTGGAGGACGCGCAGAACGGCAAGGCCGAGGTGCAGCGTCTGGCCGACCGGATCTCCGCCGTCTTCGTCCCCGCCGTCATCGTCGTCGCGCTCGGCACCTTCGGGGTCTGGCTGGGCGTCACCGGGGACACGGCCGCCGCGTTCACGGCCGCCGTCGCCGTCCTGATCATCGCCTGCCCGTGCGCCCTGGGCCTGGCCACGCCGACCGCGCTGATGGTCGGCACCGGGCGGGGCGCCCAGCTCGGCATCCTCATCAAGGGCCCGGAGGTCCTGGAGTCCACGCGCCGGGTCGACACCGTCGTGCTCGACAAGACCGGGACGGTGACCACCGGCCGGATGAGCCTCCAGGAGGTGTACACCGCCCAGGGCGCCGACGAGGACGAGGTGCTGCGGCTCGCGGGCGCCCTCGAACACGCCTCCGAGCATCCGGTCGCCAGGGCGATCGCCGCGGGGGCGGCGGAGCGGGTCGGCGCGCTGCCCGCGGTCGAGGACTTCGTGAACGTCCCCGGACGGGGCGTACGAGGGCGCGTGGACGGCCGTGAGGTGGCCGTGGGGCGCCTCTTCGACGTGGTGCCGGAGGAGTTGGCCCTGGCCCGCTCCCGGGCCGAGCAGGAGGGTCGTACGGCCGTCCTGGCCGGCTGGGACGGCCAGGCCCGGGGTGTCCTCGCCGTCGCCGACACGGTCAAGGAGACCAGCGCCGAGGCGGTCCGCGAGCTGCGCGCGCTCGGACTGACGCCGGTGCTGCTGACCGGGGACAACCGGGCGGTGGCCGAATCGGTCGCGCAGGCGGTCGGGATCACCGAGGTCGTCGCCGAGGTGCTGCCCGAGGACAAGGTGGACGTCGTACGACGGCTGCGGCGCGAGGGGCGGACGGTCGCCATGGTCGGCGACGGCGTCAACGACGCGGCGGCGCTGGCCACCGCCGATCTGGGGCTGGCGATGGGCACCGGGACGGACGCGGCGATCGAGGCCGGCGACCTGACCCTGGTGCGCGGGGACCTGCGGGTGGCGGCGGACGCGATCCGGCTGTCCCGCCGGACCCTCGCGACCATCAAGGGCAACCTCGTGTGGGCCTTCGGCTACAACGTGGCCGCGCTCCCACTGGCCGCCGCCGGACTCCTGAACCCGATGATCGCGGGCGCCGCGATGGCCTTCTCCTCGGTGTTCGTGGTGACCAACAGTCTGCGGCTGCGTACCTTCCGCTGAAAGTTACCGGCGGTTCGGCACAGTGGATGTAAGAGTCCCCCTAGAGTCCAACGCGCACCTCACATAAGCTCTTCACAAGGCTCGCGCATCATCCTTACGCTCGAGCTCCGATCACCGTATCGGGGCTCTTGCGCATCTATCGGACGGATGCAAGAGACGCAGATCACAGTGGTGTGAACGTAACCATCGAAGGGCTTCGACGGTCTAAGTTGGCGATGTCAGAGAGGCGTCTTGGGGGGCGCTGACCTGGCATCTGGGGATGTCTTGGGGGACTTCCTCAGAGATGCGTTGCCGGGGCACGTACGACGGGAAGCTTTGAGCGGCCCTCCCGTGCCGTACGGGTCCCGGCAGATCGCACCGCATCACTGGATCAAGTACGGCGAGTTCTGCTCGTTGTGCTCAAAGCAGCGATTCAGGCGCTGCCGTACCGAGCGCCCGGCCGGATCCCGTGGGGGGAATCCGCACCGGGACACGGGAAGGCGCCCTGGTCGCCGGCCCGTGGGGGGACCGGCGCTCCAGGGCGCCTTCTGTTACGCCGCTACGGCCGCTAGCGCGTTCAGCGCTCCTCGACCGGCACGAAGTCGCGCTCGACGACGCCCGTGTAGATCTGGCGCGGGCGGCCGATGCGGGAGCCCGGCTCCTTGATCATTTCCTGCCACTGGGCGATCCAGCCGGGCAGCCGGCCGAGGGCGAACAGGACCGTGAACATCTCGGTCGGGAAGCCCATGGCGCGGTAGATCAGGCCGGTGTAGAAGTCCACGTTCGGGTAGAGGTTGCGCGAGACGAAGTAGTCGTCGGAGAGCGCGTGCTCCTCCAGCTTCAGCGCGATGTCCAGCAGCTCGTCGGACTTGCCGAGGGCGGAGAGGACGTCGTGCGCGGCAGACTTGATGATCTTCGCGCGCGGGTCGAAGGACTTGTACACCCGGTGGCCGAAGCCCATCAGGCGGACGCCGTCCTCCTTGTTCTTCACCTTGCGGATGAAGGAGTCGACGTCACCGCCGTTGGCCTGGATGCCCTCCAGCATCTCCAGGACGGACTGGTTGGCGCCGCCGTGCAGCGGGCCCCAGAGGGCGGAGATGCCCGCGGAGATCGACGCGAACATGTTCGCCTGCGACGAGCCGACCAGGCGGACCGTCGACGTCGAACAGTTCTGCTCGTGGTCCGCGTGCAGGATCAGCAGCTTGTCCAGGGCCGCGACGACGACCGGGTCGAGCTCGTAATCCTGCGCCGGCACCGAGAACGTCATGCGCAGGAAGTTCTCCACGTAGGAGAGGTCGTTGCGCGGGTAGACGAACGGGTGGCCGACCGACTTCTTGTACGCGTACGCGGCAATGGTCGGAAGCTTGGCGAGCAGGCGGATGGTGGAGAGGTCGCGCTGCTTCGCGTCGAACGGGTTGTGGCTGTCCTGGTAGAAGGTGGACAGCGCGGAGACCACCGACGACAGCATGGCCATCGGGTGGGCGTCACGCGGGAAACCCCGGTAGAAGTTCTTGACGTCCTCGTGCAGCAGCGTGTGCCGCGTGATCTCGTTCTTGAACGTGGTGAGCTCGTCCACGGTCGGCAGCTCACCGTTGATCAGCAGGTAGGCCACCTCCAGGAAGGTGGAGCGCTCCGCCAGCTGCTCGATCGGGTAACCGCGGTAGCGGAGGATGCCCGCCTCGCCGTCGAGGTAGGTGATGGCGGATTTATAGGCAGCGGTGTTGCCGTAGCCGCTGTCCAGGGTCACGAGACCGGTCTGGGTGCGGAGCTTCCCGATGTCGAAGCCCTTGTCGCCGACGGTGCTGTCGACCACCGGGTAGGTGTACTCGCCGTCGCCGTACCGCAGTACTACAGAGTTGTCGCTCACGTCTTCCCTCACCGACGTAGTGCCTCATCTTCGAGGTGCCCTGACTGTCTCTACCATCCCCCATTTGGCTCAGGAGAGTGCACTCGGGGTCGACCGTTGGGCCTATCGGCGGCACTCAGTGCCGCCAACCTGCTCATCCTGCCCCCTTGTCTCTCTATCTGGAAGGGCTCTGTGACCTTCACGACTCATTTGATCGATCATTTTTCCGGAGATCGCTCCGGCCGAGCCGGAAGTCCAGTGCCGTACAGCGTCTGCCTGCCGACACGGTGCGCACCGCCTGGCCGATCGCCTTGCGCGAACCGACGAGGACGACCAGCTTCCTGGCCCGGGTGACCGCCGTGTAGAGCAGGTTCCGCTGGAGCATCATCCAGGCTCCGGTGGTGACCGGGATCACCACCGCGGGATATTCACTCCCCTGTGAACGGTGAATCGTCACCGCGTAGGCGTGCGCCAGTTCGTCCAGTTCGTCGAATTCGTACGGCACCTCCTCGTCCTCGTCGGTCAGCACCGTGAGGCGCTGGTCGACCGGGTCGAGCGAGGTGACCACGCCCACGGTGCCGTTGAAGACGCCGTTCTCGCCCTTCTCGTAGTTGTTGCGGATCTGGGTGACCTTGTCGCCGACCCTGAACACCCGCCCGCCGAACCGCTTTTCGGGCAGCTCGGGCCGGGCCGGGGTGATGACCTGCTGCAACAGGCCGTTGAGCACACCGGCGCCGGCCGGTCCACGGTGCATGGGCGCGAGCACCTGCACGTCCCGCCGCGGATCGAGCCCGAACCTGGCCGGAATCCGCCGGGCGGCGACGTCCACGGCGAGCTTGCCCGCCTCCTCCGTCTCGTCCTCCACGAAGAGGAAGAAGTCCTTCATGCCGTCGGTGACGGGGTGCTGCCCCGCGTTGATCCGGTGGGCGTTGGTCACCACCCCCGACTGCTGGGCCTGCCGGAAGACCTGGGTGAGCCGGACGGCGGGGATCGGACTGCCGTCGGCGAGCAGGTCCCGCAGTACCTCCCCCGCCCCGACGCTGGGCAACTGGTCCACGTCCCCCACGAAGAGGAGATGCGCACCGGGCGGTACGGCCTTGACCAGCTTGTTGGCGAGGAGCAGGTCGAGCATCGACGCCTCGTCCACCACCACCAGGTCGGCGTCGAGCGGGCGGTCCCGGTCGTAGGCCGCGTCCCCGCCCGGCTTCAGCTCCAGCAGGCGGTGCACGGTCGACGCCTCGGCGCCGGCCAGCTCGGCGAGCCGCTTGGCCGCACGCCCGGTGGGAGCGGCGAGCACCACTTTCGCCTTCTTCGCCCGCGCCAGCTCCACGATCGACCTGACGGTGAACGACTTGCCGCAGCCGGGCCCGCCGGTCAGCACCGCCACCTTCTCCGTCAGCGCCAGCCTGACGGCGGCCTCCTGCTCGGGGGCGAGGTCGACGCCGGTGCGGTCCTTCAGCCAGGCGAGCGCCTTGTCCCAGGCGACGTCCCTGAACGACGGCATCCGGTCCTCGTCGGTGCGGAGCAGGCGCAGCAGCTGGGAGGCGAGGGCGACTTCGGCCCGGTGGAAGGGGACGAGGTAGACGGCGGTGACGGGTTCGGCGTCCGAGGTCGGGCCGGGGAGCTTCTCCCGTACGACGCCCGGGTCCGCCCCGTCCTCGGGCGGCGCGGCCAACTCGCCGAGACAGTCGATGACAAGGCCGGTGTCGACCTGGAGGAGTTTCACGGCATCAGCGATGAGCCGCTCCTCGGGGAGATAGCAGTGCCCCTGGTCGGCGGACTGGGACAGCGCGTACTGCAGCCCCGCCTTCACGCGCTCCGGACTGTCGTGCGGAATCCCCACCGACTGGGCGATCTTGTCGGCGGTGAGGAACCCGATGCCCCAGACGTCGGCGGCGAGCCGGTACGGCTGGTTCTTCACGACGGAGATCGACGCGTCCCCGTACTTCTTGTAGATCCGCACGGCGATCGACGTCGACACCTCGACCGTCTGGAGGAAGAGCATGACCTCCTTGATCGCCTTCTGCTCCTCCCACGCGTCGGCGATCTTCTTGGTCCGCTTCGGGCCGAGCCCCGGCACCTCGACGAGCCGCTTCGGCTCCTCCTCGATGATCCGGAGGGTGTCCACCCCGAAGTGCTGGGTGATCCGGTCGGCGAACACCGGCCCGATGCCCTTGACGAGACCCGAGCCGAGGTAACGCCGCATGCCCTGGACGGTGGCCGGCAGCACGGTCGTGTAGTTCTCGACGGTGAACTGCTTGCCGTACTGGGGGTGCGACCCCCAGCGCCCCTCCATCCGCAGCGACTCCCCCACCTGCGCGCCGAGCAGCGCACCGACGACGGTGAGGAGATCACCGGCGCCTCTGCCGGTGTCGACGCGGGCGACCGTGTACCCGTTCTCCTCGTTCGCGTACGTGATGCGTTCGAGCACGCCTTCGACGGTGGCGAGCCGTCGTTCGCCGGTGGGGGTACCCGTCTGCTGAGCCATGACCCGACGGTACCGGTGCGGTCTGACAGCGATCATGGCCTTGGTCACGGATCCGCTACCGACAAGGACGTCCCATGCCCGTACCCGCCGACCCGACGGTCCTCCACCCGATGCCCGAACACCCCCGGGTGGTCCTGCTCAAACCGCTGGTGAAGTCCCCCCTGATCGAGGTCGGGGAGTACTCCTACTACGACGACCCCGACCACCCGACCGCCTTCGAGACGCGCAACGTGCTCTACCACTACGGGCCGGAGAAGCTCGTCATCGGAAAGTTCTGCGCGCTCGGCACGGGCGTGCGGTTCATCATGAACGGCGCCAACCACCGCATGGACGGCCCCTCGACGTTCCCCTTCCCCACCATGGGCGGCTCGTGGGCCGAACACGTCGACCTGATCACCGGGCTGCCGGGCCGGGGGGACACCGTCGTCGGCAACGACGTCTGGTTCGGCCACGGTACGACGGTCATGCCCGGGGTACGGATCGGCCACGGCGCGATCATCGCCACCGGCGCCGTGGTCGCGGGGGACGTGCCCGACTACGGCATCGTCGGCGGCAACCCGGCCCGCCTCATCCGCACCCGCTACGACGAGCAGGACATCGCCCGGCTGCTGGCGGTGGCCTGGTGGGACTGGCCGGCGGAGCACATCACCGAGCACGTCCGGACGATCATGTCGGGCAGCATCGCCGAACTGGAGGCCGCCGCGCCAAGAGCGAGGTGACGGGCGGCCGGGGCGGCCCCCGTCACGCCGTGCCCCATGTCGCGATGATCGGCATTCCCGCGGTCGGCCACGTCCTGCTGAGCCTTGAGGTCATCGAGTGCTCGGAGGAGGAGTCGTGGTCGCTGCCGGTCGGTCGGCACCCGTCTGTGGACCAGGTCGGCCATGCCACCCCTCGTTCTGGTGGTTGCATCCGACCCTGGCTGTCGGCACACCCTGTCATCATCCGCCATCGGATCCGATGGGATCGGCGCCGCCGTCGAGCCCCGGAAAGCCCGGGTTCGTCGGACACCGGCCGCGCCTGACGTCATTCGTTTGCCGACACGCACGGAGTTGCTCCCGCTGCTGCCGAGCGAGTAGTGCCGCCGGCGTCGGGACGTCCGGAGCACGCGGCGCGAACAGGCACTTACGCGGGCAGCGCCCGATCGCTTACGGGGGCTGTCCCCACTGCGCTCACTCGCCTCCGCTGCACCACCGACAGGCGTGCTAGCCGGATTCTGTGATCAACCCAGTCACCGAATGATGGATATCGCCATCTCCACAGCATCCGTAGCCCAAAGGACCAGTGATGTCCCGCACCGCGCCCAACCATCGGTCTGTGAACCGGGCCCTGTCGACCCTCGCTCTGCTGGCCTTCACCGCCGGCGCCGTCACTGCCTGCAGCGACCACGGCTCCGCCGCGAAGCACCCGACCTCGCAGTCCGCCGCCTCGTCCTCCTCGCCGGAGACCAGCCAGGCGGGCGGAGCGAAGCTGCACATGATCGACAACGACGGTCACCGTCTGGCCTTCTATGTCACGCGGGGCAACGGCTCCACCATCGTCCTGGACTCGGGCGGCGGCGAGTACTCCTCGCAATGGAAGGACATCGTCCCCAAGCTTCACGCGGCCACCGGCGCCACCGTCATCACCTATGACCGGGCCGGTCTCGGCAAGAGCGACGTGGTACCCGGCCCGTGGAAGGTCGAGAGCGCTGTCAGCGACCTCAAGGCGGGGCTTGAGCAGCTGGGCGTCACCAAGGACGTGACCCTGGTGTCCCACTCCCAGGCCGGTGAGATCGCGAACTACTTCGCCAAGGACAACCCGGAGATGCTCTCCGGTGCGGTCCTGGTCGACGCAAATCTCCCCCAATTCTTCACGGACGAGGAGATTCCCCGTCTCGTAGCCGCGACTCAGCCGGAGGTCGACGCGGCCAAGAAGGACCCCGACAAGCCGGAGAACCGCCAGCTCATCTCCACCACGGAGGGCTTCGCCGCGGCGCACAAGGCATTCCACCAGGTGACGTGGCCGGACTCGGTACCGGCCACGGTCATCGTCTCGGAGAAGACCCCGTTCGAGGCGTCTCCCGAGGACGCCCAGCGCTGGCGTGACGCCGCCGCCCAGTTCGCCCACGGGGCGCCCAACCGAACGCTCGTCACTGCCGAGGGCACCTCCCACGAGGTTCCGACGGATCGTCCCGATTTCGTGCTCAAGGAGATCGAGGACATGTGTGCCACACAGCATTGACCCCACGGTGCCCCGACTCGACGACGGGGTGGGAGACAAGCTGACCGGCAGGCCGGGGAAGCAACGGGAAAGGCCGGAGCGGTAGCTGCGGCGGCCCGCTTGGCCCGCGTGGTCATGGCTTCTGGGTGGCCCGGTGCACGAAAGCGGGCGGGAGGTTTCCCCACACCACGGTCGAGCGCTCCAACCGGTCGAAGCGGCGGGTCAGTTCGGCGGTGAAGTGGCGGGCGGGCGGAGTCCAGGCCGCATGCACGTATGCGAAGGTGGTGAACCGGCCGCCGGACGTGAGGACTTCGGTCACGGCGTCCAGGATGTGCCCGCGCCGGTCCTGCGGCATGACCGTCCACGGCAGCCCGGAGACCACCGCGTCGACCGGTTCGCCCACCACGCCGGCCAGCTCGGCGGCCGACCCCTGGACCACGGTCAGCCGTGTGTCGCGCCGGGTGGCCGACAGCCGGGCGGCGAGCACCGGGTTGAGCTCGACCGCGACGAGCCGTGCGCCAGGCGCGAGCCGGGCGAGGATCGAATCGGTGAACACCCCGCTTCCCGGGCCGAGTTCGGCAACGGTCCGGGCCCGCTCCAGACCGATGCCTTCGGTCATCGCGTGCGCCAGCCGCCGTGAACTGGCCGCCACGGCACCGGTCATGAGGGGCCGTCTGAGGAACTCGGTGGTGATCGACATGGCGGCCATGCTGGAAGCGCACCGGGTGGCCGCACGTCGTATCCCCGGCCGGTTCCCGTACGACCGTGGGCGGACCCCGTGACGCCCCGCAGAACGATGTGGGAGAGCGGGCCCCGGCCGTAGCGTGAGGTGGTGCATCGGCTGATCGAGACCCTGCCCCGCTTGCGGCGCGGCCACCCGTGGCTGACGGACCTGCTGCTGGTCGTGCTGGTTGCCGTGCCCCCGGTGATCCGTCCGGAGCCGGGCTGGCGGCCGGTCTGGGTGCAGACGGTCGTGTACGCCGCCCTGGTGCTGCCCCTGCTGTGGCGCCGCCGTCGGCCGGCGCTCGTCGCGGCCGTGGTGACGGCCGGGTTCTGGGCGCAGTATCTCGGACAGGTGTGGGGACAGGAACCGGGACGCGGCGCCGTCGCCCTGGCCGCGGTCCTGGCCACCCTCACGGTGCGCGGCCTGCGCCGCGCCGCCGCGGCGACGGTGGTCTGCGCCACCGTCTGCGTACTGCTGTGGATTCCCGTGTGGCAGCGGGACTACGGGGGCCCGGGCGCCCGCGGGGCCTGGCTCACCCCGCTCGCGGTGGGGCTGCTGCTGGCCGGGGCCTGGGTGTTCGGCGAGTACGTCCGTGCCCGGCGCGCCTATGTCGCCGAGTTCGAGCGGCGGGCCGCCCTCGCCGAGTCGAAGCGCCTCGCCCTGGCCCGGGTCGCCGTCGCCGAGGAGCGGGCGCGCATCGCCCGCGAGATCCACGATGTCCTCGCGCACAGCGTGAGTGTGATGGTGCTGAACGCCGAGGGTGCCAGGCTGATGCGGCAGGTCGACCCCGCCGCCGTCGACCGCACCCTCGGCGTCATCAGCGCAACCGGCCGTGAGGCCCTGGGCGAACTGCGCCGACTGCTGGAGGTGCTGCGCACCCCCGACGCGGACGCCTCAGCCGCCGGCTCCGGCTCCGGCTCCGGCTCCGGCTCCGGTCACGATGGGGCCGCCGAGCACCTCGCGGCCGATCTGCGGCGGCTGGTCGGACGCCTCAACACGAGCGGCAGGCGCGCCCTGCTGGACCTTCGCGGAGAGCCGGGCGGCCTTCCGGCGGATCTCACCGCGCAGACGTACCGCATCGTGCAGGAGGCGCTCACCAACGTCGTCAAGCACGCGCCACCGGACGCCACGGTCCATGTACGGGTCGACACCGGCAGGCAGGGCCCTGGGCGGCTGGTCCACGTCCGGGTGGAGAACTCGGGCGGAGCGGGAGCCGGGACGGAAGCCGGACCGGCGGCCGAGCGTCCCGCCCCGCTGCTCCCGTCCGGTCGCGGACTCACCGGCATGCGCGAGCGCACCGCCCTGTACGGCGGGAGCGTCGACGCCGGGCACACACCCGACGGCGGCTACCGCGTCGCCGCCGTCCTGCGCCCCACCGAGCCCGAGCCCACCACGGCGACCCCATGACCGACCCGCCCCCGACCCGCACCGCGTCATCGTCCCGGGTGCTGATCTGCGACGACCAGGAGCTGATCCGGATGGGGCTGCGCATGGTCATCGACAGCCAGCCCGACCTCACCGTGGTGGGCGAGGCCGCCGACGGCGACGCGGCGATCGCGGGCGTGGCCTCCCTGAAGCCCGACCTCGTCCTGATGGACGTACGCATGCCCGGCCTGGACGGGCTCGCCGCGACCGAACACCTCTGCGCGCAGCCCCATGGGCCCCGCATCCTCGTCGTCACCACCTTCGACCTCGACGAGTACGCCTACGCGGCCCTGCGCGCCGGCGCGAACGGCTTCCTCGTCAAGGACGCCCCCGCCGAGGAGATCCTGGTGACCGTCCGCGCGGTGCTGAGGGGTGAGGTCATGGTGGCGCCCTCGCTGACCCGGCGCCTGGTCGAACGCTTCGTCCTGCACGCCCCCGCGTCCGCGCCCGCCCAGCGCAGCCGACTTGCGGCTCTCACCGAACGGGAACGCGAAGTCCTCGCCCTGGTCGCCCGGGGACTGGCCAACGGCCAGATCGCCGACCGCCTCTTCCTCGGGGAGACGACCGTCAAGACCCACCTCGGCCGGATCCTGACCAAACTCGGCCTCCGGGACCGTATCCACGCGGTGATCTTCGCCTACGAGAGCGGGCTGGTACGGGTCGGGGACTGAGCGGCGACGAGCCTCCTGCCTGGTGGCCCGCATCGGACCGCACGCCGTGGGTCCGGCACCCCTACTTCGCGCCGGGTTCCAGCAGTCGGCGGATGCGTTCGTTACTCGGCCGCCATCTCCGGCGTGGCGAGAAAGTCGTCGAGATCGGCGGACACCTCGTGGTCGACGTCCCCGACGGAACGGACGGCGAGTTCGCCACGCCGGTTCTGCTCCAAGTAGCCCTTCGACGTCGTGTACGGCGTGCTGTGGTACCGGCTGCTGCTCGACCACGCGCCACTGGACGCGGCTGCCGGTCGACAGCTCGCCTCGCTGGTCGTCCGTGCGGTGCGCTGAGAACCGGCCCCGAGCCACCGCCCGTTGACGCGAGAGCCAGCCGCGGCGTAACCCAGTCCACTTTGTTGCCACTGGCCATGTCCTGGCGGCACGGGAGCCGGTTGCGATGGAGCTGATTCCGTCGCCCAAAGGCCGTGATGACCATGCCGCCGCGCAACCGCCCGTTCGTCCAGGTCGACGTGTTCTCGACGAGTCCCTATCGCGGCAACCCGGTCGCGGTCGTCCTCGACGGGACGGATCTGACGGATGACCAGATGCAGCTCGCCGCGCGGTGGACCAATCTGTCCGAGACCACGTTCGTGGTGGCTGCCCCGGTTCGGCGTGTCGACCACGCCGGCCGACCGGACCGACCCGGGCACGGCGCAGGCCGCCCCCTACCCCTGACTACCCCTGAGCGAAGCCGACCCGGGTGAACTCCCGTCGGCTGTGCACGAGCAACTCGCGCACCGGCGGGTTGTGCGCGCCCCGCCAGACCAGGGCCAGCAGCGCCGGTGTCTCGACGTCGTCGATGGTGCGGGCGACGAGCCGGCCGCGTTGCCTCGCGGCCGACCGTCCCCGCTCCGAGCCGGAACAACCGCTGCCGACGCTGCTCACCGGCGCCATCGCCCTCACGTCGACCCCGCCGAAGGACGGGACCGGCGCGCGGGCCCAGGTCGTCAGGCGCCAGCCCGACGGCAGCTGACTGCGGCTGCTGGACCAGCCCGAGTTCGTGGCGCCGCCGGAGAGCCGGGGGGCGTGACCCGGTCGGTCACCTTGGTGCCGGTGAGAGCCGGTACAGCCTGCTGTACCGGGAGTTGGGGCCTGCGCGGCAGTGTCCGCGGCGCTCGGCGCTGGTGTGCTGGAGACATCCCGAGCACGCTTCCCGAACGCCCCGAAGGGACCTCCGGTGACCGTCACCACCAGCCTCCCCCAGTCGCAGCCACAGCCACAGCCACAGCCACAGGCCTCCACGCCCCTGCGGGCCCGTATCCGTCGCCATCCGCTGACCTGGTTCTTCGCTCTGGCCATGGGCATGAGCTGGCTGGCCTGGACGCCGTACATCCTGGCCGGGAACGGGCTGGGGGTGTGGCACTGGGCCTTCCCCGGCGGCGCGGCCGGCAGCCAGCTGCTCGGTGTGCTGCCCGGGGCCTATCTCGGTCCCATCGGCTCGGCGCTGTTCGTCACCGGTATGACGGAGGGGCGCGCAGGGCTGCGGGCGTGGCGGGGGCGGATGACGAAGCTCAGGGTGCGGTGGCGGTGGTTCCTCGTCGTCGCCGTCTCCGTGCCCACCGTACTGACCGTCGCCTCGGCCGCGCTGACCGTCCAGAGCCCCGTGCCGCCGCCGGCGGCCGTGCTCGCCGCGTACGTCCCGGGCCTGGTCCTCCAGATGGTCACCACCGGGCTGGCGGAGGAGCCGGGGTGGCGCGAGTTCGCGATGCCGCACATGCAGCGGCGGTACGGGCCGCTGGTCGCCACCCTCGTCGTCGGGCTGCTGTGGGGTGCCTGGCACCTGCCGCTGTTCCTGACGGAGTGGGGCGGCGGGCCGCACGTGAGCCCGGTGCGCCCGCTGGAGTTCATGGTCACGACGCTCGCCTTCAGCTACGTGATGACCTATGTCTTCAACCGGTCCGGCGAGAGCATGCCGCTGGTCATGCTGCTGCACACCAGCGTCAACAACTACTTCTCCCTGGCCTGGGCGGACATGTTCCCGCACGGCACGGTCGAGAACACCACCCTCGCCTTCCTGCTCTCCTCGGTACTGGCGGCCGTCGTCGTCGTGGCGGGGACCCGGGGGCGGCTCGGGATGCCGGCCGACCGGCGACCGGGCCGGCCGACCGCCCCGCGACGGTGAGCCGAGCGTAAAACTCGGCCCGTTCCGGTGGCGGGAACCAGCCAGGGCGGTGAAGGTGGGCGGCGGGGAAATTTTTCGCGCGCAGGGAGAGCTGGATATGCCCGAAGTCACTACTCCGTACCCGACCGGGACCCCGTGCTGGGTCGATCTGATGACGCAGGACCAGCAGGCCGCACTGGACTTCTACCGTGACCTGTTCGGCTGGCAGGGCGAGGTCGGCGGAGCCGACTTCGGCGGATACGCGGTCTGCACGCTGCACGGCAAGCCGGTGGCCGGCATCGGCTCGGCCATGGCACCCGAGGGGCAGCCGGAGCCGCCGACCGTCTGGACCACCTACCTGGCCAGCACCGACGCACAGGCCACCCAGGACACGATCATCTCGGCGGGCGGCACGCTGATCGCCCCGGTGATGGACGTCGGCGACATCGGCCGGATGCTGATCGCCGCCGATCCGCAGGGCGCGGTGTTCGGGGTGTGGCAGCCGGGCGACTTCCACGGCGCGGGGATCGTCAACGAGCCGGGCGCGCTGATCTGGAACGAGCTGAACACCAGCGACGTACCCGCCGCCACCGGCTTCTACGGCGAGTCCTTCGGGATCGAGATCCAGCCGATGGAGGGCGCCGACGGCACCTACTGGTCGCTGAACGTCGGCGGCCGGGGCGTCGGCGGCGCCGCCCAGCTCGGCGACGACCGCCCCGGCGTCCCGCCGCACTGGCTCACCTACTTCGCGGTCGACGACGTCGACTCCACGGTGGACGCCCTCGTCAAGCGCAACGGCACCGTGCTGGCACCGCCGTTCGAGATGATGGCCGGCCGCATGGCTGTGGTCGCCGACCCGCAGGGCGCGACCTTCGCGGTGTTCAAGCCGAAGGCGATGTGAGACACCGCCGGTAGAGCAACCCTCGGTTGAAAGCAACAGGTTCAGCCCCCCTTCCTCTTTCCGTACGGCCCGGGATACCCCTGAGGTGACCGGCCTACGGAAGGGGATGGGGCCATGGGAACCGAGCACGCGGACCTCGGCTGGCAGGTGGACGGGCGCTGTTCGAACTGCGATGTGGCGCGGCAACTCGCCCCGGGGCTCATCGGCGAGGCCGGTAGCCGCTCGGTCGTACTGCGCCAGCCGCGCGACGACGCCGAGACCGAGCGGTTGCACGCGGCCGCGCACGCCTGCCACACCCGGTCCGTCCGGCCCCCGGGCGGTCGGCTGAACGAGACACGGGACCCGTTCCCGATGGCCCTGGACGACACCGTGCTGCTGTGCGGGCACAACTCCCCGCACACCGCCGGCGCCAACTCCTACCTCCTGCGCCGCCCCGACGGCACGTCGATGATGATCGACACCCCGCGCTGGAGCCCGGCGCTCGCCGCCCGTTACGAGGCGCCGGGGCCCGTCACCGACGTACTCCTCACCCACCGCGACCACGCCGCGCACGGCCGCCGGTACGCCGACCGCTTCGGCGCCCGGCTCTGGATCCACGAGGGCGACCTCGACGCGGCCCCGGACGCCGACCGGGTGCTGCGCGGCACCGAGCCGACCGGGATCGCCCCCGGCGTCCTCGCCCTCCCCTTCCCCGGGCACACCCGGGGCAGCGTGCTCTACCTCGCCGACGAGCGGTACTGCTTCAGCGGCGACAGCTTCTACTGGTCGCGTACGACGACGGACATCGAGGTGGTCGACAGCATCACCTGGTACTCGATCCGGGAACTGGCCGCCTCGCTCACCCGGGCCGCCGGCCGGCTGCGTTTCGAGTGGCTGCTGCCCGGACACGGCGACCGCCGTCACCTCCCCCACGAAGAAATGACCTCACGGCTACGCGACTTGGCGGCCCGAACTCAGGAACTCCGGCCCCGCCCGGTGGACTTCACCGCAGTGCGCTGGTGAGTTCCCGCGCACAACCCCGTTTCCCGCGCCCTGTCCCCTTCCCCGCCGTGCGGTGGTAGGACGGGGCTGCAGATCGGTCCGCCGGGTGGCACAGCCCTCCGTGCGGGCCGAAAGAGGGGACTGGGAAGGGGAGTTGGGCATGACGGCACAGAACATCGACGATGTGGTGGACGGGCTTGCCGGGATCGTGCGGGACGCCGAAAGGACCGGTGACCGGATCGGGTACTTCGCGGCGCTGTACCGGCAGGTGACCGTCGAGATCCGTACCGCCATACACGACGGGCTGTTCGAGGACGGCGCCCGCATGGACCGTTTCGACACGCTCTTCGGCAACCGTTACTTCGACGCGCACGACGCCTGGCTCCGTGACCGGAGCGGGCCGCGCTGCTGGCGCGAGACGTTCGGGCTGCTGGACGACGCCGACACCGTCATCGTCCAGCACCTGGTACTCGGCGTGAACGCGCACATCAACCTCGACCTCGCCGTCGCCGCCGCGGGGACCGACCCGGGCAAGGACATACAGGCGCTGCGGCACGACTTCCTGCTGATCAACGACATCCTCGCGCGGGTGGTGCTGGCGGTGCAGGACTCCGTCGACGCCCTGTCGCCCCTCCTGTCGCTGCTGGACAAGGTCGGCGGCCGCACCGACGAACAGATCCTCGACTTCAGCATCCGCGAGTCCCGCGAGGAGGCGTGGTACAACGCCGTCCTGCTGGCCGGCCAGCACGAGGCGGAGCGCGCGGCCACCATCGAACGGCTCGACACCCGGGCCGCCGTGCTCGCCCGGCTGATAGCGCGACCCGGCGGCATCGTCCGGCCGGCCCTGGAGCTGATCCGGCACACCGAGAGCGACGACGTGCCGGCCGTCATCAGCCATCTGGACAACGCCATGCAGCAGGCCTCCGCCGCCCGGCCACGGTGACGAACACCGCGGTCGGCCGGACGATCAGGACTCACCGTCGGGGGCACGGGCGGGGTCAGCCAAGGGCCGAGCTCGTGAGGTCGAGCGTCATCCGGTTCCCCCAGTCATTGGTGAAGACCGTGCTCGTGCCCTCGTGGTGCACCGCGACGAACGGGTTGGAGCGGAACATCACTGCGACCCACCTCAACGAGCAGTCGAAGTCGAGACGGGCCAGGTAGCCGATGTTGCCCATCCCGCCGCCCCCGCCGGACATCCACCCCGATCCGTCCGGCAGCGGGCTCTGGAAGTAGGTGTCCACCCCGGTGACGCCGTGCTCCGCAACGGCCTGGGCCACATCGAACGGTCCTCCGATACGGAAGGGGACCGGCTGCCCGGCGTCCGGGTGGTACGCCCCCGGACCCTCGACATGCAACTCCAGGCCAGTGTCGTCCGGCCGGTACAGCCCGTCACCAAGCGGCATCTCCCCGGCCTTCCAGAGCCCTTCGACCATTCCCACAGCCCGTCCCACCCGTCACTGCCAGGAGTCAGATCCGAGGGATGGCGGTGCTGCACGTGCCCCGTCGAGGACGGCGGTACGACCGTGCAGCAGGTGCCCCTGCGGAAGACGACTCCGGCAGAGTACGGTGCCGCGACCGAGCACCGAGCATCTAGAGGCCCCGTCGACGGCGGACGAGGTCTCGGACGTAGATCGCCAGGAACACCAGGTAGAAAACGGACACCGCGATCGCCCAGGCCGGGGAGAGCTTCCCGCCGACGATCAGGGAGCCTTCCATGAGGGCGACGAACAGCAGGAGCGCGCCTTCACGTCGTTCGCTTCTCGTCATCGTCATGCCCGGAATTCCACAGGTCAGGGCGCACGTGGGCCAGCCCCCTCCGGTCCTCCCTTCGGTCACGATTGGATTTCGGCCAGCTCCAGGCCCTTGCCCCAGCGTCGTGTAATCGATTCCAATCCTCGGTACACGCAGGCGTGTAATCGATTCCACGAGTTCCACGAGGAGGTGGAGCGGCGATGGCGAGCATCAAGGACGTTGCCGCCGAGGCGGGCGTTTCCGTCGCCACGGTGTCCCGGGTCCTGAACGACCATCCGTCGGTCAGCGACGACGCCCGTACCCGCGTCCTGGCCGCCGTCGCGACGCTGGGCTACCGCCCGAACGCCGTCGCCCGCTCCCTGCGCACCGACCAGACCCACACCCTCGGGCTGGTCATCAGCGACGTGATGAACCCGTACTTCACCGAGCTGGCCCGCTCGGTCGAGGAGGCGGCCCGCGCCCTCGGCTACAGCGTCATCATCGGCAACGCCGACGAGCGGCCGGAGCTGCAGGACCACCACGTACGGACGCTGCTCGACCGGCGGATCGACGGGCTGCTCGTCTCCCCCACCGACGGCGGCTCGCCGCTGATGCTGGAGGCGGCGCGGTCCGGGACGCCCATGGTGTTCGTCGACCGGTGGATCCCGGGCGTCGACGTGCCGGTGGTGCGGGCGGACGGGCGGGCCGCGATCCGCGATCTCGTCGCCCACCTGTGCGGGCTCGGGCACCGTCGGGTCGCGATCATCGCCGGGCCGGCGGCCACCACCACCGGCAGCGAGCGTGTCCAGGCCTTCCGCGAGGCCCTCGCCGAGTACGGCGTCCCCCTCCCCGACGCCTACATCGGCCAGGGCGACTTCCAGGCCGAGAGCGGACGGCGGGTCACCGAGGGGTTCCTCGACCTGCCCGAGCCGCCCGAGGTCGTGTTCGCCACGGACAACCTGATGGCGCTGGGCGCGCTGGACGCGGTGCGGGCGCGGGGGCTGCGGGTGCCATGTGACATAGCACTGGCCGCCTTCGACGACATCCCCTGGTTCGTGCACACCGACCCGCCCGTCACCGCCATCGCCCAGCCCACCGGCGAGCTCGGCCGCGCCGCCGTACGCGCGCTGATCGACCGCATCGAGGGACGGCCGCCCCGGTCCGTCACCCTCCCCGCCCGGCTCGTCGTCCGCCGTTCGTGCGGCGAGGGCCGCGACCCCCACCCCCCGCAGTCCCCCACACCTGTGCAAAGGAGCACGTCGTGAGCAACCCGGACGAGTTGCTGCGCATCGAGGGCATACGGAAGTCCTTCCCCGGCGTGGTCGCGCTCGACGGCGTCGACTTCGACCTCCGCCGGGGCGAGGTGCACGTACTCCTCGGTGAGAACGGCGCGGGCAAGAGCACCCTCATCAAGATGCTCTCCGGCGCCTACACCCCCGACGCGGGGCGGATCCTGGCCGGCGGCGAGGAGGTGCGCATCCATGGTGCGCAGGACTCCGAGCGGCTCGGGATCGCCACCATCTACCAGGAGTTCAACCTCGTACCCGACCTCACGGTCGCCGAGAACATCTTCCTGGGCCGGCAGCCGCGCCGCTTCGGGATGATCGACCGGAAGCGGATGGAGGCCGACGCCGAGGTCCTGCTGACGCGGGTCGGCGTGACCGTGTCGCCACGCGCGCGTGTCCGTGAACTCGGGATCGCCCGGCTCCAGATGGTCGAGATCGCCAAGGCGCTCAGCCTGGACGCGCGCGTGCTCATCATGGACGAGCCGACCGCCGTCCTCACCTCGGAGGAGGTGGAGAAGCTCTTCGCGATCGTCCGGCAGCTGCGCGCCGACGGGGTCGGGATCGTCTTCATCACGCATCACCTGGAGGAGATCGCCGCTCTCGGCGACCGGGTCACCGTCATCCGCGACGGGAAGAGCGTGGGCCAGGTGCCCGCGTCCACGCCCGAGGACGAGCTCGTCCGGCTCATGGTCGGGCGGTCCATCGAGCAGCAGTACCCGAGGGAGCGGGGCGAGGCCGGTGCGGCGCTGCTGTCCGTGGAGGGGCTGACCCGGGACGGGGTCTTCCACGACGTGAGCTTCGAGGTGCACGCCGGGGAGGTCGTGGGGATCGCAGGCCTGGTGGGTGCGGGCCGTACGGAGGTCGTTCGGGCCGTGTTCGGGGCCGATCCGTACGACAAGGGGGCCGTGAAGGTCTCCGGTACGGCGCTCCGGCGGCACGACGTCAACGCCGCCATGACCGCCGGGATCGGGCTCGTACCCGAGGACCGCAAGGGGCAGGGGCTGGTGCTCGACGCCTCCGTCGAGGAGAACCTCGGGCTGGTGACGCTGCGGAAGGCGACCCGGGCCGGGATCGTCGACCTCAAGGGGCAGCATGTCGCCGCCAAGCGGATCGCCGGGCAGCTGGGCGTGCGGATGGCCGGGCTCGGGCAGCACGTGCGGACGCTCTCCGGCGGCAACCAGCAGAAGGTCGTCATCGGCAAGTGGCTGCTCGCCGACACCAAGGTGCTGATCCTCGACGAGCCGACGCGCGGCATCGACGTCGGCGCCAAGGTCGAGATCTACCAGTTGATCAACGAGCTCACGGCCGCCGGCGCCGCCGTACTGATGATCTCCAGCGATCTGCCGGAGGTCCTCGGGATGAGCGACCGGGTGCTGGTGATGGCCCAGGGGCGGATCGCGGGCGAGCTCTCCGCCGACCGGGCCACCCAGGACTCCGTGATGGCCCTTGCCGTCAGCACCCCCACCACCACAACCGACAAGGAGGCCGGACGTGGCCACTGACACGCTCAAGAGCGGCGGCACGGGCGCCGGTGGCGCCGCGGGCGTGCGCCGGCTGCTCCTCGACAACGGCGCGCTCACCGCGCTGATCGTTCTCGTCATCGCCATGTCGGCGCTGTCCGGGGACTTCCTCACCACCGACAACCTGCTCAACGTCGGCGTCCAGGCGGCCGTGACGGCCATCCTGGCCTTCGGCGCGACCTTCGTGATCGTCGCGGCGGGCATCGACCTGTCGGTCGGCTCGGTGGCGGCCCTGTCGGCCACCGTGCTGGCGTGGAGCGCCACCTCGCACGGGGTGCCGGTGTTCCTGGCCGTCGTCCTCGCCGTCGCCACCGGCCTCGCGGCCGGTCTCGTCAACGGCTTCCTCATCGCCTACGGCAAGCTGCCGCCGTTCATCGCGACGCTCGCGATGCTGTCGGTGGGCCGCGGCCTGGCGCTGGTCATCTCCGACGGCTCCCCCATCGCCTTCCCCGACTCGGTCTCGCACCTCGGTGACACCCTCGGCGGCTGGCTGCCGGTGCCGGTGCTGGTCATGGTTCTCATGGGGCTGATCGCGGCCTTCGTGCTCGGCCGGACCTACATCGGGCGTTCGATGTACGCGATCGGCGGCAACGAGGAGGCGGCCCGGCTGTCCGGGCTGCGGGTGAACAAGCAGAAGCTCGCCATCTACGCCCTGTCGGGGCTGTTCGCGGCCGTCGCCGGCATCGTGCTGGCCGCCCGGCTGTCCTCCGCGCAGCCGCAGGCCGCGAACGGCTACGAACTGGACGCCATCGCCGCGGTCGTGATCGGCGGCGCGTCGCTGGCCGGCGGCACCGGCAAGGCGTCCGGCACGCTGATCGGCGCGCTGATCCTCGCGGTGCTGCGCAACGGTCTCAACCTGCTGAACGTGTCCGCGTTCTGGCAGCAGGTCGTGATCGGTGTCGTCATCGCACTCGCCGTGCTCCTCGACACCGTGCGCCGCAAGGCCGGGGCGACCCCGGTGGCCGCCGGCACCGGGGGCAACAAGGGCAAGCAGGCGGGGACGTACGCGCTCGCGGCCGTCGTCACCGTCGGACTCGTCGCCGCGACCTCCCTGCTGCACACCGGCTCCTCCTCCACCAACCCGAAGATGGGTCTGTCCCTGTCCACCCTGAACAACCCCTTCTTCGTGCAGATCCGGGCCGGTGCCCAGGCCGAGGCGAAGAAGCAGGGCGTGGACCTGACCGTCACCGACGCCCAGAACGACGCCTCGCAGCAGGCCAACCAGCTGCAGAACTTCACCAGTTCCGGGCTCGGCGCGATCATCGTCAACCCGGTCGACTCGGACGCGGCGAGCAACTCCGTGAAGGCCGCCGGCAAGGCGGACATCCCGGTCATCGCCGTCGACCGGGGCGTCAACAACGCCACGACGGCGACGCTGGTCGCCTCCGACAACGTCACCGGTGGCGAGCTGGCCGCGAAGACGATCGCCGAGAAGCTCGGCGGCCAGGGCAAGATCGTGATCCTGCAGGGCCAGGCCGGTACCTCCGCCGCCCGGGAGCGGGCGCAGGGCTTCGCCAACGGGCTGAAGGCCTACCCCGGTATCCAGGTGGTGGCCCAGCAGCCCGCCGACTTCGACCGCACCAAGGGCCTCGACGTGATGTCGAACCTGCTCCAGGCCCACCCGGACGTCCAGGGCGTCATCGCGGCCAACGACGAGATGGCCCTCGGCGCGATCAAGGCGCTGGGTTCCAAGGCCGGTTCGTCGGTCTCGGTGGTCGGCTTCGACGGCACGCCGGACGGCCTGACCGCGGTCAGGAACGGCACGCTGTACGCGTCGGTGGCCCAGCAGCCCAGCCAGCTCGGGAAGATCGCCGTGGACAACGCGCTGAAGGCCGTCAAGGACCAGAAGATCCCCTCGACGATCAAGGTCCCGGTGAAGGTGGTCACGAAGGACAACGTGGCCGGTTTCACCGGCTGAGGCACCAGGGAGGCGGCCGGGCGCTTGAATGGAGCCCCGGCCGCCTCAACCCATTCGTACAGGTCCTTCAGGTCCTTAGGGAGTCATCTGATGTACGACTACGACCTCCTGGTCGTGGGATCGGCCAACGCCGACCTGGTGATCCGTGTCGAGCGGCGGCCGGACGCCGGGGAGACCGTCCTCGGCGGCGATCTCGCCACGCATCCCGGCGGCAAGGGCGCCAACCAGGCGGTCGCGGCCGCCCGGCTCGGTGCCCGTACCGCCCTGCTGGCCCGGGTCGGCGACGACGCGCACGGCAGGCTGCTGCTCGACTCGCAGCGGGCGGCGGGTGTGGACACGGTGGGCGTGCTGGTGGGCGGGGCGCCGACGGGGGTCGCCCTCATCACCGTGGACCCCTCCGGCGACAACAGCATCGTCGTCTCCCCGGGCGCGAACGGCCGCCTCACACCGGCGGACGTGCAGGCCGCGGCCAGCCTCTTCCATGCCTCCCGGGCGGTCTCCACCCAGCTGGAGATTCCGCTGGAGACGGTCGTGGAGGTCGTACGGAACCTGGCCCCCGGCAGCCGTTTCGTCCTCAACCCCTCCCCGCCGCAGCCCCTTCCTGGTGAGGTCCTGGCAGCCTGCGACCCGCTGATCGTGAACGAGCACGAGGCGCGGGTGATCCTCGGCGCGGCGTGCGTGAGCGAGGAACCGGCCGACTGGGCGCGGCTCCTGCTCGCCAAGGGCCCGAAGTCGGTGGTGGTGACGCTGGGCGCGGAGGGTGCGCTGGTGGCCGACGGCCACGGGGTCGAGTCGGTGCCGTCCGTGAAGGTGGACGCGGTGGACACCACGGGCGCCGGGGACGCGTTCACGGCGGCCCTCGCGGTACGGCTCGGGGCGGGCGCGCCTCTCGCCCGGGCGGCGGCGTACGCGGCGCGGGTCGGGGCGGCGGCGGTGACGAAGCGCGGTGCGCAGGAGTCCTACCCGACGGCGGCGGAGGTCGACGCGCTGTGAAGAGGGCGGGCATCCTCAACCGTCATCTCTCCGGCGCACTGGCCGAGTTGGGGCACGGGCACGGAGTGCTGGTGTGCGACGCCGGGATGCCGATACCGAAGGGCCCGCGGGTCGTGGACCTGGCCTTCCGCGCCGGGGTGCCGTCCTTCGCGGAGGTGCTGGACGGGCTGCTGGCGGAGCTGGTCGTGGAGGGCGCGACGGCCGCGACGGAGGTACGCGAGGCCAACCCTGCCGCCGCGGCGCTGCTGGACGGGCACTTCCCCGACCTGGCCCTGGTCCCGCACGAGCGGCTGAAGGAGCTGTCGGCGGAGGCGCGGCTGATCGTACGGACCGGGGAGGCCCGGCCGTACGCGAACGTGCTGCTGCGGTGCGGGGTGTTCTTCTAGGGCTCGAAAGCGGCTGCGGAGCGGGCCGCGGCCCCGCTCGGCCAGGGCGGTCGGGGCTCACTCGGGTGACGCCCCGGCGCCGATCGCCGGTCTGAGCAGCGCGGCGCCCAGCGGCGTGAGGGTGTGCAGCACCGTGTTGTGGTGGCGGTGGCTGAAGACCAGGCCGGCGTCGCGCAGCACGGTGGCGTGGTGGGAGGCCGTGGGCACCGACACGCCCAGGGATCCGGCCAGTTCGGAGGTGGTCGCGCCCAGCGCGAGGGACCGCAGCACGGCCGCGCGGGTACGGCCGAGCAGCGCGGCGAGCGAGGCGTCGCGCGGGGGTTCGGGGGCGGGCGCGCGGAGGCCGTGCACGGGGTAGACCAGCAGTGGCTGGAGGGTTTCGTCGGCCATCGAGACCGGCGACTGCCAGCAGAAGTAGGACGGGACCAGGCGCAGTCCGCGTCCGGCCAGGTGCAGGTCGCGGTCCTCGACGTAGTCGACGTGCAGGACCGGCGGGTGCCAGCGGATGGCGGGTGACAGACCGGCGAGCAGTCCGTCGACCCCGGCCGCGAGGGCGTCCCGGCCGCGCAGGGCGCGTTCCGCGGCGACGGTGGCGAGAATGCGGTTCTCGTGGGGCGCGATGACCGCTTCGTGGTAGGCGCGCAGGAGTCCGGCCAGGTCCTCCCGGGCCTCGCGCTCCAGCAGCCGGGGCGCCCAGTCGGGGGCGCCGCTGAACCGGTCCAGCATCCGGATCTCGTGGGCGACGCGGGCGGGCGGGGTGTCGGCGATCGTCGCGAGCCCGCGGTCCAGGCCGTCGGCGGCTTCGTGCGGGGTGAGGAAGTCGGGCAGGTAGCGGGCCCGGGGCAGTACGGGGACCAGGAGGCGGCGTACGGCCGCGCCGAGCTGGGTGCCGGCGAGGGTGGTCCGGGTCTCGCGGTACCAGTCGGCGTACGCCCAGCGGCCCTGCGTGGTCTGTAATCGGTGCAGGCTGCAGGCGATCTCCCAGAGCGGGTCCGGGGCACTCGCCACCCGGACGCGAGCCAGGTCCTGGGGCGTGAAGTGGATACGCAGCATGAGCCCCCCCGAGTCGAACAGTCGTCCCGCTCAGCAGCAGACTGAGGCACGCGGCACCCACGAACAACACAGGAACAGGCCGCGGCATGCTTCGAGGGGGCCCGGTCCGTCGACCGAACCCCCTCGGCTTTCCCCCTCCGTATCAGAACCCCCGCGATCCCCCCGGATCCCCCTCCGAAAGTCCTGACGCCAAGTAGACCGGCGGGGTGGGGGGAGGGTTGTACGCCGGTCCAAGATTTTCTGCCCGGGATCACGTGTACCGCCGGGCGGGAAACCGGACCGCTCCGCAGCGTGCTCACGCATCACTGGAAGTAGCGCGCTCTCGGTCCGCCTCCGGGAGTGATGCGAACCCTGTGCACGCCGTGCAGTCTGGAGGTGGGAGCGCGTCGTGTGACCGCGAGCGGCGTGGCCGGGGGCGGCGAGGTCACCGCCGACGCCAGGCGCAATGGGAAGAGGCCCCATGAGCGAACACCCGCTGATCGAACACCATGGAATCATCGGTGACCTGCAGACGGCCGCGCTGGTCTCCACCGAGGGAACCATCGACTGGTTCTGCAGCCCGCGATTCGACTCGCCGAGTATCTTCGGGGCGCTGCTCGACAGTGAGAACGGCGGTCACTGGACGATCGCTCCCCGGGCACCGACGTACGCGACGAAGCAGCTCTACTACCCGGACACCTGCGTGCTGCTCACCAGGTTCATGACCGAACAAGGCGTCGGATCGATCGTGGATTTCATGCCGCCCGCTTCGCCACGCGATCCGACGAACCGTCACCGGCTGGTCCGCATGCTGCGGTGCACACGCGGTGAGATCTCGTTCGACATCGAGATCGCCCCTCGGCTCGACTACGCACGCCAACCGCACGAGGTCACCTCGCACATGGGCGGCTGGCATTTCGCCGGCCGCGACACGGAGGTAACCGTCCATACGGTGGACACACCCGGCGAGGAGTGCGCGGGCGACCGGAGGATGCGCAACGGCGACGTGTGCATGACCGTGAGGCTGCGCGCCGGCATGACCCGGGGCCTGGTGCTGGAGACATTCGCCGACGGCCCGCCACGCACCGTCCCACCGGAGGAGTGTGAGCGGCTCCTGGAGGACACGATCACCTTCTGGCACCACTGGCTGGCGCGTTCGCGCTACACCGGGCGGTGGCGGGAGATGGTCAACCGCTCCGCCATGACGCTCAAACTCATGACGTACGCCCCGACCGGGGCGATGGTCGCGGCTCCGACCACCAGCCTGCCGGAACAGGTCGGAGGCGAGCGCAACTGGGACTACCGCTACGCGTGGGTACGCGATGCCTCGTTGTCCCTTCACGCGCTGCTCGGGCTGGGATTCACCGAGGAAGCCGTGGCGTTCGCCGAGTGGCTGGGCAACCGCGTTCAGGAGTACACCGGTCCGAGCGAGCACCCTCTGAAGGTCATGTACCGCATCGACGGCTCCTCCGACCTGGCGGAGCAGACCCTGGGTCACTGGGAAGGCTACCGATGCTCCGCTCCGGTACGAGTCGGCAACGGTGCCGCCGACCAGTTGCAGCTCGACATCTACGGATCGGCACTGGAATGCCTCCATTTCGCCGACCAGCAGGGTCTGCCGACGACCTGCCGCATCTGGCAGGCGTTGATCAACACGGTGGACTGGGTGTGCGAGAACTGGGACCGTCCCGAAGCCGGCATCTGGGAAACCCGGGGCGGTGACAAGGACTTCACCTATGGACGGCTCATGAGCTGGACCGCGCTGGACCGGGCCGTCCGCATGGCCACTCGCAGCGGCCGCCCCGCCGAGGTGCAGCGCTGGACGAAGGAACGCGACGCCATCTACTGGCAGATCCTGCGGCGAGGGTGGGATCCGGAACGGGCGGCGTTCACGCAGTACCTGGGCAGCGACGTCCTGGACTCCGCACTCCTGCGGATGCCCGCGGTGGGGTTCATCCCCCCACAGGATCCGCGGTGGCTCTCGACCCTGGACGCGATCAAGAAGGACCTCGTGTCCGACGGCCTCGTGTACCGGTACGACCCCGCCGCCTCCCCCGACGGACTGCTCGGTTCCGAAGGCACCTTCTCCGCATGCACTTTCTGGTACGTCGAAGCCCTCGCCCGCGCCGGACATCTGCGTGAAGGGCGGCTCGTCTTCGAGAAGATGCTCACCTACGCCAACCATCTCGGCCTGTACTCAGAGGAGATCGGGCTGACCGGCGAACAACTCGGCAACTTTCCACAGGCGTTGACCCATCTCGCCCTCGTCACCGCTGCACTGAACCTCGATGCCCATCTCGACGCCGCCAAGCCCGGCTTCCCTCCCACCTCCCCGCTTCCGGTCCCCTTCCTCTGCACCCAACCGATGTCAGCGGCAGCCGAAGGCCCACCCCTCACGCCGACCACCCCGTATCCGTCGGACCACGTCACCCGCAGGTGAGCACACCACCCGGCGGAGTTTCAGGCTGCCGCGTGGCGACGGGGGCGGTGACGGGCGGCGATGGTCGCGGTCAGGGCTTCGACGGCGTCGACGGTCGCGGTGCTCAGAGCGACGGCGCGGCTGGTCGTGACACTGCCGGAGCCGTCGGACGTCTCGGCCAGCAGACCTGAGCGGGCGGTGAAGGAGTCGAAGACCCACCGCAATGCCCCCGGGGCCACGGTCTCGGCTCCGGCGGCGGCGCGGGCCAGGGCGGTGAGGTGTTCGTGCAGCGGATCGACCAGTTCGGTCAGCTCCGGCACGGTGTCCTGCGGGGTGCGCGGCAGGTTTTCACCCAGCAGGGTGGCGCATCGGGCGACCGTGGACACCTGGGTCCTGATCTGCTCCAGCTGCGCACCCGACCAGGGGCAGCGGTGCTCGGCCGGCTCGGCGTGCGACTGCTCCACCGCTGCTGTCAGGTGCCCCCTGAGCTGCCGTGATCGCGTTCGCAGTGCGTCAACGGCGGCCCGGTCGGCCGCCCCGACATCGGCGTAGCCGGTCAGCAGTTCGGGCAGCAGCCGGTCCTGCACCCGCAACCACTCCGCGAGGAGGCCCGGCACCCGCCGGGCGGACCAGGTCGGCCAGACCAGGAAGACGAGTACGGCGAGCGCGGCGCCGACCACCGTGTCGGCGGCGCGCGCCCACGCCGTGGGCCCGGGCAGCCCGCCGACGTGGTGGATCAGGAAGACGATCCAGGTGGTCAGCCACAGGTTGAGCATCAGCTGCCCGGTCCGCAGGGTGGCGAACGACGCGGCGGCCAGCACCACCGACAAGGCCGCGAGGCCGCCGGGCGACCAGTGCGGCAGGGACAGCACCCAGGCGAGGACGCCGCCCAGCACGGCCCCGGCCGCCCGTCCCCAGGCGCGGGTGACGGTGTGTCCGTACTCGGGGAAGAGCACCAGCATGGCGGTCAGGGCCACCCAGAAGCCGTGCGCGGAGATGCCGAGACCGCCCCACCCGCCGATCGACCGGCCGATGACCTCGGCGACCACCACGGCGACGGCGAGCCGCACCGCATGGCGGAAGATCGGTGACTGGGGACGCAGCTGCGCCCGGATCCGCCGGGCGGTGCGCGCCACGGAAGGGGTACCCGCGTACAGACCCGGCACCTCGGCGTGGGGCTCCAGCACATCGCCGAGGCGGTCGTCGGTCGAGGACCGGGCCAACTGCTCGGCCTGCCGCAGCCGCGCGGCCAGGTCGCGCGGGCCGCGCACGGGCGAGGCGGCCGCCCACGACTCCAGGAGGGTGCCGACCGAGTCGGCGGGGCGGTGCTCACGGCCGGAGGCCACCGTACGGGAGACGGTGCCCAGCACCTGCGCGGCGGCGGCCAGCGCCTCCTGGTTCCCGGCCGCCGCGGCCGCCGGTTCCGTCAGCCGGACGGTGTGCAGCGCCCGGCGGATGCGCTCGGCCTCGCCCAGCAGCCCGAACAGGGCCGCCGCGGCCGGCCGGCTGAACTGGGGCAGCAGGTCCAGGGCCTGCCGGGCCGCCGTGAACGGAGCGGTCCCGCCCGGGGCGGCGGGGTCGGCCGCGACCGAGGCCTCGGCGAGCGACCGGTACAGGGCGGCGAGGGCACGGCGCTGGGCGGCGAACCGTGGACCGTACGGCGGGAGCAGTTGCACCACCACGACGAGCCCGGTCCCGACCGCGATCCACCCGGCCATCACCAGGCCGCCGTGTACGCCGGGAGCGAGATCGGCCGTGATCATCAGCCCGATGACCGCGAGGCAGCCCCGGATGCCGGACGCGACGCCCAGCGTCCGCCAGAGCCCGGTGGCGAACGCCGCGACCCCGAGCAACAGCAGGAACGCCCAGGTGGTGCCGTGCACCAGGGCCCCCAGCACCGCCATCGCGCTGAAGGCCACTCCCATCCCGAGCGCGTTCACCACGGGGTGTCGCAGCGGGCTCACCAGCGTGCCGATGCCGCAGATGAACGCGCCGACACTGGCCATGGCCCCGGCCACCGGGTCGTCCAGCAGCAGGCCGAGAACCGTGGCGAGCAGGACCGCCAGTACGGCCCGCGCGATCGCCGACGGGGCCGCGAACGCCCGTTGAATGCGTAGCCCGTCCCGGCCGATCCTGATCAGCGACGACCACCAGCGCATGTCCGGGCCTCCTCAGCGGCACGGCGCGGGAGCAGCGCTCTCATCTTCTGCCGGCCCCGGCGCGGCCGCCACTCGCTGTACCTGGACCACAGGTGGCCATAGGATCCAGCGAACGCGCAACCGCCCCCACGACACCTGCCCCACCCCGGATCGGACGGGGTGGGGCAGGATCTCAGGGAAGTCGGTCAGGGGAAACCGACGTATTCAGCCGCGGCGCGCCGCGGACGTATTCAGCGGACCGTGACGGACACGTTCTTGGAGACGGTGCTGCCGTCCTTCACGCGCAGGACCTCGACGCCCTTCTTGTCGAACTTGTCGGTGAGCTTGTAGGCCGCCTTGGAGACCTTCGCGGTCGCGGGCAGGGAGACCCACTTCTTGCCGTCCTTGACCTGGAGGGTCACCTTGCTGCCCTCCTTGATGCGGTCGACCTTGCCGGTGAAGGTGACGACATCGCCCAGCCTGACGGTGGTGGCGCTCGCCTTGAGGGTGATCGAGGAGGCCGGGGCCGGGGCGGCGACCGCGGCGGTGGCACCGGCGGCGACGAGCGCGGCGGAGGCCACGGCGACGGTGACGATACGCATGTTCACAGAGAACTCCTTGGTTTTGAATTGCCTTTTCCAACCGCAATTCCGGGCCCTTTGCTCGCCCTTGCGGCCGACTCGAATCCTATAGACACGACCTGGCCGAACGCGGTTCCAGGCGATCGGAAAAAACCTGAACTGACAGGTGAGCCACAGCAAATCAAAAAGGGCAGTCGACCGTGAACAGGGAATATAAAAACGACCTGTGTGAATAAGTCCTCACACAGGTACCGTCAGTTCTCCAGCCGGACCGGCATCAGGAGCGAGAAGGCGCCCTCGTCCTCGGGCCGGCGGATCGCGATCGGCGCGGTGGACGCGCCGAACTCCAGAATCAGCCGGTCACGGGCCCCGGCGGCCAGCGCGGCCAGCAGGAACTCACGGTTGACGGCAACACGGTTCGGGTCTTCGTCGACATCGGCTCCGTCGGCATCGGCACAGACGGTCACCCCACCGCCGTCCTCCACCCTGAGCACGCTGAGGCCGGGCGCCCCGGCCTCTCCGGAGCGGACAGGACCGGTCTCCAGAGCCTGCCGGAAGGCCGCCACCTCGACGACGGTGCGGCGTCCGCCGGCCCGGGGCAGGAGACGACGGTAGTCGGGGAAGTCGTGGTCGAGGCACCGGCCGGCCGCCTGCCGGTCCCCGGCCTCCAGTGTCACGCGGTCGCCGTCGAGCGAGAGTCGCGCGGGTCCCTCGCCGTCCAGCAGCGCACGCATCGCGTCGGCGAGCGGAGTCGGCACGATGACCTGCACCCGGCCCCCGTCGTGCCCGGCGACACCGGCCCGCGCGACCGCCATCCGGTACCGGTCGGTGGCCACCGCATGCAGGCTCTCGCCCTCGATGTCGAACAGCACCCCGCCGAGCATCGGCAGCTCGGGGTCGGTGCTCGCCGCGAAGCGAACCGTGTCCAGCACGGCTGCCAGCTCCGGCGCGGCGACGGACAGGCGGACGGCGGCGATGCGGAGCGAGGTCATGACATTCTCCCGGTGATCGAGTAGCGCTCGGAGCGCGGAGAACTCGTCGCGGGCATCGGACAGCCCCTGTTCGAGACGGCGCAGGTGTGCCCTGAGCAGCTTCCGGACCAGATCGGTGTCCGGGCCGGACCAGCCGGCCAGCACCAGCCGGATGTCCGCCAGCGGCATCCCGGCCCGGCGCAGGCGGGCCAGCAGCCGGGCCTCTTCCAGCTGCCCGGGCTCGTACCAGCGGTAACCGCTCACCGGATCCACCCAGGCAGGGACCAGCACACCGGCACGGTCGTAGAACCGCAGGGCACTCACGCCCAGGCCGCTGTCGCGGGCCGTCTCCCCGATGCTGCGCATGTCGTTCTCCACACCCGGCACTCTGGGCCCTGCACAAGGTCGAGGGTCAACCCCGCCAGGTCGGGGTGGGTAAGTAGCTGACGCCCCGGAAGTGCAGGAACGCGGTCCGCAGTGCGGGGTCGCGGAGGAGGGGCGTGGCCTGCCCGTCATCAGGGGATGCGGGCAGGCCACCGACCCGTCAGTCCGCCGTGTGTTCCAGGAACCGGCCGGCCGTCTCCGCCAGTACCTCGCGGCCGTCCCTCGCCCACAGCCCGTCGTTGAACAGCTCGACTTCGATGGGCCCGGTGTAGCCGGCCGCCTCCACGTACCCCTTCCACTCGCGCATGTCGATCGCGCCGTCGCCGAGCTGGCCGCGGCCGTTGAGGACGCCCTCCGGCAACGGGGTGGTCCAGTCGGCGAGCTGGAAGGTGTGGATACGGCCGCCCGCACCGGCCCGGGCGATCTGCTCGGGCGCCCGGTCGTCCCACCAGATGTGGTACGTGTCGACCGTGACGCCGACCTGGTGGGCCGGGAAGCGTTCCGCGAGGTCCAGCGCCTGGGTGAGGGTGGAGACCACGCAGCGGTCGGAGGCGAACATCGGGTGGAGCGGCTCGATGGCCAGGCGGACGCCGTGCTGTTCGGCGTAGGGGCCGAGTTCGGCGAGGGCGTCGGCGATCCGCTCCCGGGCGCCGTGCAGGTCCTTGGAGCCGGCCGGCAGGCCGCCGGAGACCAGGACCAGGGTGTCCGTGCCGAGGGTCGCGGCCTCCTCGACCGCCCGCCGGTTGTCGGCGAGCGCGGCGGCGCGCTCGTCCGGGTCGATGGCCGTGAAGAAGCCGCCCCGGCACAGGGTGGTGACCGTCAGGCCGGCCTCGCGGACCAGCTTGGCGGTCGCGTCGACGCCGTAGGACTGCACCGGCTCGCGCCACAGGCCGACACCCGGCACGCCCAGTTCCAGGCAGGCGTCGGCCAGTTCGGGCAGCGACAGCTGTTTGACGGTCATCTGGTTGATGGAGAAACGGGACAGGTCGCCGCTCACTGGTTCACTCCGTACAGGGCGAGGAGGGTCTTCATACGGTCCTCGGCCAGCTTCGGGTCGGGGAATAGGCCCAGGCCGTCGGCGAGTTCGTAGGCGCGCGCGAAGTGCGGCAGGGAGCGCGCCGACTGCAGGCCGCCGACCATCGTGAAGTGGGACTGGTGGCCGGCCAGCCAGGCCAGGAAGACCACGCCCGTCTTGTAGAAGCGGGTGGGGGTCTGGAAGAGGTGCCTGGAGAGCTCCACGGTGGGGTCCAGGAGGCCGCGGAAGCCCGCCGTGTCACCGGTGTCCAGGACCCGGACCGCCTCGGCCGCCAGCGGCCCCAGCGGGTCGAAGATGCCGAGCAGGGCGTGGCTGAAGCCCTGCTCGTCGCCCGCGATCAGCTCGGGGTAGTTGAAGTCGTCGCCGGTGTAGCAGCGGACGCCCTGCGGCAGGCGGCGGCGCAGGTCGACCTCGCGCTGCGCGTCGAGCAGGGAGACCTTGATGCCGTCGACCTTGTCGGGGTGGGCGGCGATGACCTCCAGGAAGGTGTCGGTGGCCGCGTCGAGGTCGGCCGAGCCCCAGTAGCCCGCCAGCGCCGGGTCGAACATCGGGCCCAGCCAGTGCAGGACCACCGGCTCGGCGGACTGGCGCAGCAGGTGGCCGTAGACGTCGAGGTAGTCCTCGGGGCCGGAGGCGGCCGCCGCGAGCGCCCGGGAGGCCATCAGGATGGCCTGGGCGCCCGACTCCTCGACGAGCGCGAGCTGCTCCTCGTACGCGGCCCGGATCTCGGCGAGCGAGCCGCCGGTGATCTGGTCCGTCCCCACACCACAGGCGATCGCGCCGCCGACGGCACGGGCCTCGGAGGCGCTGCGGCGGATCAGCTCGGCCGCGCCCGCCCAGTCCAGGCCCATGCCGCGCTGGGCGGTGTCCATCGCCTCGGCGACACCCAGGCCGTGCGACCACAGGTGGCGGCGGAAGGCGAGGGTGGCGTCCCAGTCGACGGCGGCGGGCGCGTCGGGGTTCGTGTCCGCGAAGGGGTCGGCGACGACGTGCGCCGCCGAGAAGACCGTACGGGAGGTGAAGGGGGTGCCCGGGGTGAGGGCGAACGGCTCGGTGCGGGGTTCGTACGCCCGCACCGACCCGTCCGCGGCGGGAAGGTGGATGGTCACAGTTCGATCTCCGGTACGTCGATGCGGCGGCCCTCCGCCGACGACCTCAGGCCCAGCTCGGCGAGCTGGACGCCGCGGGCGCCGGCCAGCAGGTCCCAGTGGTAGGGGGCGTCGGCGTAGACGTGCTTGAGGAACAGCTCCCACTGGGCCTTGAAGCCGTTGTCGAACTCGGTGTTGTCGGGGATCTCCTGCCACTGCTCGCGGAAGGCGTAGGTGGCCGGGATGTCCGGGTTCCAGACCGGCTTGGGGGTCGCGCTGCGGTGCTGGACACGGCAGTTCCGCAGGCCGGCGACCGCTGAGCCTTCGGTGCCGTCCACCTGGAACTCGACCAGTTCGTCGCGGTTGACGCGGACCGCCCAGGAGGAGTTGATCTGGGCGACGGCGCCGCCGTCGAGCTCGAAGATGCCGTACGCGGCGTCGTCGGCCGTCGCGTCGTAGGGCTTGCCGTTCTCGTCCCAGCGCTGCGGGATGTGGGTGGCGGTGAGGGCCTGGACGGACTTCACGCGGCCGAACAGCTCGTGCAGCACGTACTCCCAGTGCGGGAACATGTCGACGACGATGCCGCCGCCGTCCTCCGCCCGGTAGTTCCAGGAGGGACGCTGCGCCTCCTGCCAGTCGCCCTCGAAGACCCAGTAGCCGAACTCGCCGCGGACCGAGAGGATCCGGCCGAAGAAGCCGCCGTCGATGAGCCGCTTCAGCTTCAGCAGGCCGGGCAGGAAGATCTTGTCCTGGACGACGCCGGACTTGACGCCCTTGGCGTGCGCGAGCCGGGCCAGCTCCAGGGCGCCGTCGAGGCCGGTGGCCGTCGGCTTCTCGGTGTAGATGTGCTTGCCGGCCGCGACGGCCTGCTTGATGGCCTCCTCGCGGGCGGAGGTGACCTGGGAGTCGAAGTAGATGTCGATGGTGGGGTCGGCGAGCACGGCCTCCAGGTCGGTGGAGATGTGCTCGTCCGACAGGCCGTGGCGGTCGGCGATCTCGCGGAGCGCGTTCTCGCGGCGGCCGACGAGGACCGGTTCCGGCCACAGCACCGTGCCGTCGCCGAGGTCGAGTCCGCCCTGTTCGCGCAGGGCGAGGATCGAGCGGACGAGGTGCTGGCGGTAGCCCATGCGCCCGGTGACGCCGTTCATGGCGATACGCACCGTCTTGCGGTTCACGTGTTTCCCTTCGTCCGCGTGCGTCCCAGCGACGCAGCAAGCGCTTTCTATATGGTCTGAAGCTAGCCTTTGACCCCTGGTCTGTACAAGACCGTGATGGGGTCGAGTTGTTCGAGGGGGCGAACAACAGGAGTGAATGGCCTTATGGTCTGCACGGCAAGGGGGCTTCCTATGAGCAAGCTGTTGATCGGGCTGCCGATCAGGCTGCGTACGACGACGTACGACGAGATGCGTGACCGGAGGACGACGAGATGACGGTGACCCTGGCGGACGTGGCGGCCCGCGCCCAGGTCTCGCCCGCGACGGTGTCGCGCGTACTGAACGGCAACTACCCCGTGGCGGCGACCACCCGGGAACGGGTGCTGCGGGCGGTGGACGAGCTGGACTACGTCCTCAACGGGCCGGCGAGCGCGCTCGCGGCGGCCACCTCCGACCTGGTCGGCATCCTCGTCAACGACATCGCCGACCCGTTCTTCGGGATCATGGCGAGCGCGATCCAGGCCGAGATCGGCGGTCCGGGCGGGCGCGCGGGCGGCGAGCGGCTGGCGGTGACCTGCAACACCGGGGGGGCGCCGGAGCGGGAGCTGACGTACCTGACCCTGCTGCAGCGGCAGCGGGCGGCGGCGGTGATCCTGACCGGCGGGGCCGTGGAGGACGCGCCGCACGCGGCGGCGGTGGCGGCGAAGCTGCGCAAGCTGGCGGACGCGGGGACCCGGGTGGTGCTGTGCGGCCGCCCGCCCGCGCCGGACACCGACGCGGTGGCGCTGACCTTCGACAACCGCGGCGGCGGCAAGCAGCTGACCGAGCACCTCATCGGGCTCGGCCACCGGCGCCTCGGCTACATCGCGGGCCCCGAGGAGCGAACGACCACCCGGCACCGCCTGGAGGGCCACCGGGCCGCGCTGGCCGAGGCCGGTATCGAGGAGGATCCGCGCTGGACCGTGCACGGGCGGTACGACCGGCGGGCGGGGTACGAAGCGACGCTGGAGCTGCTGCGCCGGGACCCGACGCTCACCGCGGTGGTGGCGGCGAACGACTCGGTCGCGCTGGGCGCGTGCGCGGCGCTGCGGGAGTCGGGGCTGCGGATCCCGGCGGACGTGTCGGTGGCCGGCTTCGACGACCTGCCCTTCAGCATCGACGCGGTGCCGTCGCTGACGACGGTCCGGCTGCCGCTGGCGGAGGCGGGGGCGCGGGCCGGCCGCATCGCCATGGGCCGCGAGGAGCCGCCGCCGGGCGGGATCGCGACGGTGCGCGGGGAGCTGATGGTGCGGGGGTCCTCGGGAGTGCCGCGCACCTGACCACCCACCGGCGACGAGAACCCCCACAGCGGGGGGCGCGGCTCAGGTGCCCCCGACCAGTCCTCGTCCTCGTCCCGACTGTCGTGTTTCGGCTGCGGGTGTTCGGGGGGTGCTCGCGCAGTTCCCCGCGCCCCCAGGGGCGCGGGGAACTGCGCGACAAGCCCCCACCGGCCGGCAGCCGACCGACCACCGTCAGGCCCCTGTGCCTCTTCGCCCCAGCAGCGGCTCAGCTGGATCACGAGGCGTGTCTGGTAGCGCCAGGAGGGCTGGTGGCCGCCCTGACGGACCGCCATAAGTGCAGTCCGGCCGGGCCCCGCCAGGGTCTGGACGCAGTTGATGCAGAGGTTTCGATACGGGGGTTTTCGACGCACGGATCCGGGTGCCCGAGAGTCGGGCACCCGGATCCGTCCTTAGGTGTCAGGGAGTGTCACTCACCGGCCGCCGCCACCGCCGCCGTGGCCACCGCCACCGCCGCCGCCGTGGCCACCGCCACCGCCGCCGCCGTGACCGCCGCCGCCGTAGCCGCCGCCACCGTGACCGCCGCCACCGTAGCCGCCGCCACCGTGACCGCCGTAGCCGCCGCCGTAGCCGTTGTCGCCCCAGCCGCCCCAGCCGCCGTAGCCACCGCCACCGTGGCCGCCGTAGCCACCGCCACCGTAGCCACCGTGGCCGCCGTAGCCGCCGCCACCGTGACCGCCGCCGCCGTAGCCTCCGCCGCCATGGCCGCCACCGCCGCCGCCGTGGCCTCCGCCACCGCCGCCGTGGCCGCCGCCACCGCCGTGACCGCCGCCGCCACCGCCGTTGTCCTGGTAGGAGACAACGTGGTCGGGCGCCGCGTGGGTGGCCGCACTGGCAATTCCGGCTCCGGCGCCGAGCGCCAGGATGGGTGCCGAAATCGCAGCGATGGCGACCCTCTTCATACGTGTGGTGTGCGCGCGCATGGTTTCGCCCCTCTCCGAGGGTGTGATGGGTTACGACGGCCGCCGTGTCAGAAGAGTCGAGTCGGCCGCCCTGCGTACGCTCCAGAGCCTGCGCGCAGCCCTGAGCGCGTCCGCCACCCGTGATGCCGGGTTCTCCGCACCCGTCCGGGCCTTTCGGCGGACCACGTCACGTCCTGATTGAAACGGACATAAGTGACGTTCGTGTATAAACCTACGGCGCGGGCGCGGCGAAGTCAAAAGCAGGACCTCGGCCCGGCAGGAAAGAACAAGTGAAGCCAGTGGGGCCGCCGTTCGGGCCGGCACCTTCCGGCCGGGCGGGGTGGCGGGATAGCCTCGGAGCCACGGTATCTCTGACTCAGTCAGCCATCGGAGTCCAGCCATGACCGTCCAGGACATCCGCGCCTTCAACCGCTTCTACACCAACCTCATCGGCGCCCTCGACTACGGCCGCCACCTCTACGCCCCGTACACCCTCACCGAGGCCCGGGTGCTCTACGAGCTCGCGCACGCCGCCGACACCGACGCGGCCGACCTGCGGTCCGATCTCGCGCTGGACGCCGGGTACTTGAGCCGCATCCTCAACAAGTTCGAGGAGGCCGGGCTGATCGAGCGCGCGCCCTCGGAGAAGGACCCGCGGCGGCGGCGCGTGTCCCTCACCACGGGCGGCCGGTCCGCCGCAGAGCTGCTGGACGAGCGGGCCCGCGAATCGGTCGGCTCGCTGCTGGGCCCCGTCGACCCCGGCGAGCGGGCACGCCTCGCCGAGGCGATGCGCACCATCCGCACGATCCTCGGCGACGGGCACGCCCCCGAGGGCTCCGGCGAGGTCGTGCTGCGCGAGCCGCACCCCGGCGACCTGGGCTGGATCGTGCAGCGCAACGCCGCCCTGTACGCGGCCGAGTACGGCTGGAACACCGACTACGAGGGCCTCGTCGCCCGGATCGTCGCCGACTACGCCGAGGACCACGACCCGCACCTGGAGCGGACCTGGATCGCCGAGTGGGCCGGACGGCCGGTGGGCTGCGTGATGTGCGTACGGGACGACGCCCCGGGCACCGCACGGCTGCGGCTGCTGCTCGTCGAACCCGAGGCCCGCGGGCTCGGCATCGGCGACCGGCTGGTCACCGCCGTGACCGACTTCGCGCGCGGGGTCGGCTACCGGGAACTGGTCCTGTGGACCAACGACGTGCTGTCCGCCGCCCGCCGCATCTACCAGCGGCACGGCTTCGTCCTCACCGCCGAGAAACCGCACCGCTCCTTCGGAAAGGACCTGGTCGGCCAGGACTGGCGGCTGGACCTGCACGCGACCGGCGAGTGAGAAGTAGGTTGGTGAGCATGAAGTTCGCCTTCTCCACCCTCGGGGTCCCCGGTCTCCCGGTGCCCGACGTACTGGCGCTCGCCACGGCCCACGGCTACCACGGCGTGGAACTGCGCGCCCACCCGGAGGAACCCGTGCATCCCGGCCTCGGCCCGGCCGCGCGGTCCGACGTGGCCGCCGAGTTCAAGGCGACCGGGGTGGAGGTCCTGGGCGTCGCCGGGTACGCACGGGTCGCGGCGCCCGGCGATGACGCCCCGGTCCTCGACGAGACGCGCCAACTCCTCCAGCTCGCCCACGACCTGGGCGCCTCCTACGTCCGCGTCTTCCCGGGCGCCGACCCGGACCTGCCGGCCGCCGAGTCCGACGCGATCGCCGCCCGGCGGCTCGGCACGGTCGCCGAGGACGCCTCCGCGCTCGGCGTCCGGGTCCTGCTGGAGACCCACGACTCGCACCGCACCGGCGCCGCCGCGATCCGGGTCCTCGGCCCGGTCGGCCACCGCATGGTCGGCTCGCTCTGGGACGTCATGCACACCTGGCTGGGCGGCGAGCAGCCCGCCGAGACCTACGCGGCGCTCGCCCCGCACCTCGGCTACGTCCAGGTCAAGGACATCGCCTCGGCCGACGACACCACCCCGCTGCCGCTCGGCGCCGGGATCCTCCCCCTCTCCGAGTGCGTCGAGGTGCTCTCCCGGCACGGCTGGGACGGCTGGCTGTGCTGGGAGTACGAGAAGCGCTGGTACGAGGCCGCGGCCCCGCTGCCCGGGCTGCTGGCGGCGGGGCGGGAGCACCTGGCGCGGCTGCTCAACGAGTCCGCCTGACCCCCGCGCTCACGCGCCGGCGACCGGAATCCCCCACCCCGCGGCCAGCTCCCCGAACGCCTCGTGGAAGCCCGGGAACGTCTTCTTCACGCACCCCGGGTCGTCGTAGGAGATCCCGGGCGTGCGCAGCCCGGTCACCGCGAAGGACATCACGACGCGGTGGTCGCCGTAGGTCTTGATCTCGGCCGGGGCGGGCGTGCCCGGCCGGATCTCGATCCAGTCCTCGCCCGTGGCGACCTCGATCCCCAGCCGGCGCAGGTTCTCCGCGCAGGCGTCGAGCCGGTCGCACTCCTTCACCCGGGTGTTGGCCACGTCCTCGATCCGGACGGGACCGCTCGCGAAGGGGGCGATCGCCGCGAGGGTGGGCATGGTGTCGGAGATGTCCCGCATGGCGACGGTCAGACCGCGCAGCTCGCCCGTGCCCCGGACGGTCGTCCGGTCCTCGCCGATCTCCACGTCCGCGCCCATCCGCCGCAGTACGTCCACGAACCCCAGGTCGCCCTGGAGGGCGCCCCGCCCGAGCCCCGGGACGGTGACCTCACGGCCCGTCACGGCCGCCGCGGCGAAGAAGTAACTGGCGGTGGAGGCGTCGGGCTCGACGGCGTAGGTGGTGGCCCGGTAGCCGCCGGACGGGACGACGAAGACCTCGCCCTCCCGCGCCACCTCCACCCCGAACGACCGCATCATCGCGATCGTGATCTCCACGTACGGCGCGGACACCAGGTCCGTCACCCGGATCCGCAGGCCCCTGCGGGTGAGCGGGCCGAGCAGCAGCAGGGCGGTGAGGTACTGCGAGGACTGCCCGGCGTCGAGCGTCACCTCGCCGCCCTCGACGCCGGCCGCCTCGATGCGCAGCGGGTGGTGGCCCTCCGCCTCCTCGTGGCGCAGGTCGACACCGAGGTCGCGCAGGGCGCGGGTGAGCGGGGCGAGGGGGCGGCGGCGCATCTGCTCGGAGGCGTCGAAGCGGTAGCTGCCGTGGCCGGCCGCGGCGAGGGTGGGCAGGAAGCGGGCGGTGGTGGCGCCGTCCCGGCAGTGGACCTCGGCCTCGGGCAGCGCCGGGCCCTGCGGGCGGCCGTCCACCTGCCAGGTGTCGGGGGTACGGCCGACACGGTAGCCGAGCCGGGCCAGGCCCTCGGCGAAGCCCTCGGTGTCGTCGGAGCGGAGGGGGCGGACGAGGGTGGTGACTCCGTCGGCGGCGGCCGCTAGGAAGAGGGCGCGGGCGGTGACGGACTTGGAACCGGGGATCGCGACGAGGGGCATGGGCCGATGATCTCTGGTTTCCCGGGGGTGCGGGGGCGTTTGTCCATGGGCTGGAACAGGTGGATCGGTGTGTGCGGGCCGGTGGGGGCTTGTCGCGCGGTTCCTCCCCCAGCCTTCGGCCGGGGTACCCCCAGCGCCCCTGGCGAGGCGCTTCACCTACGCATCTGCAGTCCCTCTGCTCCCGACTTCAGGAACTCGGGAACCCCTCCCCCGCCCCGTCCGTCGAACCCGCAGGCTGTCGGAAGAGTCTCCGTGGTGCGGTGTCGGCCCTCGCTGCTGGCTGCGATCGCTGACCTACCCTCTCCGCCGCACCACGGCCGCCGGCCCGCCGCCATCGACGTGCCCCCCTCCAATGCGCCGATGGCGGCCCCTCTCCGGATAACGTGCATTCCCTTGACGGAAAGAAACTTCCCGAATATTGGTGACCCCACGGAAGTTTCCTTCAGCCGGTTTCTCCACCGGAAGGAGCGCACGTGCCCTCCAGACGCACCGTCCTCGCCGCGACCGCGGGCGTCACCGCGGGACTGGCCGTCGGCACCGGCGCGCATGCCCTCGGCGCCGACGACAAGCAGTCCGACGACCGGAAGTCCGACGACAAGAGGCTCCGCGCGATCGTCTCCCGGATGACGCCGGAGGAGAAGGTCGGGCAGCTGTTCGTGATGCGGGTCTACGGGCATTCGGCCACCGACCCCGACCAGGCCGACATCGACGCCAACCTCAAGGAGATCGGCGTCCGCACCGCCGCCGAGCTGATCGGGAAGTACCGGATCGGCGGGATCATCTACTTCACCTGGACGCACAACACCCGGAACCCGCGGCAGATCGCCGAGCTGTCGAACGGGATCCAGCGGGCCTCGCTGGAGCAGCCGCGCGGCCTGCCCGTGCTCATCGCCACCGACCAGGAGCACGGCGCGGTCTGCCGGATCGGGAAGCCCGCCACGCTCTTCCCGGGCGCCATGGCCATGGGGGCGGGCGGCTCCCGGGCCGACGCGCACACCCTCGGCCGTATCTCCGGTGCGGAGCTGCGGGCGATGGGTGTCCGGCAGGACTACTCCCCCGACGCCGACGTGAACGTGAACCCGGCCAACCCGATCATCGGCGTACGGTCCTTCGGGGCCGGCCCGGACACGGTCGGGGCGCTGGTCGCCGCCGAGGCGCAGGGGTACCGGGAAGCGGGGGTGGCGGCCACCGCCAAGCACTTCCCGGGGCACGGCGACACCGCCGTCGACAGCCACACCGGCTTCCCGGTGATCACGCACAGCCGGGAGCTGTGGGAGAAGCTGGACGCGGTCCCGTTCCGGGCGGCGATCGAGGCCGACATCGACTCGATCATGACCGCGCACATCCAGTTCCCGGCCCTGGACGGCTCCGGCGACCCGGCCACCCTCTCGCACCCCGTCCTCACCGGCATCCTGCGCGGCGAACTCGGCTACGACGGGGTCGTGGTGACCGACTCCCTGGGCATGGAGGGGGTCCGGACGAAGTACGGCGACGACCGGGTGCCCGTGCTCGCCCTGAAGGCCGGTGTCGACCAGCTCCTCAACCCGCCCACCCTGGACGTCGCCTGGAACGCCGTCCTGAAGGCCGTTCAGGACGGGGAGCTGACCGAGTCCCGGCTGGACGAGTCGATCCTGCGGATCCTGCGGCTGAAGTCCCGGCTGGGGCTGCTCGACCGGCCGTACGTCAACGCGAAGGACGTCGGCCGGGTGGTCGGGTCGGCGCAGCACCTCGCCGCCGCCGACCGGATCGCCGAGCGCACCACCACCCTGCTGGTCAACGAGGGCGGACTGCTCCCGCTGTCCCGCCGTACGCACGGCACGGTGCTGGTCGTCGGTGCCGACCCGGACTCGCCGTCCGGCACGACGGGGCCGCCGACCGGTGTGCTCGCCACCGCCCTCACCGGGCTCGGCTTCACCGCGACCGCGTTGCCCACGGGTACGAACCCCTCCGCCGCCGACATCGACAAGGCGGTCGCGGCGGCGAGGACGGCGGACGCGGTGGTCGTCGGGACGTACAACGTGACGGCGGGCAGCGGACAGCAGCAGCTGGTGGAACGGCTGGTCGCGACCGGCCGCCCGGTGGTGGCGGTGGCGGTGCGCAATCCCTACGATGTCGCCCAACTCCCCTCTGTGCAGGCCTGCTTGGCGGCCTACTCCTGGACCGACGCCGAACTGCGGGCCGCGGCACGGGTGATCGCGGGCCGGGTGGCACCGCGCGGCAGGCTGCCGGTGCCGGTGCAGCGGGCGGACGATCCGGCCCAGGTGCTGTACCCGATCGGCCACGGGCTGACGTATTAGACGTACGTCACGGAACCGGGCGTAACGCCTCCAACGGGCGGAAAGCCTCCCGTACAGCTGACGCGGACCGTGATCGCGGGCCACGCTGGCAGGGGGGTCGGTATGCGGAGCAGGCGTTTTGCGGGGGTTCTGGTGGCGGTGGCCGTCGTGCTGCTGCCGGCCGGTTGCCGGACGTCGTCGTCCGAGGCGCCGGCGGGCAGCGCGCGGTCGACGGCGAGCCCGACGCCGTCCGGGTACGGCGCACAGTTCCTCGCGGTCGACGAGTGCAGCTCGTTCGGGACCGCCAGCTTCACCGAGGTGCCCTGCACCGGTGAACGGGCGGCGGCCCGGGTGATCGCCCGGTACGACGGCACCGTCGCCGACGGTCCGCCGTGCCCGGCCACCACCGACTTCGTGCTGCACATCGGCGCCCAGCGCACGGGCGGCGGCGAGGACGGCGACGGAACGATCCCGCAGGGCTACGCCTGCATGCGCAACCTGGAGCCGCCGCACCCCGGTGACCCGGGCGGGGGCGGCGGGCCGCGCACCATCGTCGGTGACTGCGTCTACGGTTCGGGCCGCGGCCAGGTCCGGGAGACCGCCTGCGACGGCTCGGGGAAGCGGAAGCCCCAGTACCGGGTGGTGCGGGCGGTGACCACGCGGGACGACTGCCCGGCGTCCACCGCCCTGTACGTCCAGCTGGGCGGGGAGCATCCGGTGGGCTGCGCCCGCCGCGTGTGAACGCTCCATGTCGGCCTCGGCCAGAGCCCGGTCACTGGCCCTAAAGTGGGCCGATGCGTGCGGAGATCGGGCTCAAGGAGGTGGCCGAGCGGGCCGGGGTGTCCATGCGGACCGTGTCCAACGTGGTCCGGGACACCGGGCGCTTCTCGGAGGCCACCCGCGCCCGGGTGCTGCGCGCGGTGGAGGAGCTGGGCTACCGCCCCAACACGGCCGCCCGCCGCCTGCGCACCGGCCGCAGCGGGGTGCTGCTGCTGGCCGTACCCGAACTCGCCATGCCGTACTTCGCCGAACTCGCCGGGCACCTGCTCCGGGAGGCGGCCGCACACGGCTGCACGCTCCTCGTGGAGGTGACGGGAGGGCACGCGGCGGCCGAGCTGGAGATCGCCCTGGGGCGGACGGACCCCCTGGTCGACGGGGTGATCCTCAGCCCGCTCGCGCTGGACGACGAGGCCGCGCGGGCGGCGGGGGCCGAGCTGCCGCTGGTGCTGCTCGGGGAGCGGGTGCATGAGGTGCCGTGCCCGCACGTCACCATCGACAACACGGAGGCCGCGCGCGAGGCGACGGCCCGTCTGCTGTCGCTGGGCCGCCGACGGGTCGCGGTGATCGGCCGCCAGACCGTGCCGTATGCGGCGACTTCCGCGACCCGGCTCGCCGGGTACCGGCAGGCGCTGGAGGAGGCCGGTCTCCGGTACGAGGAGACGCTCGCGCCCGCGGTGGCCGCCTACGGGCGGGCCGACGGGGCCGCTGCGATGCGGACGCTGCTCGATCTGGCCGAGCCGCCGGACGCGGTGTTCTGTTTCGCCGACGCGATGGCGGAGGGCGCGTTGGCCGTCCTGCGGGAGCGGGGGCTGAGCACTCCGGGGGACGTCGCTGTCGTGGGGTTCGACGATGTGGAGGCGGCGCGGTATGCGGCTCCGCCGCTGACGACCGTGGCGCCGGACAAGCGGGAGCTGGCCCGGTTGGCGGTGGCCGCGCTGCTTCGGCGGATAGACGGGGGGATCGATGCGGGGCCGACCGTGCTGGTGGCGGGGCATCGGTTGGTGGTGCGGGAGAGCGGGTGAGAGCTCGGCAGGCGCGGTGGATCGCCGGGTGCGGGTCGCATGTGGCTGATCGCGCAGTTCCTCCCCCAGCCTTCGGCCGGGGGTACCCCCAGCGCCCCTGAAAGGGGCGCTTCAGTCGGCGCTTCCTACCCCCTTACCGCCCCTGCCGTGAGTCCTGAGACGAAATGCTTCTGCAGCAGGACGTACACGACGACCACCGGCGCCGACGCGATCACCACCCCCGCGAACAGCAGCGGGTACTGCGTCAGGAACTCGCCCTGGAAGTTCAGCAGTGCCAGGGGCAGGGTGCGGTGGTCCTGGGAGCGGATGAACAGGAGTGGATACAGCAGGTCGTTCCAGTCCATGACGAAGAGGAAGATGGCCGTCGTCGCGAGGGCCGGGCGGGTCAGCGGGACGGCTATCGAGCGGAACGCCCGCAGCGGGCCCGCGCCGTCCAGCTCGGCCGCCTCGTAGAGCTCCTCCGGTATCGAGCGCAGGAAACCGCCCAGGATGAACACCGCCGTCGGCAGGGTCATCGTCGTGTCGACGAGGATCAGGCCGAGCAGGCTGTCGGTGAGGCCGAGGCGGTCGAAGAGGACGTACTGGGGGACGATCGCCGCCTGGGCCGGGACCGCGAGTCCGGCCACCAGCACGCCGAACACGATCCAGCCCGCCCGCCCCGGCACCCGCGCACAGAAGAACGCGGCCAGGCTCGCCACGACGAGGGTCAGCGCGACCGCCCCCGCCGTGACGACCGCGCTGTTGACGAAGGCCGTGCCGAGGCCGCCCTCGTCCACCGCCCGCCGGTAGTTGTCCAGCCGCAGTGACCCCGGCGGGGTCAGCGGCGAGTCGAAGAGCTGCGGGAGCGTCTTGAAGGTGCCGAACAGCACCACCAGGAGCGGGAGTACGACGACGACGGCGCCCAGGGTGAGCACGGCGGGCCGCAGGGTCTTGCTCATCGGGTGGCCCTCCGTATCGCCCGCCGCTGCACCCAGGTGAGCAGCGCGATCAGCGCCATGAACACCAGGGACTGGGCGGCCGCGTAGCCGAACTGGTTGTTGGAGAAGGTCGTGTAGACGCGGGTGGAGAGGATGTCCAGGGCGGGGGACGGCGGGTTGCCGCCGAGGCCGAGGACCAGGTCGAAGGCCTTGAAGGACTGGACGGTGGTGTAGGCGACGACGATTCCGGTCGCGGGTGCGACCAGGGGCCAGGTGACGTAGCGGAAGCGGGCCGCGCGGCCGGCGCCGTCCAGCTCGGCCGCCTCGTACAACTCCCCGGGGATCGCCTGGAGTCCGGCGATGAAGACGACCATCATCTGGCCGGCGTGGAACCACACCTGGGTCAGCGCCAGCCAGAAGACCGCCGTGTGCGGGTTGCCGAGGTAGACGGACTGGAGGGAGTCCAGGCCGACGGCGCGCAGGGCGGAGTTGAGGAGGCCGCCGTCGGGGTCGTAGACGAAGCGCCAGACGAAGGCGACGGAGACGGAGGAGAGGACGGTGGGGAGGAAGAAGACGGCCCGGAGGAGGGTGGAGGCGCGGGTGGTGCGGACCAGGTAGAGGGCGAGGAGGAGGGCGAGGGCGGTCTGGGCGAGGACGACCGTGACGGTCAACTTGAGGTTGTTCTCGGCCGCGTTGGTGAAGGTGTCGTCGGCGGTGGCGAGGCGGGTGAAGTTGTGCAGGCCGACGTTGTGGTAGGCCGCGCTGTAGCCGTCCCAGTCCGTGAGCGCGTACTGGATCGCCTGGACGGTCGGATAGGCGAAGAAGAACAGGTAGAGGACGAGCGCGGGCACCGGGAAGACCCACAGTGCCCGCGGCGTACGCCTCCGCCCGCTACGACCGCTTCTGGTCGATGACACGCTGGGCCTCCTCGGCCGCCTGCGCCGGCTTCTTGCCGCCGACGACGGCGACGGCCGCGTTCTCGACCGCCGTTCGGATGTCGAGGTCGAGGAGCTGGAAGCGGGGGGCGAGCAGGTTCTTCTTCGTCAGCCAGGGCGCGATGGCCTTCAGGTCCTTGTTCGTGTAGTCGACGCCCTGGACGGTGACGTGCTGGCCGGTGCCGTTGGCGTAGGTGCCGGCGTTGGCGGGGTCGCTGAGGAACTCCAGGAAGGCGTAGGCGGCCGACTGGACCTTGGAGGCGCTGTTCACGCCGAGGATGAACGTGGTGTTGAAGACGCCCTGGTGCTTGGCCTCGGCCGCGGTGGTGGTGATGGGAGCGACCAGGTCGAAGGGGAACGTCGCGCCCAGTGACCGTACCGCCGCCATCTGGAAGGAGCCGACCGCCAGCAGGCCCGCCTTGCCCTGGGCGAAGAGCTGGGTGACGGCGTCGGTGGTGGAGCCGGTGGCGCGGGCCTGGAAGTAGGGCTTCAACTCGCCGTACTGCTCCAGGGTTTTGACGAACCAGTCGTCGGTCGCCTTGTACTGGCCCGACTCGATCTTCGTGAACATGTCGTCGCTGGGCGCGTTGTTCATGACCATCGTGTTGAGCAGCTGGCCGGCGTTGGCCGCGTCGCCGCCCGGCCAGGCGAGGGGGGTGTAGCCCTTGGCCTTGAGGTCGTCGAGGAGCTGGAGGAAGCCGTCCCAGTCGGCGGGGGCGCTGGTGTGGCCGGCCCTGTCGAGGGCGTCGGCGTTGGCGAGGGGCATGTTGAAGACGAGCTGGTACGGGAGGCCGTACTGAACTCCCTTGGCCACGCCCGGGGTTATCAGGCTCGCCCGGTACGTGCCGACGACGTCCGTGCCGGTGAGCGGGCTGTACACGCCCGCCTTGACGATCTGCTCGAACTGGGCGCCCCGGAAGGCGGTGAACAGGTCACCCGTCTTGGAGCCCTGGATGCGGCGCAGGGCGGTGGACTGGTAGTCGGCGGACGGCGAGATGTCCTGCTCGACGCCGGCGTCCGGGTACTTCTTCACGAACGCCTTGATCAGACCGGCGAGCACGGCCTTGTCCTCGGCCCGCCAGTGGGCGAAGGAGACGGTGCCCTTGACGGTGCCGGAGGTGGCGAGGGCGGAGGGCTTCGAGCCGCCGGCGGCGGTGCCGCCGCCGGGGCCGGCGCAGGCGGCGAGGCCGAGTCCGAGTCCGGAGGCGGCGAAGAGACGGAGGGCTGCTCTTCTGTCGAGCGCAGGGGACATGACGGGGCCTCTTTCTAGGCGTGGGCGGTGGTGAGGTGACGGGCGAGCAGCGGCCGGACGCACTCGCCGAACCGGATCGCCTCCTCCAGGTGCGGCTGGCCGGAGAGGATGAAGTGCTCGATGCCGAGGGCCGCGTACTCCTCGATGCGCTCGGCGACCTGCTCGTGACTGCCGACCAGGGCGGTACCGGCACCGGGCCGCACCAGCCCGAACCCGGCCCACAGGTTGGGATGGATCTCCAGCCGGTCGGTCCGACCGCCGCTCAGCGCGGCCATCGCCCGCTGCCCGGCGGAGTCGGAGCGGCTGAACCGCTCGTGAGCCGCCCTGATCGCCGCCGGGTCGAGGGAGTCGAGGATCCGGTCGGCCTCCGCCCAGGCCTCGGCGGCGGTGTCCCGGCTGATGACGTGCAGCCGGATGCCGTACGACAGTTCACGCCCCTCGGCGGCGGCCAGTTCCCGCACCCGCCCGATCTTCTGCGCGACCGCGGCCGGCGGCTCTCCCCAGGTGAGATAGGTGTCCGCATGGCGGGCGGCGACGGGGAGGGCGGCCTCGGAGGAGCCGCCGAAGAAGACGGGCGGGCGCTGCAGCGGCGGCCGCCGCAACCGGCCCCCGGCGACCCGGTAGTGGGCGCCCTCGAAGTCGTACGACTCCCCGGACCAGGCCGTGTGCAGCAGCGCGAGGAACTCCTCGGTGCGCGCGTACCGCTCGTCGTGCGCGAGGAAGTCGCCGTAGCCGCGCTGTTCGTCGGCGTCGGAGCCGGTGACGACGTTGAGGAGGAGCCGCCCGCCGGACAATCGCTGGTAGGTGGCGGTCATCTGGGCCGCGAGCGGGGGTGCGATCACGCCGGGCCGGAAGGCGACGAGGAACTTCAGCCGGCTGGTCTGCGGGACGAGCGCGGCGGTGGTGAGCCAGGAGTCCTCGCAGTCGCTGCCGGTCGGGGTCAACACGGCCTCGAAACCGGCCGATTCGGCGGCCCGGGCGACCTGGGTGAGGTAGTCCAGCGTGGGCGGGCGGGTGGTGGAGCGGGACTGGAGGGAGTCGCGGGCGGTCACGCCGACCACGTCACGGTCGTCGCCGGTGGTGGGCAGGAACCAGTGCAGACGCACGGTCATGGAAGTCTCCAGGAAGGAGCAGACAGGAGCAGATGCAACGTTGAATCACGCCGAGGACGACAGGTCGGGGCGTGCCGGAACGGGAGAAGGAGCGCCGGGGAAGGGCGCGCGGGGTCAGCTACACAGCGACGCGGCGACCCTGAGCAGGTCGACGTGCGCGCGCTTCACAAGCTCGACACCGGATTCCATGGGCCGGGACTATACACACCGGGGGTTACGGGCGAGACGGGAGTCTCGCAGCGTGGGACGAGGGTGCGTAAGTCCGCGATGTCAGGCAGATCTTGACGCCGGGTCAGGTGTGGATCGGGAAGGCTGCCTGGAAAGCCAGGCGTGGGGCGGCGGCCCCGATGCGGGTGAGCAGGTCGTCGAGGGCGAGGTACTCCTCCCAGGGCTCCCGTCGCGTCTCGTCCGCCAGTGCCCTGACGAGCCTGTCCTCGAGGCCGGCGACGCGCTTGTCCTTCCACACCTTGCCGGCCGCGCTGACCAGGAGGTCCTCGACCGTCACCACGGGGTTGTCCCAGTCCGCGTGGGTGGCGGCGAACCGGGCCAGTGCGGGCGGGAAGCCACGGCTCAGCAGCAGGTCACGACCGGCGGCCTCGTGGGCCGAGCCGGGTCCGGCGAGTTCCCCGGGATGGCGGACCTTGCCCACGTCGTGGGTGGCCGCGCCGAAGAGGACGGCGTCGCGGTCCACGGCCAGGTCCGGGTACCGGTCCGCCACCCAGTCCACCAGGTCGACCGCGACGTCATGAACCGCACGCAGGTGCGCCGCCAGCCGGGGCGGGGCGTTCAGCGAACGCAGCAGTTCCGCCACCACGGGCGGCAACGGCCGCAGCGGGGGCTCGCCCGGGGCGTCCAGGGCACGTGCCAAGAAGTCCGCAGGCGTCGCGGTCATCCCGCGGACACTCCTCCCGTCACCATGACTCGGCCTGCCGGAACAGTGCGATCACCTCGGCGAAGAACCAGACACAGAACACCAGACACGCACCCCACAGCCCCCACAGGACCCAGCGGACCTCTCGTCGTATGCGCACGGGCGGTTCGCCCCTCCCTCAGCAGAGGATCCAGCCCGAGCTGACCGAGCTCCGGCCCACCGCGCCCCGTACCCACACGCATCGGTGCCCCGCGTGGACCGTGACCGGGCCCGCGCGGTGGCTGTACTTGCCCTTGTCGACGACCGGGCGGTTGCCGCGGGCCTGGACGCTGACGGACATCATCCGCCTGCCGCCGGACTCCTTGGGGAGGGTGATCGCGCAGACGTAGCCGCCCTGCCGGTAGACGTGCACGGTGCCGGTGGCGAAGGGCAGGGTCCGCACCTCGCGTCCGGCGCAGTTCGCGGCCGTCACCGCCTGGGCCTCGGCCGGCGCCACGAGCGCGAGCGCCCCGGAGGCGGCCAGCACGGCCACACCGAGCGCGAGCCGCCGGCGTATCGCACCACTGTCCACAGTCGTCCCCTCCCGTACCGCAGCTGTGCACCAACCATGACCGTACTGATGTACGGACGCCCGACGTATGTCGGATGGTTGCACGGCCGTCAGGTACGCGAATCCACCGCCCCTACGTGACGGCGTCGGCGACGACCGTCGCCACGGCCCGTTCGACCTCGTCAGACCGCGCCTACACCCGCGACGAGTGGCTGGAGCAGGTTCCGGCCTTCGGCGGCAACGGCCAACTCCCGCCGGATGAACGGAAGTCACTCCTCACCGGCTTCGTCGCCGCCGTCGACGCGATGGGCGGCCGGTTCACCATGCACTGCACCACGGTCGTCGTCACCGGCGCGAAGACCCGCGCTCGCCGCGTGCATTCAGGGATGAGCTCACCGGGATGAGCTCACGGGGCTGCCGCGGACCCGCAGCCGCGTCCTCCTCGCACGGTCGCGGCACATCAGGATGTGGCCAGGCGGGCCATAACGGCGTCGAGGGCGAGGTCGAGGGTGAACTCGAACTCGGCGTCGCTGTCGAAGCGAGCGAGGTCGGCGGCGGCTTCGGCGACGCGGGGAAGGCCTGACCGCTCCAGCACGGCCTGGCGCTGTGCGATGCCGGAAGCGTCGGTCACGCCGTAGGTGGGCCCTGCGTGCACCTCGCGGAGCAGGGTGCCGATCAGTGTGGCGACCAGGCTGCGGAGTATCGAGACGGCCTCGCGCCGCGGACAGCCCGTGGCGCGGAGGGCGGCGAGGACGGCGTCGACCGGGGCGAGCCCTTCGAACGACACGAGCTGGCGGGTGAGGACGAGCTGCGCCGCCTGGGGGTGGGCGAGGGCGCGGTCGCGGAAGGCGTGGCCGATGGCACGCAGGTCGCCGCGCACGTCTCCGGTGGGCTCGGGCAGGCGCATCGACCCGAGGATCTGTTCGGCCACCGCGTCGAGGAGGCCGTCCTTGCCGGCGACGTGGTTGTAGAGGCTCTTCGGGTCGACGCCGAGGACGCGGGCGACCGAGCGCATGGAGACCGCGTCGATGCCGTCCAGGTCGATGACCTCAAGGGTGGCTTTGACGATCGCGTCGCGGTTCAGCAGCGGCGCCCCCTTGGGCGGGCGACCCCGTCGGGGCTCTCGTGTCTCGGTCATCACACCATGATGCCCGCCGTTGAATTAATCCACGCCGTGGGTATATTTGCTTCAGCCCAGTTAATACCCACAGTGTGGGTAAAGAGGGAAGGAGCGGCGATGCGATTTCCGTGGGGTCCCGGTGACGTGGCCGACCTGCCGACGGTCGGCGCCGGCATCGACACCCTGTCCGACCTGTCGAGGTCGGCCGAGCCGCCGGGCGTCCGGTTGCGGACGGCACGTGCCCAGGCCAGGGCGTTCCGTGCCGAGTTCGCCCTGACGGGTACGCCGGACACCGTCGTCACCTGCGATCTGGTCACGTTGCCCTACCCCACGCGGTTCGGCCTGTTCCGCGCGTCGCGCGCCATCGCCCCGTTCCTGTCGATCACCAACCGCATGCTCGTCATCCGGTGGCGGGACAGCGACGGTCGCCCGCGGGTGCTGCTCTTCGAACCGAGCGACGTCGAACTGGGCCGCTACACGCCCTACTTCGACAACCTCGCCCAGAGGACGCCGGGCGTCCTCGAACGGCGGATGGTCCGGGAGCACGGCACGGTGCTGGGGCACCTCGCCCGGCTCGGCATCCGGCCGGGCGACGTCGACTACCTGATGTTCGACCACCTGCACACGCAGGACCTGCGCCGCTGGGTGGGTACGACCGCCCACCAGGACGATCTCGACGCCCGCCCGCGGGCCGCGTTTCCGCACGCCAAGGTCGTCGTCCAGCGGGACGAGCTCGCCGGCATGGCCGAGCTGCACCCGCTGCAGAGGCCCTGGTACCAGCCGGACACCTACCGCGACGTCCCGCCCGAGGCGTTCCTGCCGATCGACGGTTCGATCGTTCTCGGTCCGGGCGTGGCCGTGGTCAAGACGCCGGGCCACGTCTTCGGCAACCAGAGCCTCGTCGTCAACACGTCGACCGGCATCTGGGTCAGCAGCGAGAACGTCATCGCCGCCGAGGCCCTCACCCCCGAGCACTCCCGACTGCCGGGCATCGCCAAGTGGGCGCGGGGGTGGCAGCAGGAGGTGGTGCTCAACGCCAACACGATCGAGACCACCGCCGACCAGTACAACTCGACCGTCCTGGAGAAGACGTTGGCCGACCGCAGCCAGGCCGACCCGCGCTTCCTGCAGTTCTTCCCCTCCAGCGAGCTGACCGGTGCCTGGACGAACCCCGGCACGACGCCGACGTTCAGCCACGGTCACATCACCCACGGCGCCCAGCCGGCCTGAGGAAGCCACCATGTCGCGATTCACCCTGCCGTCCGAGCCCGTGCTGCGCGCCCGCGAGAAGCTCGTGCTCGACCACTTCCAGGACGAGGTCCGCCAGGACTGGGACGCCACGCTGTCGACGTTCCCGCATCCGCACTACGAACTGATCGCCCAGATGACCGTCCACGACGGCGACGGAGAGGTCCGCGAGTATTACCAGGACACCCGCGTGGCCTTCCCCGACCAGGATCACGAGATCATCGCGTTCCGGCACAGCGTCGACGCCGTGATCGTGGAGTTCTGGCTGCTGGGCACCCACAACGGGCCGCTCGGCAGGATCCCCCGGACCGGATCGAAGCACCGCACCCGTATGACGGCGTACTTCATCTTCGACGAGCACGAGAACCTCGTCACCGAGCGGATCTACTTCGACCAGCTCACCATTCTCAGGCAACTGATCGGCGGCGTCGACAAACGCAGCCCGGCTGGCCTGCTCAAGCTTCTCCGCATCCTCAGGGGACTCCTCTCGATGTCCGGTGCCGCACCCGACCCGCGGCTGCTCACGACCACGCCGCCCGACTTCGTCCGTTGACGACCACCGATCAGAGGAGATCTCCGATGACCTCGACGACCACCCTGACGACTCCGGCCACCATGCGCGCACTCATCGGCGGCAAGGGAGACGACTGGAGCCTCGAAGAGACCGAACTGCCCTCACAACTGGGAGCCGTCCGCATCCAGGTCCACGCGGCCGGTCTGAACCGGGCCGACCTCTACGCTCTCGAAGGCACCTACACCGCCAACTCCCAGGGCGAGGGGCCGTTCACCGCCGGCATGGAGGTCGCGGGCGTCGTCGAGACAGGGAGCCTGCTGGCACCCCACCTGCCCGCCGGAACCCGGGTCATGGGCATCACCGTCGGCGCGTTCGCCGACTACGCCCTGTGCCACCCCCGACTGGTCGTCCCGATCCCGGACCGGCTCGGCTTCGAGGAGGCCGCGACCCTCCCCGTCGGTCTCGTCACCGAGCACGACGCGCTGGTCACCCAGGCCGGGTTCACCACCGGCAAGTCCGTTCTGATCGTGGGCGGCACCAGCTCGGTCGGCCTGATCGGCATCCAGCTCGCCAAGGCGCTCGGGGCCGGCACCGTCATCGCCACGACGACCAGCGACGCCAAGCGGGCCGCCCTGCTGGACGCCGGCGCGGACGTCGCCGTGAACACCGCGACCGAGGACCTCGCCGCCGCGGTCCTCGCCGCCACGGACGGGCGGGGCGCCGACGTCACCCTCGACCACGTCGGCGGAGCCCTGTTCGCCGTGCTCCCGGCGGCCACCGCGGTCGGCGGCACCATCATGAGCATCGGGCGGCTCGCCGGACCCGCGACCGCCCTCGATCTGGACACCGTCGCCTTCCGCCGCCAGAAGCTGGTCGGCACCACCTTCAGCATCCGCACCCGTGCCGAACTCGGCGAGGTGGTCGCGGCGTTGGGCGAGCACGTGCTGCCCGCGGTCGCCGACGGAAGGATCGCCCCCTGCCTGGACACCGTCTACCCGGTGTCCAGGGCCCACGAGGCCGCCCGCCGGCTCCGCGCCGGCGACGCCACCGGCAAGATCGTGATCTCCTTCGCCGACGCCCACACCGGACCGGCGCCCACCCCCGGCACGGTGGCGAACATGTTCGGCAGCATCGCGCAGATCGGCTACGTCGTCCGCGACATCCACGCGTCGATGGAGAACTTCACCAGGGCGGGCATCGGCCCGTGGTTCCACCTCAAGGGCGTCAGGCCCGGAGACTTCACCTACCAGGGCAAGCCCTCCGACCTGGTCATGGACGTGGCCGTCGCCAACAGCGGCGACATCCAGATCGAGCTCATCACCCCGGTCAACGACGCACCCTCGATGTACCGGGACTTCCTCGCCGCCGGCAACGAAGGCGTCCAGCACATCGCCTACTGGAGCGAGAACTACCAGGACCTCTACGACCGTGCCCTCGCCGCCGGATTCACCGTCGGGCAGGAGGGCCGGATCGGCGGAGCCGACGGACGGTTCGCCTACCTGCAGACCGAGCACCACCCCGGCACCGTCATCGAGATCTCCGATGCCGGCGGCAGCAAGAAGGTCGTCTTCGACCTGATCAGGCTGGCCGCCGCCAACTGGGACGGCACCAACCCGATCCAGGAGATCGACGCCGGCCTCATCGGCGGCGATCCCGCTGCCATGACCGCGATGATGGAGGCGTTCGGATGAAGGTCCACCACCTGAACTGCGGCACCATGCGTCCCTGGGGCGCACCCGAGGGGCTGGTCTGCCACGTTCTGCTCGTCGAGACCGGCACCGGACTGGCCCTCGTCGACACCGGTCTCGGTCTCCTCGACAGGGCCGCACCCGGCCGGCGGTTCGGACCGGCCCGGCACTTCGTGCGCCCCGCGTTCGAGGAGTCCGAGACGGCCGCCCGGCAGGTCGAGAGGCTCGGCCTCGACCCGAAGGACGTCCGCGACATCGTGCTCACCCACTGCGACGCCGACCACGTCGGCGGGCTGGCCGACTTCCCCTGGGCACGCGTCCACCTCACCGACGCCGAGGCCACCGCGGCGCTCCACCCGGCCACCCGCGTCGAGAAAGGGCGGTACAGGCCCGCGCAGCGCGCCCACGCTCCGACGCTCGTCCGCCACAACCCCGAGAAGGGCGAGGCCTGGCGCGGGTTCGCGGCCGCCACCGAGCTCACCGGGATCTCGTCCGGCATCGTGCTGGTCGGCCTGCCCGGACACACCCGCGGGCACGCCGCGATCGCCGTCGACGCCGGCGACCACTGGGTGCTCCACGCCGGCGACGCGTTCTACCACCACGGCCAGGTCGACGGCGCCGGCAAGGTGCCGAAGTCACTGCTCGCCATGGAACGCGCCGTCGCCCACGACTGGCGCAGAGTGCGGGCCAACCACGAGCGGCTCGCCGAACTGCGGCAGGCCGCCGACCACGACCTCCTGCTCGTCAACGCCCACGACCCGGGCCTCCTCGCCTCGGCCCGGGCCCGTGCGGGCTCCTCGTGACGGTGGCCGTCAGGGGCCGGTCCGGGGAACGGAGTACTGAGCGGCCGATGAGAGAGGTCAGCGGGTCGCGCCCACCGGCTCCTCCGGTTCCTCTTCCTCGGGCCGGCCGATGAAGGTGCGCCACAGTTCGGCGTACCGGCCGTCGAGGGCCAGCAGTTCGTCGTGGGTGCCGTCCTCGGCGACCCGGCCGTGGTCCATGACCACCACCCGGTCGGCGCGGGCCGCGGTGGTCAGCCGGTGGGCGACCACGAGGGTGGTACGACGGCCCGTCAAGCGGTCGGTGGCCATGTTGACCTGGGCCTCCGTCGCCAGGTCCAGGGCCGCCGTCGCCTCGTCGAGGAGCAGGACGTCGGGATCGACCAGCTCGGCGCGGGCGAGGGCGATCAGCTGGCGCTGGCCCGCGGACAGGTTGCGGCCGCGCTCGGCCACCTCGTGGAGGTAGCCGCCGTCGAGGGTGGCGATCATCTCGTGGGCGCCGACCGCGCGGGCCGCCGCCTCCACCTGGGCGTCGGTCGCGTCCGGGCGGCCGTAGGCGATGGCGTCCCGGACAGTCCCCTGGAAGAGGTAGGCCTCCTGGGGGACGACCCCGAGGCGATGACGGTACGAGGTGAGGTCCAGGTCGCGCAGATCGGTGCCGTCGACCGTCACCCGGCCGCCCGTCGGGTCGTAGAACCGCGCGACCAGCTTGACGAGGGTCGACTTGCCGGCGCCGGTCTCGCCGACGAAGGCGACGGTCTGCCCGGCGGGGATGGTCAGGTCGATGCCGCCCAGGGCCGCGTCGCCCTCGTCGGCGGCCCCGTACGCGAAGTGCACGTTCTCGAAGGCGATGTCGCCGTGCAGGGACCCGACCTCGCGAGGCCTGTCCGCCGCCGCCGTGGACGTCGGCTCGCGCAGGAGTTCCTGGATGCGGCCGAGGGAGACGGTTGCCTGCTGGTAGCCGTCGAAGACCTGGGAGAGCTGCTGGACGGGGGCGAAGAACAGGTCGATGTAGAGCAGGTAGGCGACCAGCGCGCCGGTGGTCAGGGTCGCCGCCTCCACCCGGTGGGCGCCCGCCATCAGCACGCTCGCCGCGGCCACCGACGACAGCAGCTGGACGAAGGGGAAGTAGACCGATATCAGCCACTGGCCCCGGATACGGGCGCGGCGGTAGCTCTCGCTGCGTTCGGTGAAGCGGCGGCCGCTGTCCCGCTCGCGCCGGAAGGCCTGCACGATCCGCAGCCCCGACACCGACTCCTGGAGGTCGGCGTTGACCACCGACACCCGCTCCCGGGCGAGTTCGTACGCCTTCACGCTCGCCCGGCGGAAGAAGAAGGTCGCCACGATCAGCGGAGGCAGGGTGATGAAGACGACCAGCGCGAGCTGTACGTCGATCACCAGCAGGGCGACCATGATCCCGAAGAAGGTGACGACGGAGACGAACGCGGTGACCAGCCCCGTCTGGAGGAAGGTGGACAGCGCGTCCACGTCCGTCGTCATCCTCGTCATGATCCGGCCGGTCAGCTCCCGCTCGTAGTAGTCGAGCCCGAGCCGCTGGAGCTGGGCGAAGATCTTCAGACGGAGGGAGTAGAGGACCCGTTCGCCGGTGCGGCCGGTCATCCGGGTCTCGCCGATCTGGGCCACCCACTGGGCGAGCACCGCGAACAGGCCGAGCAGCGCGGCCGCCCAGACCGCGCCGATCGCCATCCTGCTGACGCCCTGGTCGATGCCGTGCCGGATCAGGACCGGGAGCAGCAGGCCCATGCCGGCGTCCACGGCGACGAGCCCGAGGCTGACCAGCAGGGGCGCGCCGAAGCCGCGCAGCAGGCGGCGCAGGCCGTAGGAGTCCTCGGGGCGTACGGCGCCGGCCTCGTCGATGTCGGGGACGTCGGTCGCCGGGGGCAGCGCCTCGACCTGGGCGAGGAGCTCGGGAGTGGCCGGGGTGCCGGCGAGGGCGAGGTCGCGGGGCGTACGGTCGCCGGTCCACAGCCGCGGGGTCACGCCGCGCTCGGCGTCGAACTCGGCGTCCAGCTCGTCCCGTACGGACGTGTCCTCGTGCGGTTCGAGGGGCAGCGCGTGCCCCGGGGAGACCCCGCCGAGCTCGTCGGGGTCGGTGAGGAGCCTGCGGTACAGGGCGGACCGCTGCTGGAGCTCCTCGTCGGTGCCGATGTCGGCGAGCCGGCCGCCGTCGAGGACGGCGATGCGGTCGGCGAGGTTGAGGGTGGAGCGGCGGTGCGCGATCAGGAGGGTCGTGCGGCCCCGCATCACGTGGGCGAGGGCCTCGTGGATCTCGTGCTCCACGCGGGCGTCGACGGCCGAGGTGGCGTCGTCGAGGACGAGGAGACGGGGGTCGGTGAGCAGGGCGCGGGCGAGGGCGATGCGCTGGCGCTGGCCGCCGGAGAGGGTGAGGCCCTGCTCGCCGACCTTGGTGTCGTAGCCGTCGGGCAGCTCGGCGATGAACCGGTCGGCCTGGGCGGCGCGGGAGGCGGCGAGGATCTCGTCCTCGGTCGCGTCGGGACGGCCGTACGCGATGTTGTTGCGGACCGTGTCGGAGAAGAGGAACGAGTCCTCCGGGACCAGGCCGATCGCGGCCCTGAGCGAGTCGTGGGTCAGCTCGCGGACGTCGTGGCCGCCGATCAGGACGGCGCCGTGGGTGACGTCGTAAAAGCGCGGCAGGAGCAGGGAGACCGTGGACTTGCCGGAGCCGGAGGAGCCGACGACGGCGAGGGTCTCGCCCGGCCGGATCTCGAAGCTCAGCCCCCTCAGCACCGGGCGCTCATGGTCGTACCCGAACGACACGTCGTCGAACTCCACGGTCGCGGGCGCGTCGGCGGGGAGGGTCTTCGTGCCCTCCTTCAGCGTCGGCTCGGTGTCGATCAGCTCAAGCACCCGCTCGGTGCCAGCGCGGGCCTGCTGGCCGACGGTGAGGACCACGGCGAGCATCCGGACCGGGCCGACCAGCTGGGCGAGGTAGGAGGAGAAGGCGACGAAGGTGCCGAGGGTGATGTGACCGCGGACGGCCAGCCAGCCGCCGAGCGCCAGCATGGCGACCTGGCCGAGGGCCGGGACCGCCTGCAGGGCCGGGGTGAACCTGCTGTTCAGGCGGATCGTGCGCAGCCGCCCCGCGAAGAGCCGGCGCCCGACCTCCCGCAGCTTCCCGGTCTCCTGGTCCTCCTGCCCGAACCCCTTCACCACGCGCACGCCGCTCACCGCGCCGTCGACCACGCCGGCCACGGCGGCGGCCTGGGCCTGGGCGTACCAGGTGGCGGGGTGCAGCTTGCTGCGGCTGTGCTTGGCGATCCAGTACAGGGCCGGGGCGACGGCGAGGGCGACCAGGGTGAGCGGCGGCGACAGCCAGGCCATGATCGCGAGGGAGATCACGAAGAGGAGGACGTTGCCGATGGTCATCGGCAGCATGAAGAGGAGGCCCTGGATCAGCTGGAGGTCGCTGGTGGCCCTGCCCACCACCTGGCCCGTGGACAGCTCGTCCTGCCGCCGTCCGTCGAGCCGGGTGAGCGTGTCGTACATCTCGGTCCGCAGGTCGTGCTGGACGTCGAGGGCGAGCCGGCCGCCGTAGTAGCGGCGGACGAAGGTGGCCGCGTAGACGAGGACGGCGGCGCCGATCAGGGCACCGGCCCAGGGCCCCATGGCCCGGCTGTGATCACCGATGACATCGTCGATGATCACCTTGGTGATCAGGGGTACGACGGCCAGCACCGCCATACCGGCCAGCGAGGACGCGAGCGCGAGCACGACGTCCCGGGGATGCCGCCAGGCATACCCCGCCAGCCTGCGCGCCCAGCCGCCCTGCCGCCGCTCCCCCTGTTGCGCTGCCACGCGGGTGCCCTCCGTTCGCCCTGATCTTCCGTATCGCACAACACGAAACGAAGCGGATTTCATCCCTCCGCAACAAAACCGGGGCGGCGGGCGGCGGGCAGGGCACCGGGAGGGCGTCTACTCGTGGGCGCTGATCACACCGCCGGCGCTGAGCACGATGTACACGCCGTTGGCGTCGAGCCCGGCGTCGTGCTGGTTCGCCTCCAGCGTGCCGTCCACCGAGCCGTCCCTGCCGAGGATCTGCGCGCGGTACCGGAGCTCGCCGACCTTCGTGACCTTGGCCGTCCAGCCGCCCGCGAGCTTGAAGGTGCCCGGTCCGGTGTGCCCGCCGCCCATCCAGGAGTGGACCTCGCCGCCCAGGGTGAGCACGATGAACATGTCGTTGGCGTCGAGCCCGGCGTCCGTCCCGCCGGTCTCCATCGTGGCCAGGACCTCGCCACGGCTGACGATCCTGGCGCGGTAGTGCTCGGCACCGAGTTCGTAGATCTCGGCCCTGCTGCCGTCCGCCAGGGTCTGGGTACGGACCGGGGCCGCCGTCCTGGCCGTGGCGGACGGCGCGGCGGTGCGGGACGGGGCGAGCGTCCGGGTCTGCACGTCGGCCGGGCTCTTGCCGGTGCCGGTCGCCCTGGAGCCGCCGGCAGCGGTGGCGTGGGGGGTGGCGGCGGAGACCTTCTGCTCCGGGCCGGCGGCGCCGTCCTTGCTCCCTCCTGCCTGGCAGGCGGTCAGCGAGAACGCCGCAGCGGCGGCGACGGCCACCAGGGCGGCGGAACGGGCGGTACGGCGGGCACGGCGCGTGGTCGTCATCGAAATCCCCCATGAGTCATCAGGACGCTCTGTCCTATGCCCGGTGAGATGGCACCTGGGCGGGGGGTTGTTCATCGGGGTCTGTCCGAGTTCGGTAACAAGGGAACGGACGGCCGTCTCCGTTCGCGGAATCCCGGCGAAGGCACCAGGATGCGTGCTCAGGGGATCGTGGCGGTGCAGGCCGCCGCAGGAGGTCCGCATGGCGAGGTTGCTGTCCGTCAACGTGGGCATGCCCGCGGACGTCTCCTGGCAGGGCAGGACCGTCCGCACCGGGGCGTGGAAGTCCCCCGTGCACGGCAGCCGCATGGTGCGGCGGCTGAACGTCGACGGCGACGGTCAGGGCGACCTGGCCGGGCACGGCGGCGAGATCCGGGCCGTCCTCGTCTACCAGCTGGAGTCCTACCGGTACTGGCGCGAGCGGCTCGGCCGCGACGACCTGGCCTTCGGGATGTTCGGGGAGAACTTCACCGTCGACGGCCTGGCCGACGACGAGGTGTGCATCGGCGACCGGTACCGGATCGGCGAAGCCGAGTTCGAGGTGACCCAGCCCCGGGTCACCTGCTATCGCGTCGGCATGCGCCTGGGCGAACCCGCCATGGCCTCCCTCCTGGTCGCCCACCACCGTCCGGGCTTCTACCTGCGGGTGATCACCGAGGGACGGGTCCAAGCCGGTGACGGGATCACCCGCACCCGCAGGGGCCCGGGAGAACTCAGCGTCGCCGACACCGACGCGCTGCTCTACCTGCCCGGCCGCGACCCCGCGAAGCTGCGCACCGCCCTGGCCATCCCCGCCCTCAGCCCCGGCTGGCAGCAGTCCTTCCGGGACCTCGCCGCCGCCGGGCAGTCCGGTCAGCCCGGTCCCGAGCCGGGACCGCCGGGCTTCAGGCCCCTCCGCGTCACCCGCATCGCCCCCGAGACCGCCGACGTCTGCTCGGTCCACCTCGGCACCGCCGACGGCACCCCCCTGGCCGAGGCCCGCCCCGGCCAGTACCTCTCCCTCCGCCTCGCCGTCGACGGCACCGACCGCGCCGTACGCAGCTACTCCCTGTCCGCCGCACCCGCGGACGGCGGCTACCGCATCAGCGTCAAGCACGAGCCCCACGGGAAGGTCAGCGGCTACATCCACACCCGGCTCCGCACCGGGGACCTCGTGGACGTCGCGGGGCCGCGCGGAGCGTTCGTGCTCGAAGAGGGCACCGGCCCGGTCGTCCTCCTCTCCGCGGGCATCGGCGTCACTCCCGTGCTCGCCATGCTCCACCGGCTGGCAGCCGTACGGGACCCACGCCCCGTCTGGTGGATCCACACCGCCCACGACCGCGCCCACCACGCCTTCGCGGACGAGGCGCACGCCCTCCTGGCACGGCTCCCCCGTGCCCACGAGCACATCCACTACACCTCGGAGACACCGCCGCCCGGCGACGCCCGCGTCACCCGGGGCCGTCCGACCGCCGCCTCGCTCACCGCCCTGGGCGTCCCCGCCGACGCCGACGCCTACCTGTGCGGACCGACCACCTTCATGGACGACCTCTCCGGTCACCTGCGCGAACTCGGCCTGCGCCCCGACCGGATCCGCACGGAACGGTTCGGCGCGCTCGCCGCCGTCAACCCCGGCGTCACGCCCACCGCCCCGGCACGCCCGCACCAGCCACCCGGTCCCCCGGGCACCGGCCCCCTCGTCACCTTCACCCGCAGCGGCGTCACCACCCCGTGGTCACCCGCCCACGCCTCGCTCCTCGAACTCGCGGAAGCCTGCGACATCCCCACCCGCTGGTCCTGCCGCACCGGCGTCTGCCACACCTGCGTCACCCCCGTGCTGACAGGCGACGTCGCGTACACCACCCCGCCTCTCGACCTCCCCGAGCCCGGCACAGCCCTGGTCTGCTGCACCACACCGGTCGGCGAGGTGGTCCTCGATCTCTAGGGGGTGGCTTTCACGGCCGCGAGGAACGGGAGCCAAGCGGTGGGCGCGAAGATCACTGCGGGGCCGTGGGGGTGCTTGGAGTCGCGGACGGGGATGCCGGAGGGGTGGGCGTCGAGGACTTCGAGGCAGCTGCCGGCGTCGGCGTTGCTGTGCGATGACTTGCGCCAGCCGGTGAGTATGGCTGCGTTCGAGATCGTTCGGTCAGTCACGGTGTTCGTAGTCCTTCGCAGTGGACCTGAGGAGGGCGAGCGACTCCTTGAGCGGCAGTGCGTCGCTCAGCGCGAGATCGAAGCGAGTCTGCAATTCACGGACCGTGGACGGGGAGTCGTGCAACCTTCCCATCCGGTCTCCCTCGCTGTATGCCACCGGCGGCTGGTCCTCGAACCACATCAGCGTGAGCATGTTCTGCATCAGTGGATGGTGACCGGCTCCGAACGGCAACACGTGCGCGCGGATGCGTCCGGTCTCCGCGAGGGCGACGATGTGCATGATCGCCTCCGCCATGATGTCCCCGTCGGCGACGGGACGCCGTAGGACCGTCTCATCCAGCACGGCCCACATTACGGGAGTCGCCGGATCCTCAAGGATCTTCGCGCGCTCCAAGCGTGTGACAAGGCGCCTGTCACACTCCTCATCACTCACCGGAGGGAACGCCGCGCCCAGAACGGCACGCGCGTACCTTTTCGTCTGAAGGATGCCCGGGAAATACGCCAGAGCGAACTCCCGGATCATGACCGCCTGTTGTTCGAGTTCGCGCACTGCCCCGAAGTAGTCGGCGATCGTCACGTCCTGCTCCGGCAGGAAACTGCTCAGCACATCCCCCGTGTTCAGAGCCTTGTCCAGCCGTCGCGCGTCCTCCTTCGAGGGGATCCGCCGCCCCGCCTCGATGTGCGCGATGTGCGAACGCGTCATCACCGCGATGTCGGCCAGCTCCTGCTGTGTCAGCCCGGCCGTCTCCCGCTGCTGCCGGAGCCAGTCACCGTAAGTGTTCGCCATGGCCAACTCCCTTGTGACAAATGCCTGGCCACACTCCACCCCCTGGTCAGGCTAGCCGCGCCCGCCCCACTCTGTGAGCAGATCACTACAGAACGGAGTTGCTGCCATGGCCCACCGCATCACCCGCTTCCTCCTCTCACTGTTCCGGCGCCCGCGGGTGCACGGCCCGACCGTCCACCACACCGGGCACCAGCCCCCGGTCGATCCGATCGGCGTGTACGGGATCGGCATGGGTTCGTGCGGCATGCTCGCGAAGGACGCGCGGGTCACCCGGTGAGCGTTCCGCGTCTACTCCCCTGGGCGGGTCCCGAGGGCAAGCCCTGTTTCCTGGTCACCGACGGAGACGGCTATCTCTCCCGGGCCGCCGACGCCGTCGAGTCCGTGCAGTTGGAGATGGCCGCCGGGCTCCTCGACCACTCGGCCGCCCTGCTCGAAGAGCGGCAGGTCACGAAGGCCGAACTCCGGTTCCTGGTGGCCCGGATACGGGAGGCGCTGACCGACGTACTGCGGATCGCCGAGAGCCGGCGCTAGGGCGCGCATCACGCGGCGAACGGGCAGTCGCACTGGATGCGCATGCCGGTCAGCCTGTGGGCAGGCCGATCCGGTCGCGTTCGAGCACGGAGCGCAGCTCCGAGAGGACCTGCACAACGGCCGGTCCCGAGGGACCGCCGAGGACGTCCGCGGTCAGCTCGGCCAGTGTTCGGGTGAAGGTCGCCTCTGCCGCCTCGACGAGTTGCAGGCCTACGGCGGTCAGGTCCAGCAGTGATGAGCGGCGATCCGATGGATTGGTTCGCCGTATGACCCATGCCTGCTTCTCCAGGCGGTCGATGCCCTTGCTGGTCGCACCGATCCCGATGGCGAATTCGGTGGCGAGGTCCGCCACCCGGGATCCGGGGTGGTCGCGCAGGAAGCACAGGAACTCGAACTGCGAGGTGACGATCCCGTGCCGCTCGCGAAGGCGGTCGCCCAGCGCGTTGTAGAGCCGTGTCTCGCAGCGGACGAGATCGGCGAAGAAGCCCGGGAGGTCGATCGGGCCACGGCTCGACTTATATGCCATGGCATGTATTCTAACCTAGATGCCCAGGCATATAGTTCCTTGGCATGCACTTGCGATGGAGGCGACCATGAGCAGGCAACAGCGCGCGGAGATCGACGCGAGGGCCCGACGGCCTCAGCCGGAGGGCCCTCGGTCGGTGGAGGAGCTCCGCGCCGGGTTCAGGGCGATGATGGGGGAAATGATCGTCCCGGCCGGGATCCGCACCCGGACTGCGACGCTGGGCGATCGGCCCGCGGTGCTCGTCGAGCCGACCAGCACTCCGAAGGCCGGGACGATCCTCTACTTTCACGGCGGCTCCTACGTGGTCGGTTCACCGGAGACGGCGATGCCGCTGACGGGGAATCTGGTGACCAGAACCGGGTTCAGGGCGTTCTCGCTGGACTACCGGCTTGCCCCGGAGCACCCGTTCCCTGCCGCGATCGAGGACGGGCTGAGCGCCTACCGCGCACTTCTCGACAGCGGCGAAGACCCTTCGGCGATCGCGTTCGCCGGCGACTCGGCTGGTGGCGGCCTCACCGTCACCACCTGCCTCGCCGCCCGCGACGCGGGCCTGCCCATGCCCGCCGCGATCGTGGCGTTCTCCCCCGGACTCGACGGGACCCGGACAGGCGAGAGCATGGACACCAAGGCGAGCGTCGACCCGTTCTTCACGCGTGAGGGCATGGAACACACCGGAGCCATGTATCGCGCGGGACAGGACCCCCACCAGCCCCTGCTCAGCCCCGCCACCCTCGCCGACCTGACCGGCTTCCCCCCGATGCTGCTGCAGGCGGGCACCAACGAAATGCTCCTGGACGACTCCACACGCATGGCCACGCGCGCGAGGGAGGCCGGAGTCGACGTCATCCTGGACATCACCGCTGACGTTCCACATGTCTTCCAGGCGTTCACCGGCGTCCTGGACGAAGCCGACGAGGCGCTGGACCGCGCCGCACTCTTTCTCAGCCAGCACATCCGCACCAGGGACACGGCACGCACGTCGGCAGGCTGAAGCGGGCAGGCCGGCAAGGTCCGCCTCGACGCCGACCCGTGCAAGCAGCGGAACACTGCCGAGCGGCTGGTCAACAAGCTCAAGGCCCGGCAAGGCAATACGCACCCTTGCAGCAGGGCGGTGTGTCAGGGTGGCGCGCATGGACTGGCAGTTCGAGAGCCCGGAGCTCTGGGCGTTCCTGGAGTCGCTGCGCCCCGGTGAGATCCTGTCCGGAACCGTCGCGGCGATCGAGCGGTTCGGGGTCTTCGTGGCCCTGGACGACGGGCCCGCCCATCCCGCGTTTCCCGGCGTCGGGTTCATCACGATCCCCGAACTGTCCTGGCGGCGCATCGAGGCCGCCACCGATGTCGTCGAGGTCGGGCAACGCATCGCGTGCGAGTTCCTGCAGTTCGACACCCACAACGCCGAGGCCCGACTGTCCTTGTGCGCGCTGCAGCCCGATCCCTTCCAGGTCTTCGCCGACCGCACGGAAGTCGGCCAGATCCTGCACGGAGCGGTTGAAAAGGTGCTCCCCTTCGGCGCCTTCGTCGCTGTCGGGGACGGCATCGTCGGGCTGGTGCCCTTCAGAGAGGTCCACGGCAGACCTGCGGCCGGTTCACCGGAGGCGTTCCGGACCGGGGAGGAGATGTCCGTCGTCGTCGCGGAGATCGATCGGTCGCGACGCCGGGTGCTCCTCTCCCCGCCGGAGGTGCGGTGCGGACCCGGAGCGGGGAGATCCGAGCGTCGGCCGATCACCTGAGACCGAAGGTCAGGACGTCCTCGGGCAGGGCCGGAGCCGGCCGGCCGGGCTCGGTGTGCCAGTCCCGCCAGTTCGCCTCGGCGGCGAACGGTCCGTCACGTTCCTCGATCATGGCCACCGCCTGCTCGCGGGCTCCCTCGACGGCCCGGTGGTCGGCATCGCTCACCACGCCGAGCCGACGGCCGTGGGCGTACTCGTCCTCGTCCTTCCACTCCCACCGCGACAGGTCGGGCGTGATCACCAGGTCCAGGAGGAGGTCGAAGGTGTCGAAGCCCAGCCGCGTGCGGTGCATCGGCCGCTGGAAGTTGACGTACCAGTGGGCCGGCCGATGGCGGTCCGAGACGTCGTAGAACGCGTTCACGCTGAACCACGCTCCCGGCGGGACCCACTGCCGATGCGCAGTGTCGCGCCAGGACCAGCGGCCGAGCCGCCAGTCTCCGCGGGCGAGGTTCGGCAGGGCCTGGACCCGCACGTCCCGGTCGCCGGTCAGCAGCCACTCGATCCAGGTGGTCGGGGCCAGCACTTCCGCTCCGGGCCGGCATCCCACGATTAGCGCCTCGGGCCCGTCCTCGACGACGTGGAACGCCTGCGCGCTCCACACCTTGCGGCGGAACACGTCCCGCCGCACAGCGGTCTCACCCGGCCGGAACCGTCGCATCGAGTGCCTCCCGGCATCATGACGCGCGGCGCGGTCACGGAGGTTGCGCCGAGCGGACCCGGTCAGTCGCGGGACGCGTCCTGGCGTCCGACCGTGATCGCCCACCGCACGCCCGCCGACGCCGTCACCCGTACCGTGCCCGGCGTGTGAGGGCGCGTCCCGCCGCCGTTCATGTTCGTCGCGTTGCCGATGGCGTTGATCTGGCCGGCGACACAGTCGAACGGGAAGCTCACGCCCAGCGGTTCGACGGCGACGGTCAGTTTTCCCTTGCCCTCGCAGTTCACCAGGACGGTCAGGATGCCGCTCCCGACACCGCCCTTGATCTCCATCTCCCGGCCTCCGGTGGCGTTCGCCGCCTGGGCGACGACCTTGCCGTCGGGGAACGGCGGCGCCTTGGTGACGGAGTTGCCCCACGGCTCGGTGACGGAGGCCGGCGTCGCTGTCGCGGGAGCGGGCGACGAGGCAACGGGGGCGGGTGCGGCGTCGGCGGGGTCGCCACTGCAACCGGCGGCGGCGAACAGCACGACCATGGCTGCGGCTGTCGCCCTTGCCGGCCCACTCGGGTTTCTCATGGGCCTCATCCTCGGGCACGGGTGGGACGGGCCGGAGGTGGGCCCAGGTGACGGTTCCTTAAAGCCCTGACCGTTCGTACAACCATTCGCGCGAATCCGTGTGTCAACGGGGGTATGACTCACAGACGAAGGAGCGGGCTGGTCGCCACCGCGCTCGGCACCGGGTTTCTCATAGCCGGCGTGGCCGTCGCCGCGCCCGCCTCGGCCGCCGCGCCCGCCGTCAGCTGCACGTCGGCCAAGACGGCGCTCGCCACGAAGCTGAAGAAGGACATCACCACGGCCATCGCGAACCGCAAGGGGACGATCGCCGTCGGCCTGTACGACCGTTCGACGAAGACGACCTGCACGCTCCGTTCCACCACGCACTACGACTCGGCCAGCACGGTCAAGGTGACCGTCCTCGCCACGCTGCTGTGGGACGCGAAGAAGCACAACCGGTATCTGACCACCACCGAGCAGTCGCTCGCCAAGGCCATGATCACGCAGTCGGACAACGACGCGACCACCAAGCTGTGGAAGCAGCTCGGCCTGACGAAGATCAAGGGCTTCCTGAGCGCCGCCGGGATGACGCAGACCACCCCGGGCGCCAACGGCTACTGGGGCCTGACCCAGATCGACGTGCACGACGAGCAGCGACTGCTCGCGCTCGTCACCGCCAAGAACACCGTGCTCAGCGACAATTCGCGGGCCTACATCCTGAAGCTGATGGGGCAGGTCATCTCGTCCCAGCGGTGGGGCACGCCGTACGGCGCCCCGTCCGGCGTCGCCGTGCACGTCAAGAACGGCTGGCTGCAGCGCGCCACGCACGGCTGGCGGGTGCACAGCCTCGGCACGTTCACCGGCGGCGGCCACGACTACCAGATGACCGTCCTGACCCAGGACAACAGCACCATGAGCTACGGCATCAACACCATCCAGGCCGTCGCGAAGGTCGTCCACAAGGACCTCGCGGCCTCCTGAGGCGGGGCGGCGGCTCGCGTACCGAAGTGCGGTCCCGGCGGCCGGAAATCGACCCTTTCCTTCACGGGGCGGTCTCCACCCCGTCACCGGTTCCCCCTACGGTGACCGCCATGCGCCTGCGAACCGTACTCGCCACCGTCACCGCCGGCCTGGCGGCGGCCACCTGTCTGTCCGCCGCCGGGTCCGCCAACGCCGTCGCGACCGGCACCGACGCGACCAACACCGCCTCCGCTCACGCGTGTTCGTCCTCGGTCTCCCTCGACAGCTTCTCCGACGCCCTCGACAAGACGGCCTTCGGCGGCTATTTCGTCGGCAACCTCTCCGCGCTCGCCGTGGACAAGGACGGCTCCCTGGCCGCCCTCGCCGACCGCTCCTACCTCTTCGACCTGGACGCGAAGACCCTCGCGCCGAAGAAGGTCGTCGGGCTCGCCGACGAGAACGGAGCGGCGCTCGACTCCGAGGGCCTGGTCGTGGACCGGGACGGCACCCGCCTGATCACCTCCGAGACCGAACCGTCCATCCGCCGCTACTCGGCGGACGGCAAGATCCTGGACCGCCTCCCCGTACCGTCCTCGCTCCTCGTCTCCCCGGCCGGGCGGGCCACCTCCAACCAGACCTTCGAGGGCCTGACCCTCCTCAACGGCGGCCGCACCCTGCTGGCCTCCATGGAGTACGCGATCTCCGGGGACACCGCCGGGATCGTCCGCTTCCAGACCTGGACGCGCTCCAAGGGCGACCACTTCAAGCTGTCGGCCCAGTACGCCTACCGCACCGACGACCCGATCCTCGGTGTCCCCGAGGTGCAGGCGCTCCCCGACGGCCGGCTCCTGGTCCTGGAGCGCGGCTTCACCTCCGGCGTCGGCAACACCGTCCGCCTCTACCTGGCCGACCCGCGGCACGCCACGGACACCAGCGGCATAGCGAACCTCACCGGGCAGACCGGCGTCCGGCTGGTCAAGAAGACTCTGCTGACGGACATCGCGAGCTGCCCGACCCTGGGCGCCACGGCCAAGCAGCCGCAGCCCAACCCGCTCCTCGACAACATCGAGGGCATGGTCGTCACCGGCCGCGAGAAGGGCGCGTACAAGGTCCTCCTGGTCAGCGACGACAACCAGAACGCGGCGCAGACGACGCGGTTCTACCGGCTGTCGGTCCGCGTGCACTGACCCCTTCGTGGAGGGCGGCCGCACCGGTCGCCCTCTTACCGACATCTCATCCACCCACAGCCTGCGCCCAGGATCAGCACAGCCCTCGCCCATCGGCCGCCCGCATGGTGGGATGGTGACATCTGCCACCGATCCCACCCCCCACACGCCCGTGTCCCCCGACTGGGGCCCGCCCACGGCGACCCCCACGGCGACCCCTGCGGCTCCCCTGCCGGCCAAGGCACCGCGCTGGTCGCTCCCCGCGCTGATCGTGATCCTGGTCCTGGCGGCGGTGCTCTACTCCTGGAACCTCTCCGGTTCCGACATGAACACCTTCTACAGCGGCGCGATCTGGGCCGGCACGAAGAGCTGGAAGGCCTGGTTCTTCGGTTCGCTGGACCCCGGCAACTTCCTGACCGTCGACAAACCGCCGTTCGCGCTCATGGTCATGGGTCTGTCCTGCCGCATCTTCGGCTTCGGCACCTGGCAGATGATGGCGCCCGAGGTCGTGGTCGCACTCGCCACGATCTGGATCCTGCACTCCACCGTGAAGCGGGTGTGGGGGCACGGGGCGGCGACCGTCGCCGCGCTGGTGCTGGCGCTGACCCCGATCACCGTCGCCATCAACCGCGACAACAACCCGGACACCATCCTCGTCTTCCTCATGGTGTCGGGTGCGGCGCTCGCCTTCCGCGCCACCCGTGACGAGAAGCTGCTCCCGCTGCTCGGCTCGGCGGCCTGCTTCGGCCTGGCCTTCAACACCAAGCTGCTCGCGGGCTGGATCGCGCTCCCGGCCGTCTTCGCGCTCTACCTCTACGCGTCGAAGGCCACCTGGGCGAAGCGCGCCGTCAACCTGGCGCTCGCCGCGGTCGTGCTGGCCGTCTCCAGCTTCTGGTGGGCGATCGCCGTCTCCCTGGTCCCGGCCTCCGACCGGCCGTACATCGGCGGCTCCACGGACGGCTCCGCCTGGGACCTGATCATGGGGTACGACGGTCTCGGCCGCGTCTTCGGCGGCGAGGGCAACGGCGCGGGCGGCGGCGGTGGAGGCGGCGGATTCTCCGGCTCCGCGGGCCTCGGCCGGATGTTCAACGACATCCTCGGCGGCCAGATCTCCTGGCTGCTCCCCTTCTCCGCGATCGCGCTCGTCGGCGGCCTGGTGCTGTGCGGCCGCGCCCCGCGCACGGACCTGAGGCGGATGGCGCTGGTCCTGTGGGGCGGCTGGACCCTGCTCCACTACGTGATCTTCGCGACCGCGCAGGGCACCATGCACCCCTACTACACGACCGCGCTCGCCCCCGGCATCGCGGTGCTGTGCGGCGGCGGTGGCGTGATGCTGCTGGAGGCGTTCCGCACCGACAAGCGGTGGATCTGGGTCCTCCCGGCCGCCTTCGGCGTCACCGGCATCTGGGCGATCGTGCTGCTGCGCCGGGCCTCCGGCTGGAACACCTGGCTGTGGCCGCTGATCGGCGTGCTGACCGTGGCCGGCATCGTGGGCCTGATCGTCTTCCGGTCCGGGAACAAGGCCCGGCTGCTGGCGGCCTCCCTGGCGGCGGCCGTGATCGCGGCGCTCGCGGGTCCGACGGCGTACGCGGCGACCCTGCCGTTCGGCAGCGGCAGCGGCGGCGGTATGCGCGGCGGTACGAACCCGACCGCGGGCCCCTCGACGGGCAGCGGCTTCGGCGGCGGGCCGGGCGGTGGCGGCGGCAACCGGGGCGGTTTCCCGGGCGGCGGCGAACTGCCGGGCGGCACCCAGCAGGGCGGCCAGGGCGGGCAGAACACCGAGGCCGGCGGCGGCTTCCCGGGCGGCGCGAACGGCGAGGCGCCGAGCGGCGGTTCGGGCAGCGGCTTCCCCGGCGGCGGCAACGGTCAGACGACGCCCGGCGGCGGCAACGGCGAACTGCCGAGCGGCGGCTTCGGCGGCGGCGAGGCTCCCGGCGGCACGGGTACCGGTACCGGCAACGGTGAGCGCGGCGGGCTCGGCACCGGCCGGGCGGGCGGCGGCGGCTTCGGCGGTGGCATGGGCGGCAGCGTGAGCAGCGACCTGATCGCCTACCTGAAGAAGCACATGGACGGCGCCACCTGGCTGCTGGCCGTCTCCAACTCGCAGTCCGCGTCGCAGATCGAGCTGAGCTCGAACGAGCCCGTCATCTCCATGTGGGGCTTCACCGGATCCGACAACGCGATGACCGTCGCCAAGCTGAAGGAACTGGTGAAGGCGGGCAAGCTGCACTACATCCAGGTCGGCAGCGGCGGCATGGGCATGGGCGGCAACAACACCCTCAGCTCGCAGGTGACCGCCTGGGTGGAGAAGAACGGCACGGCGGTGAAGGAGAGCGCGTACAGCAAGAGTTCAAGTTCGAGTTCGAGTTCGTCGTCGAACTCCTCGTCGAACTCGGCTTCTTCGACGCAGACGACGAACACGTCGACGCTCTACCGGCTGGACCCGTCGGACGTCAGCTGACGCACCGGCAGCACCGAGGCCCCCGACCGCACAGTCGGGGGCCTCTTTTTACGCCCCGTTCACCTGAACGTCCTCATGTCCATGTCACCCTCCTCTTGCCGCCTCGTCAACCCGCGTAGATGGGAAACTCTTTATGCTGGCGACACACATCCGGCGCTGGAAGTCGGTGGCCCTGGCGACCGCCGCCGTCCTCGTGGGCCTCACCGCCCCGGCGCTGACGGCGACCCCGGCCGCCGCCACGACCACCGCGTACGACTCGACGTACTACAAGAACGCGATCGGCAAGACGGGCACGAGTCTCAAGTCGTCCCTGCACACGATCATCAGCGCGAACGTCACGAAGCTGTCGTACTCGGCCCTGTGGGACGCCCTGAAGAAGACCGACCAGGACCCGAACAACAGCAACAACGTGATCCTGCTGTACTCGGGCATCTCGCGCAGCAAGTCCCTCAACGGCGGGGACAGCGGCGACTGGAACCGCGAGCACGTGTGGGCGATCTCGCACGGCGACCTCACCACGTCCACCGGCCCCGGCACGGACCTGCACCACATCCGTCCCGAGGACGTGGCGGTCAACGGCAAGCGCGGCAACCTCGACTTCGACGAGGGCGGCTCCACCTTCACCAACAGCGGTGGCAGCAAGGCCGACTCGGACTCCTTCGAGCCCCGCGACGCGGTCAAGGGCGACGTGGCCCGCATGATCCTCTACATGGCCGTCCGCTACGAGGGCGACGACGGGTTCGCGAACCTGGAGCCCGACGACAAGGTCAACAACGGCTCCAACCCGTACATCGGCAAGCTGTCCGTCCTCAAGCAGTGGAACGACGAGGACCCGCCGGACTCCTTCGAGGAGAACCGCAACGACGTCATCTACAACACCTACCAGCACAACCGGAACCCGTTCATCGACCACCCGGAGTGGGTCGACGCGATCTGGTAGGCGGACCGGTCGTACTACTTACCTCACACAGGTGAAGTCGATCTTGGGCTCGGGCGTGTCCGTGTGACCGCCCAGCAGCATGGGGACGCCCCGGCAGTTCCGCCGGGGCGTCCTCAACTCCTTTTTCCGGAGACTCCCGTGAAGCTTCGCACCTGGTCCCTCGCCGCCGCCCTCGCCCTGACCGCGCTCGTCGTCCCCGCCCAGAGCGCCTCCGCGCACGCGGCCGCCGCCCCGTCCTGTCCGGACGGCTCGGTCTGCTTCTGGAGCGGCGAGGGCTTCGGCGGCGACTACTGGGAGTGGACGGCCCGCAGCGGCTACCGCGACATGCCGCCCAACCTCCACGACCACGTCGGCTCCTTCGTCGCCTCCACCCGCGCCTGCTTCATCAACTGGGACCCGACCGAGAAGCGCGACACCTTCAACGGCGACTGGCGCTCCCAGTACCTCGGCGACTTCGGCGGCCGCATCGACGGGGTGGGGGCGGGGGCCTGTTAGTCCTCTAGTCCTCCAGGTGCGTCGGCGCGAACATCCGTAGCAGGGCCGGGAGTACGACCACCGAGGGGCCGGGTTCGGCGAGCGCCTTCGCCAGGTCCGTCTCCAGGGTCTCCGGGGACGTGCGGACCCCCGGTACCCCGAAGGACTCGGCCAGGGCCACGTAGTCGGGGCGGGTCAGTTCCGTCGCCGTGGGCTCGCCGAAGGCGTCGGTCATGTACTCGCGGAGGATGCCGTAGCCGCCGTCGTCGACGATGAGCCAGGTGACCGGGAGGCCGTGCTGCCTCGCGGTCGCCAGTTCGGCGATGGAGTAGAGGGCTCCGCCGTCGCCCGACACCGCCAGGACCGGGCGGGTCGGGTCGGCGGCGGCCGCGCCGAGGGCCGCCGGGAAGCCGTAGCCGAGGCCGCCGGCGCCCTGGGCGGAGTGCATGAGGTTCGGGGCCTGGGCGTCGAACGCGGACCAGGCCCAGTACGCCAGGATCGTCATGTCCCAGAAGGACGGGGAACCGGCGGGGAGGGCGCGGCGGACGGACGCCAGCACGTCCTGCTCCAGGGTGAGTTCCTGGGCGGCGATGCGGTCGGAGACCTTCGCGAGCAGTGTGCGTACGCGCTCCGGTGCCGTCGGGTCCTCGCGTTCGGAAACCGTCTCCAGCAACGCCTGCAACGCCGGCCTGGCGTCCGCGTGGATGCCGAGGGCCGGGTGGTTGGACTCCAGTTTGCCGAGGTCCGCCTCGATCTGGATCACCCGGCCGCGCGGCTTGAACGTGTGGTAGTTGGAGGAGAGTTCGCCCAGGCCCGAGCCGACGACGAGAAGGACGTCGGCGTCCTCCAGGAAGTCCGTGGTGTGGCGGTCCTCCAGCCAGGACTGGAGGGACAGGGGGTTGTGCCAGGGGAACGCGCCCTTGCCGCCGAAGGTGGTGACGACCGGGGCGTTCAGCTTCTCGGCCAGCCGGCGAAGTTTGCCGGACGCGTCGGCCCGTACGACTCCGCCGCCCGCGATGATCGCCGGGCGGGCCGCGTGCGAGAGCAGGTCGGCCGCCACCGCCGTCAGTTCGGGGCGCGGGGGGAGTTCGTCGGGGGTCGCGTCGACCGCCGTCACCACGGGCAGCGCGGTCTCCGCGAGGAGCACGTCCTGCGGGATCTCCACCCACACCGGGCCGTGCGGAGCGGTCAGCGCCGACTTCCAGGCGGCCGCGAGCGCGGACGGGATCTGCGACTGGGTGCGGACGGTGTGGACCGACTTCACCACGCCCCGGAAGGAGGCCGCCTGGTCCGGGAGTTCGTGCAGGTAGCCGTGGCGGCCGCCGCCCAGGCCCGCGGTGGGGATCTGGCTGCTGATCGCCAGCACCGGGGCCGATGCCGAGGCCGCCTCGTGCAGCGCGGCCAGCGAGGTGAGCGCGCCGGGGCCGGTGGAGAGGAGCAGCGGGGCCGCCTCGCCGGTGATCCTGCCGTACGCGTCCGCCGCGAAGCCCGCGTTGTTCTCCACCCGCAGGCCGACATAGCGGAGGGAGGAGCGGCGCAGGGCGTCGAACATGCCGAGCGCGTGCTGGCCGGGCAGCCCGAAGACGGTGGTCGCGCCGAGCCCGGCCAGGGTCTCCACGACCAGGTCTCCGCCGTTGCGGCCGGCGGGCGGGTTCAGGGCTGCGGCCGTCTGCGCCTCCGTCGGGCGGAGCACCAGGTCGTGGTCGTGGGTCACTTCGCGCGCGCCTCGGCAATCTGTCGGGTCATGATCGTGGTCAGTTCGTACGCCGTGTGCGAGGCCGCCACCGAGGTGATCTCGGCGTGGTCGTACGCGGGGGCCACCTCGACGACGTCCGCCGAGACGAGGTTGCACGCGGCCAGACCGCGCAGGATCTCCAGCAGCTCCCTGGACGTCATACCACCCGCCTCGGGCGTGCCGGTGCCCGGGGCGTGTGCGGGGTCCAGACAGTCGATGTCGATCGAGATGTAGAGCGGCCGGTCGCCGATGCGCTGCCGCAGCTGGTCGGCCACCTCATCGGCGCCCCGGCGGTAGATGTCCGCCGAGGTCACGATGCCGAAGCCCATCTTCTCGTCGTCGGTGAGGTCCTGCTTGCCGTAGAGCGGGCCGCGGGTGCCCACGTGCGAGAGCGCCGAGGTGTCCAGGATCCCTTCCTCCACCGCCCGCCGGAACGGGGTGCCGTGCGTGTACTCGGCGCCGAAGTAGGTGTCCCAGGTGTCGAGGTGGGCGTCGAAGTGGAGGAGCGCGACCGGGCCGTGCTTCTTGGCGACGCTTCGCAGCAGCGGGAGCGCGATGGTGTGGTCGCCGCCCAGGGTCATCAGGCGGGCGCCGGTGCCGAGGAGGTCGTCGGCGGCGGCCTCGATCGTCTCGACCGCCTCGTTGATGTTGAAGGGGTTGACGGCGATGTCACCGCCGTCCGCCACCTGGGCGAGGGCGAAGGGGGAGGCGTCCTGCGCGGGGTTGTACGGGCGCAGCAGCCGGGACGCCTCGCGGATGGCGTTGCCGCCGAAGCGGGCGCCCGGCCGGTACGAGACGCCCGAGTCGAACGGCACGCCCACCACGGCGACGTCGGCACGGCCGACCTCGTCGAGGCGGGGCAGCCGGGCGAAGGTCGCGGGACCGGCGTACCGCGGGATGCGGGAGGAGTCGACGGGACCGCGGGGTGTCTCGTTGCTGCTCATGGGGTGCTGCCTTCTTTCCTGCGCTTCATCGCGTACGTACCGCTATGCGCTGCTTCTGCTACGACTCTACTGGTGGGCCGGGACCGGTTCGGACACGAGTTCGGGGGCACCCCGGCCCGCGAGCCGTTCCCGCCAGTTGGCCAGCACGGCCGCGTCGGTCGGCCTGGTCGCCAGGGAGACGGCGACGTACGCGACGAGGGAGGAGAGGAGTCCGTAGTAGACGGGTTCGTTGGCGAGGATGCCGTAGCCCGCCATCAGGCCGATCACCGCGAGGCCGCCGACGGTCACGGCGGCGAGGGCGCCCTGGACCGTGCCGCGCTTCCAGAGCAGTCCGCCGAGGATCGGGACGAGGAGGCCGCCGACGAGCAGGTTGTAGGCGACGGTCAGCGCCTCCACCACGTCGTTGAGGGCGATGGCCGTGCCGATCACCCCGAGCCCCATGACCAGGATGAAGACCCGGTTGCCCCGCACCTCGTCGTGTTCCCGTCCACCGGACCCGGCCCGCCCCCGCAGCCGCGACCAGATGTCGTTGTTGGCGACGGTCGCGCAGGCGATCAGCGCGCCGGAGGACGTCGACATCACCGCGGCCAGGGCGGCGGCCAGCACCAACCCTCGTACCCCGACCGGGAGTTCGTCCTTGACGATGGTCGCGAAGGCGTCGTCCGGGCTGCCCAGCTTCGGGTAGAGCACCTTGGCCGCCGTCCCGATCACGGCCCCGGCGAGGGCGTAGACCAGACAGTACGTGCCGGCCACCGTGCCGCCCCACTTCGCCGTCCGGTCGCCGCGCGCCGTGAAGACCCGCTGCCAGATGTCCTGCCCGATGAGCATGCCGAAGGTGTAGATCAGCACGTACGTGAAGATCGTCTCGCCACCGATGCCCAGCGGGTCGAAGTACGTCGTGGGCAGCTTCGCCTTCATCTCGCTGAAGCCGCCCGCCTTCACGACGGCGATGGGGAGCAGGAGCAGCAGCACGCCGATCGTCTTCACCACGAACTGGACCATGTCCGTCAGCGTGATCGACCACATGCCGCCGAGCGTCGAGTAGGCGACGACGATCGAGCCGCCGATGACGATCGCGACCGTCCGGTTCATGTCGAAGAGGACGTCGAAGATCGTGGCGTACGCGATGGTCGAGGTGACGGCGAGCATGAGCGTGTACGCCCACATCACGACACCCGAGATCACGCCCGCCCGGCCGCCGTACCGGAGATCGAGCATCTCGGAGACGGTGTACACCTTGAGGCGGGCGATCCGGGCGGAGAAGAAGACGGAGAGGGCGAGCAGCCCGAGGCCGATGGTGAAGACCATCCACGCGCCGGACAGCCCGTACTGGTACCCCAGTCCCACGCCACCGATGGTGGACGCGCCGCCGAGGACGATCGCGGCCATGGTGCCGGAGTACATGACGGGCCCGAGCCGGCGCCCGGCCACCAGGAACTCGCTCTTCGACCTGGCCCGGCGCATGCCCCACCAGCCCATGGCCAGCATGCCGGCGAGGTAGAGGACGATCACGGTGTAGTCGACGGCCACAGGGCCTCCTTGGCTGGGGGTCTCGCCGGTGGGTGACGTGCATCGACACTAGGTGGCCGGAAAGCGGCCGCGAAGTGTACGTTTCATCCATTCGAGCCGTACGGGATGGAGGAAACGCACACCATGCCGGATCCCGCGGCTCCGCCCGCGCCTCCCACGCCCGCCGTGCCCCTCGCGGCCCTCCTGTCCCGCGAGGACCTGGCCCTGCGCCGGATCGCCGGGCCGTCCGACCCCTCCCTCGTCATCCACGCGGCGCACACCTCGGAGATGGCCGACCCGTACCCGTACCTGCTGGGCGGCGAGCTGTTGCTGACGGCCGGGGTGCACATCCCCGACGCGGCGGGCTCGGGCACCTACTTCGACGACTACGTCTCCCGGATCGTCGCGGCGGGCGGCGCCGCCCTCGGCTTCGGACTGGCCCCCGTGCACGACACGGTCCCGCGCGCCCTGATCGAGGCCTGCGACACCTACGACCTCCCGCTCCTGGAGGTCCCTCCGCAGACCCCCTTCACCGCCGTCGCCCGCGCGGTCTGGCAGCTGCTGGCCCAGGCCCGGCTGGCCGAACTGCGCCGCGTCACGGAGGCCCAGCAGAGCCTGGCCGCCGCCGCGGCCCGCCCCGACCCGGTGCCGTCGGTCCTTCGGCAGCTGGCCCAGCGGACGGGCGGCTGGACGGCCCTGTACGGCCCGGAGGGCACGGAGATCGCGTCGGCGGGCCGGCGGCCGGAGGCACCGGTGACCGCCTCCCTGGCCGAGCTCGCGGAGGTCGTACGACCTCCCGGCCCCGGCACCCCCGCCTCCGCCACCCACGCCACCGCCGGCACCCACCTCGCGGCCTACGCCCTCAGCACCGGCTTCGTCCTCGGTGTGGCCACCCCGGCCCGCGAACCGGGCGACCACACCATCGCCTCGGTGGCCACGGTCCTGCTCACCCTCCTCACCGGCGAACAGCAGAGCGGCTCGGGAGCGGCCCGCACCTCAGCACTCGTACGACTCCTGCTGGGCGGCACGGCGGAGGAGGTGGCCCCACTGCTGGGCGGAGGGGACACCTGGTTCGTGGTGCATGCCTCGCCGATCGAGAAGCGGGACATTGCCGAGGTAGGGGCGCGGGGAACTGCGCGACCAGCCACACCCCACCCGCACCCGCCCGACCTCCTGTCCGCCACAGCACTGGGCGCCGCACTCGGCTCGCCCCTCATCGACCCCGTAGGGGACATCGTCCAAGTCCTCGTCCCCGCCGACCGAACCCTTCAGCCACAGCCCGGCTGGACCCTCGGCGTCAGCGCCCCCGTACCCGCACAGCAACTGTCGGCCGCAGCCGCGCAAGCGGCCCGCGCCATCGCCCGCGCCCGAGCGACCCGCACCTCGCTGCTGAGGCACGGCAGCCGCCCCGGCCTGGCCGAACTCGTCCCGAGGGAAGAAGCACAGGCCCACGCCAGCGCCCTCCTCGGTCCCCTCGCGGAGCACCCCGCCCTCGTCGACACCCTGCGCACCTGGCTCTCCCTGCACGGCAGTTGGGACCGTACGGCGGTCGCCCTGTCCGTCCACCGCAACACCGTGCGGCAGCGCATCGCCCGGTGCGCGGCACTGCTCGGTGCCGAACTCGACGACCCGGACGTACGGATGGAGCTGTGGTTCGCCCTCCGCCAGGAGTGAGTGACGCACGTCCCAGCGGGCGATACGCAGGGCGAACGCGCAGCGCCCTGCCTCACAATGGAGCCATGCCGATACCCGGGACGCCCAGCCGCGCCGAGCTCGTAGAGCACCTTGTGAAGACCCGCATCGCGGGCGATGTCGCCACACCCCGCGAGAACAACCTGCGCCACTACCGCAACCTGGCCAACGGCGAGCGCAACTGGTGGCTGGGACTGGAACTCGGCGACCGCTGGACCGACGAGCAGGACGTGCTGGCCGTGATGGCCGAGCGGGTCGGGGTGAACGACGACCCCGAGTACCGGTACGGCCAGGACACCATCGACCCCGAGCTGACCGTGGACGGCCTGAACCGGCTGGCGGCGCGGCTGCGCAAGGCGGCCGAGGGCAAGCAGCGGGTGCTGTTCGCGACCGGCCACCCGGGCGGCCTGCTGGACGTGCACCGGGCGACGGCGGCCGCGCTGCGCAGCGCCGGCTGCGAGATCGTGGTCATCCCGGACGGGCTGCAGACGGACGAGGGGTACGTCATGCAGTTCGCCGACGTGGCCGTCCTCGAACACGGGGCGACGCTGTGGCACACGCACTCCGGGGAGCCGATGAAGGCCATCCTGGGCGGCCTGGAGCGCGAGGGGCGGCCGCGGCCCGACCTGGTCGTCGCCGACCACGGCTGGGCGGGCTACGCGGCGCAGGTGGGCCTGGACTCGGTCGGATACGCGGACTGCAACGACCCGGCGCTGTTCCTCGCCGAGGCGGAGGGCACCCTCCAGGTGGCCGTACCGCTCGACGACCATGTGCTCAGCCCGCGCCACTACGACCCGATGACCGCGTACCTGCTGGCCGAGGCGGGGCTGGCCTGACAGACCGATGTGCGGCCCCCGGGAGCGGGAGCCGCACATCGTGGCCTGGTCCTAGACCCTGTATCCCTGGTGTGTTGACGCTGGTCGCTCAGAACCCGAGCCCGCCGAAGCCCAGGCCGCCGAAGCCACCGAAGCCACTGAACCCGTAACTGACGGTGGGGACGACCACGACGGGGACGACGGCGACGGTGGTGGGGTAGTACCCGTACCCGTAGCCGCCGTATCCGTAGCGGCAGTTGTTGAACCCGCCGCCCCGGAAGCTGTTGCAGCCGTAGCTGCCGCCGGCGACGACGTTCTGGTGAGTGGAGGCGGGGGCCGCCGAGGCGGTACCCGCGGCGCCGATCGCGGCGCCACCGGCCAGCATCAGGCCGGCGGCGGACATCGCGGCGAGACGCCTCGCGCGCTGTACTCGCATGGGAAATACCTTTCTGCCGGACTTACGTCCGCTACGCGGCACGTCCGCTATGCGGCACATGCACTGTGCGGCATTTCACTCATAGAGCTTAATTCGGGATAAAGGCGACGGCACCTCGGGGCGGTCACCGACTGTCATCAGCCCAGCTCACCGGCCTGGAGTCGGCTCTGCGGTCGGCCCCGGAGTGGGGTCCAGGTACACCCGGCCGATCGCGGGGAACGCGGCCCGCAGCCGCTGCTCGGCCCGCTCGCACGCCCACTCGATCTCGGCCGCGGTCGACACGTCCCGGAAGTCCACCTTGGCGGCGACCAGCGCCTCGTCCGGGCCCTGCACCAGGGTGGTCAGCTCCAGTACGGCCACGATGTGCTCGGACTTCAGCAGCTCCGCGCGGATCCGCTCCCGCACGGGCTTCGGCAGCGGCCGCCCGATGAGGAGCTCGGCGTTGGAGCGGCCCAGCACCCAGGCGACGTACAGCAGGAGCAGGCCGATGAGGAGGGAGGCGAGGCCGTCCCAGACGCCGGAGCCGGTGAGCTGGCCGCCGAGCAGGCCGCCGGCCGCGAGCACCAGCCCGACGAGTGCGGCCGAGTCCTCCATCACCACGGCCTTCACGGCGGTGTCGGGGGTGTGCCGGAGGTACAGCTTGAACGGCGCCTTGAAGCGGGCCGCCTCCCCGCGCGCCTGCCGCAGCCCGGTCCGCAGCGAGAGGCCCTCCAGCACGAAGGCGATGGCGAGGACGATGTACGACACCAGCGGGTCGCCCGGCTTCTCCCCCACGGCCAGGGTGTGGATGCCGTCGTAGAGGGAGAAGACCGCGCCGCCGACGAAGGTGGCGACGGCGGCGAGCATGGCCCAGATGTACCGCTCGGGGCCGTACCCCAGCGGGTGCTCCTCGTCGGCCGGCTTCTCGCTGCGTTTCAGGGCGGTGAGCAGCAGCAGCTCGGTGACGGTGTCGGCGACCGAGTGCGCCGCCTCGGAGAGCATCGCGCTGGAACCGCTGATGACTCCCGCGACCGCCTTGGCGAGCGCGATCCCGAGGTTGGCGACGGCGGCGACGATCACCGTGAAGGTGCTCTCGCCGCCGCCCTGCCGGGTCTGTTCGAGGTGTTCGGCTTGGGCCATGCCCCAGTTCTACCGGGGGACGCGGACCACACCCTCCTGGATCACGGAAATGGCGAGTGAACCGTCCCGGGTGTAGATCCGGGCCTGGCCGAGCCCGCGGCCGCCGTGCGCGGACGGCGACTCCTGGTCGTAGAGCAGCCACTCGTCGGCGCGGAACGGCCGGTGGAACCACATGGCGTGGTCGAGCGAGGCGCCCACCACGTCCCCGACCGCCCAGCCGCCGCGGCCGTGCGCGAGCAGGACGGAGTCGAGGAGGGTCATGTCGGAGACGTATGTCGCGAGGACGACGTGCAGCAGGGGGTCGTCGTCGAGCTTGCCGTTGGTGCGGAACCACACCTGGCTGTGCGGCTCGCGCGGCTCGCCGTACTTGCCGAACGGCGGCTCCTCGACGTAGCGCAGGTCGATCGCCTCGCGGGCCTCAAGGAACTTCTCCACGACGGCCGGGTCGAGGTGGTCGTAGTCTCGGAAGCGGTCCGCCGAGGTGGGCAGGGTCGCCGGGTCGGGCGCGAGGGGCATCGGGGCCTGGTGGTCGAGGCCCTCCTCGTCCAGCTGGAAGGAGGCCGACAGGGCGAAGATCGGCCGGCCGTGCTGGACGGCGACCGCGCGCCGGGTGGTGAAGGAGCGGCCGTCGCGGATGCGCTCGACGGTGTAGACGATGGGCGCGCCCGGGTCGCCGGGGCGCAGGAAGTACGCGTGCAGCGAGTGGGCGTGCCGGTCCGCCGGGACGGTGCGCCCGGCGGCGACCAGCGCCTGGGCCGCGACCTGTCCGCCGAAGACGCGCGGGACGACGGCGGACCGGGACTGGCCGCGGAAGATGTTCTCCTCGATCTGCTCCAGGTCGAGCAGGTCGAGGAGATCACTTAGTGCCTGGTTCATGGCACCTTTTCTACTGGCCGGTAATTGCGGGGACCTTACAGGCCCATGTCCTTCGCGATGATCGTCTTCATGATCTCGCTGGTGCCACCGTAGATGCGGTTGACGCGGTTGTCCGCGTACAGGCGGGCGATCGGGTACTCGTTCATGAAGCCGTAGCCGCCGTGCAGCTGGAGGCAGCGGTCGATCACGCGGTGGGCGACCTCGGTGGTGAACAGCTTGGCGCTCGCGGCCTCGGCGGGGGTCAGCTCACCGGCGTCCAGGGCCTCGGTGGCGCGGTCCACGACGGCCTCGGCGGCGTCCACCTCGGCCTGGCAGGCGGCCAGCTCGAACTTGGTGTTCTGGAAGGCGGCGACGGGCTGGCCGAAGACGACGCGCTCCTGCACGTACTGCTTGGCGAACCGGACGGCGGCCTTGGCCTGCGCGTAGGCGCCGAAGGCGATGCCCCAGCGCTCGGAGGCGAGGTTGTGGCCGAGGTAGTAGAAGCCCTTGTTCTCCTCGCCGAGGAGGTCCTCGGCCGGCACCTTGACGTCGACGAACGCCAGCTCGGCGGTGTCGGAGGTCTTCAGGCCCAGCTTGTCGAGCTTGCGGCCGACCGAGTAGCCCTCCGCCTTCGTGTCCACGACGAAGAGGGAGATGCCGTGCCGGCGGTCCTCCTTGGTGGGCGCCGAGGTACGGGCGCAGACGATCATGCGGTCGGCGTGCACGCCGCCGGTGATGAAGGTCTTGGCGCCGTTGAGGACGTAGTGCGTGCCGTCCTCGCTGAGCTTGGCGGTGGTCTTCATGCCCGCGAGGTCGGAGCCGGTGCCCGGCTCGGTCATCGCGATCGCCCACATCTCCTCGCCGGAGACGAACTTCGGCAGGTAGCGCTTCTTCTGCTCGTCCGTCGCCAGCAGCTTTATGTACGGCAGGCCGAGCAGCACGTGCACGCCGGAACCGCCGAAGGCGACGCCCGCACGGGCGGTCTCCTCGTACAGGACGGCCTCGAACTTGTAGGAGTCGATGCCGGCGCCGCCGTACTCCTCGTCGACGCGGATGCCGAAGACGCCGAGCTCGGCGAGCTTGTAGTAGAAGTCGCGGGGGGCCTGGCCAGCGGCGAACCACTCGTCGTACACCGGTACGACCTCGGCCTCGATGAAGGCGCGGATGGTCTCCCGGAACGCCTCGTGATCCTCGTCGAACAACGTACGGCGCACGGCCGCCACCTCCACGGACTTCGGCATGTCTAAGCGCTTGCTCAGATCCTCACGGTACCGGTGGGTAGGGGGGCGGGTCCAGGGCGGGAGAGGGCGGGGCGGGGGTAACGCTCGTCACGCCGGGGAGCCGCCGTCGGCCTCCGCCGCCGCACCGAAGGCGCCCCTCGCCATCCGGTGCAGCAGGACCGCGGTCGCCCCGCGGCCCGGCAGGGAACCCGGTCGGCCCAAGTGCGGGGTGGAGTTCAGGAGGCCGAAGACCGAGTGGACCGCCGAGCGGGCCGCGGGCTCCGGGAGCGCCGGGTAGACGCCGCGGACCACCTCCACCCACAGCTCGACGTACTGCCGCTGGAGCTGCCGCACCAGCTTGCGGTCGCTGTCGCGCAAGCGGTCCAGCTCCCGGTCGTGCAGGGTGATCAGTGGACGGTCGTCGAGGGCGAAGTCGATGTGGCCCTCGATGAGGGAGTCCAGGACCGCCGAGGGCGCGGTGTCCCCGTCGGCCTCCGCCAGGCGGCGCTTGGCCCCCGTCAGCAGCTGCCCGCTGATCCCCACCAGCAGCTCCGCGAGCATCGCGTCCTTGCCCGCGAAGTGCCGGTAGAGACCGGGCCCGCTGATGCCGACCGCGGCCCCTATCTCGTCCACGCCGACGCCGTGGAAGCCGCGCTCGGCGAAGAGCCGGGCGGCCTCCTTGAGGATCTGCTCGCGGCGGCTCGGGGCGTCGGTTCTCGTGACCATGAAGGCAATTCTAGACAGGGAGGTTAGCGGTCGTTAACCTGAAGGCAATGCGTTAACGCTCATTAACAAGGTGAGGGGATCGCGGCATGGACCAGGCACCGGAGCTGACGAGCGCGGCAGACCCCGCGTCGGAGGCCTTTCGGGCCAACGAGGAGGCGCACCGCGTCCTCGTGGAGGAGCTGCGCGCCAAGCTCGCCGCGGCCGCGCTGGGCGGCGGCGAGAAGGCGCGGGCCCGGCACACCGCGCGCGGGAAACTGCTGCCCCGGGACCGGGTGGACACCCTCCTCGACCCCGGCTCCCCCTTCCTGGAGCTGGCTCCGCTGGCCGCCGACGGGATGTACGACGGGGCGGCCCCGGCGGCCGGGGTGATCGCCGGGATCGGCCGGGTCAGCGGGCGCGAGTGCGTGATCGTCGCCAACGACGCCACGGTCAAGGGCGGCACGTACTACCCGATGACCGTGAAGAAGCACCTGCGGGCGCAGGAGGTGGCCCTCGACAACCGGCTGCCGTGCGTGTACCTGGTCGACTCCGGCGGCGCCTTCCTCCCCATGCAGGACGAGGTCTTCCCGGACCGCGACCACTTCGGGCGGATCTTCTACAACCAGGCCCGGATGTCCGGGGCGGGCATCCCGCAGATCGCCGCCGTCCTCGGCTCGTGCACCGCCGGTGGCGCCTACGTCCCGGCCATGAGCGACGAGGCGGTCATCGTCCGCAACCAGGGCACGATCTTCCTCGGCGGCCCCCCGCTGGTGAAGGCGGCCACCGGCGAGGTCGTCACGGCGGAGGAGCTGGGCGGCGGCGAGGTCCACTCCCGGGTCTCCGGTGTCACCGACCACCTCGCCGAGGACGACGCGCACGCGCTGCGGATCGTCCGGAACATCGTCGCCACGCTGCCGGCCCGGCGCGCGCTCCCCTGGGAGGTCGCGCCCGTCACCGAGCCCAAGGCCGACCCCTACGGCCTCTACGGCGCCGTCCCCGTCGACTCCCGCACCCCCTACGACGTCCGCGAGATCATCGCCCGGGTCGTCGACGGCTCCCGGTTCGCCGAGTTCAAGGCCGAGTTCGGGCAGACCCTCGTCACCGGCTTCGCCCGCATCCACGGCCACCCGGTCGGCATCGTCGGCAACAACGGCATCCTCTTCTCCGAGTCCGCCCAGAAGGGCGCCCACTTCATCGAGCTGTGCGACCAGCGCGGCATCCCGCTCGTCTTCCTGCAGAACATCTCCGGCTTCATGGTCGGCAAGGACTACGAGGCCGGCGGCATCGCCAAGCACGGCGCGAAGATGGTCACGGCAGTGGCCTGCACCCGGGTCCCGAAGCTGACCGTCGTCGTCGGCGGTTCGTACGGCGCCGGGAACTACTCCATGTGCGGCCGGGCCTACTCCCCCCGCTTCCTGTGGATGTGGCCCAACGCCAAGATCTCGGTGATGGGCGGCGAGCAGGCCGCGTCCGTGCTGGCGACCGTCAAGCGGGACCAGCTGGAGTCCCGCGGCGAGGACTGGCCGGCCGAGGACGAGGAGGCCTTCAAGGCGCCCGTCCGCGCCCAGTACGAACGCCAGGGCAACGCCTACTACGCGACCGCCCGCCTCTGGGACGACGGGGTCATCGACCCCCTCGACACCCGGCAGGTGCTGGGACTGGCCCTGACGGCCTGTGGCAACGCGCCGCTGGGCGACCCCCAGTTCGGCGTCTTCCGGATGTGAGGAGGGGACTCGTGTTCGACACCGTACTCGTGGCCAACCGGGGCGAGATCGCCGTCCGGGTCATCCGTACGCTCCGCTCGCTGGGCGTCCGCTCGGTGGCCGTGTACTCCGACGCCGACGCGGACGCGCGGCACGTCCGGGAGGCCGACACGGCGGTCCGGATCGGTCCGTCGCCGGCGGGCGAGAGCTATCTGTCCGTGGCGCGGCTGCTGGAGGCGGCCGCGCGGACCGGCGCCCAGGCCGTCCACCCGGGGTACGGCTTCCTCGCCGAGAACGCGGGCTTCGCGCGGGCGTGCGAGGAGGCCGGGCTGGTCTTCATCGGCCCGCCGGCCGAGGCGATCGCGCTGATGGGCGACAAGATCCGGGCCAAGGAGACGGTGGCGGCGGCCGGGGTGCCGGTGGTGCCCGGCGGCCGTGACCCCGAACTCGCCGAGGCCGCCCGCACGTTGGGGGCACCCGTGCTCCTCAAGCCCTCCGCCGGCGGCGGCGGCAAGGGCATGCGGCTGGTACGGGACCTCGGGATCCTGGACGAGGAGATCGCCGCCGCCCGCCGCGAGGCCCGCGCCTCCTTCGGCGACGACACCCTCCTCGTCGAGCGGTGGATCGACCGCCCCCGGCACATCGAGATCCAGGTCCTGGCCGACGGCCACGGGAACGTCGTCCACCTCGGCGAGCGCGAGTGCTCGCTGCAGCGCCGGCACCAGAAGGTGATCGAGGAGGCGCCCAGCGTGCTCCTCGACGAGGAGACCAGGACGGCGATGGGCGAGGCCGCGGTGCAGGCGGCGCGCTCGTGCGGGTACGTCGGCGCGGGCACGGTGGAGTTCATCGTGCCGGGCGGCGACCCTTCGTCGTACTACTTCATGGAGATGAACACCCGCCTCCAGGTGGAGCACCCGGTCACCGAGCTGGTCACGGGTCTTGACCTGGTGGAGTGGCAGCTGCGGGTGGCGGCCGGGGAGCGGCTGCCCTTCGCCCAGGCCGACGTCACGCTCACCGGGCATGCGGTGGAGGCCCGGATCTGCGCCGAGGACCCGGCGCGCGGCTTCCTGCCCACCGGCGGCACGGTGCTGCTGCTGCACGAGCCGTCGGGGGACGGTGTCCGCAGCGACTCCGGGCTCAGCGAGGGCACCGAGGTCGGCAGCCTGTACGACCCGATGCTGTCCAAGGTGATCGCCTACGGCCCGGACCGCGCGACCGCCCTCCGGAAGCTCCGCCGGGCCCTCGCCGGGACGGTCACCCTCGGCGTGCAGACCAACGCCGGTTTCCTGCGCCGCCTGCTGGCCCATCCGGCCGTGGTGGCGGGCGAGTTGGACACCGGCCTGGTCGAGCGGGTGGTGGACGACCTGGTGTCCACGGACGTCCCGGACGAGGTGTACGAGGCGGCGGCGGCCGTACGGCTGGAGGCGCTGCGGCCGGCCGCGGCGGACGGGCGCTGGACGGACCCCTTCTCCGTGCCCAGCGGCTGGCGCCTCGGCGGTACCCCCAGGTCCGTCGGCTTCCACCTCCGGGTGCAGGACCCGGTGGAGTACGTCCCGCGCGGCACGCACACCGTCACCGCCGACCGCGTGTCGGTGACCGTGGACGGCGTCCGCCACACCTTCCACCGCGCCGCCGACTGGATCGGCCGCGACGGCGACGCCTGGCAGGTCCGCGACCACGACCCGGTCGCCGCCTCGCTGAGCCGCACCGCGCACGCCGGCGCCGACTCCCTCACCGCGCCGATGCCCGGCACGGTGACGGTCGTGAAGGTGGCCGTCGGCGACGAGGTCACCGCCGGGCAGAGCCTGCTGGTGGTGGAGGCGATGAAGATGGAGCACGTCATCTCCGCCCCGCACGCCGGCACGGTCGCCGAACTCGACGTGAAGCCCGGCGCCACGGTCGCCATGGACCAGGTGCTGGCCGTGATCACCCCGCACGAGGAGGAGACGGCATGACCACCCCGGAGAGCGCCCTCCCCATGATCGTACCGGCCACCGATCTGCCCGCCCGGGTCCGGATCCACGAGGTCGGCGCGCGCGACGGCCTGCAGAACGAGAAGACGGCCGTACCGACGTCGGTGAAGGCCGAGTTCGTGCACCGCCTGGCCGACGCGGGCCTGACGACGATCGAGGCGACCAGCTTCGTGCACCCGAAGTGGGTGCCCCAACTGGCGGACGCGGAGGACCTGTTCCCGCAGCTCGCCGATCTCCGGGGCGTCGCCCTCCCCGTCCTCGTCCCCAACCAACGGGGCCTGGACCGGGCCCTGGCCCTGGGCGCCCGCCGGGTCGCCGTCTTCGCCAGCGCCACCGAGTCCTTCGCCAAGGCCAACCTCAACCGCTCGCTGGACGAGTCCCTGGCCGTCTTCGACCCGGTCGTCCGGCGGGCGAAGGAGGCGGACGTGCATGTCCGCGGTTACGTCTCGATGTGCTTCGGCGACCCCTGGGAAGGCGCGGTGCCGTTCCACCAGGTGGTCAGGGTCTGCAAGGCGCTGCGCGACATGGGCTGCGACGAGCTGAGCCTCGGCGACACGATCGGCGTGGCCACCCCCGGCCACGTCCTCGAACTGCTCTCCCTGCTGAACGAGGAGGGCGTGCCGACGAACGTCATCGGCGTGCACTTCCACGACACCTACGGCCAGGCGCTCGCCAACACCTACGCGGCCCTGGAACACGGCGTGACGACGATCGACGCGTCCGCCGGCGGGCTCGGCGGCTGCCCGTACGCCAAGTCCGCCACCGGCAACCTCGCCACCGAGGACCTGGTCTGGATGCTCCAGGGCCTCGGCATCGAGACCGGAGTAGACCTCGGCAAACTCACCGCCACCAGCGTGTGGATGGCCGAACAACTGGGCCGACCCAGCCCGTCCCGTACCGTCCGCGCCCTCTCCCACCAGGAGTGACGACCATGGACCACCGCCTCTCCCCCGAACTGGAAGAACTCCGCCGTACGGTGGAGGAGTTCGCGCACGACGTCGTGGCGCCGAAGATCGGCGACTTCTACGAGCGGCACGAGTTCCCGTACGAGATCGTCCGCGAGATGGGCCGCATGGGTCTGTTCGGGCTGCCGTTCCCCGAGGAGTACGGCGGCATGGGCGGCGACTACCTGGCGCTCGGCATCGCCCTGGAGGAGCTGGCCCGCGTCGACTCGTCGGTGGCGATCACGCTCGAAGCCGGGGTCTCCCTGGGCGCCATGCCGATCCACCTCTTCGGCACGGATGACCAGAAGCGGGAGTGGCTCCCGCGCCTCTGCTCCGGCGAACTCCTGGGCGCCTTCGGCCTCACGGAACCGGACGGCGGCAGCGACGCGGGCGCCACGCGTACGACCGCCCGCCTGGACCCCGCCACCGACGAATGGGTGATCAACGGCAGCAAGTGCTTCATCACCAACTCGGGCACGGACATCACGGGGTTGGTGACGGTCACCGCGGTCACCGGCCGCAAGCCCGACGGCAAGCCGCTGATCTCGTCCATCATCGTCCCCTCCGGCACCCCCGGCTTCACGGTCGCCGCCCCCTACTCCAAGGTCGGCTGGAACGCCTCCGACACCCGCGAGCTGTCCTTCGCCGACGTCCGGGTCCCGGCCGCCAACCTGCTCGGCGAGGAGGGCCGCGGCTACGCCCAGTTCCTCCGCATCCTCGACGAGGGCCGCATCGCCATCGCCGCCCTGGCGACCGGCCTGGCCCAGGGCTGCGTCGACGAGTCCGTCAAGTACGCAAAGGAACGGCACGCCTTCGGCCGCCCGATCGGCGCCAACCAGGCCATCCAGTTCAAGATCGCCGACATGGAGATGAAGGCCCACACGGCCCGTCTGGCCTGGCGTGACGCGGCCTCCCGCCTGGTCACCGGCGAACCCTTCAAGAAGGAGGCGGCCCTCGCCAAGCTGTACTCCTCGACGATCGCCGTCGACAACGCCCGCGACGCCACCCAGGTCCACGGCGGCTACGGCTTCATGAACGAGTACCCGGTGGCCCGCATGTGGCGCGACTCCAAGATCCTGGAGATCGGCGAGGGCACGAGCGAGGTGCAGCGGATGCTGATCGCGCGGGAGTTGGGGCTGGTGAGCTGAGGCCGACCGGCGGCGGCGCGGGCTCCGGCAGGCCTCGGTGCCGGAGCACGCCCGCGGGCGGGTCCGCGTCGCGCGTCAGTTCGTCGTGGCGGTGGCGGTGCCGGTGATGTGGTGCGGCCGGTTGCGTACCAGCAGGGCCGAGGCCAGGGCCGCACACAGGAACACGGCGGCGACGACGGTCATGCCGACGTGGACGCCGGAGGTGAAGGCGTCGCCGACCGCGGCGGTCACGTTCGGCGGGGTCGCCCCGTGACCGCCGGTGCCCGTGGAGACGGCGTGCTCGACGGCGGGCCAGGCCGCCCGGGGGACGTGGTGGGCGTCGAGCCGGGCGGGCAGCCGGGACTGGAGCCGGTCGGCGAGCAGGGCGCCGAGGAGGGCGGAGCCGGTGACGGACCCGATCTGGCGGAAGGCGTTGACGGCTCCGGAGGCCATGCCGGCGTGTTCGTGGGAGACGCTGACCAGCGCGGCGGCGGTGCTCGGCGCGGCCACCATCCCGGACGCGGCGCCGAAGAGCACGTACAGCCACCACACCTGGGCATAGGGGGTGGTCGGCTCCAGCGTGGTGAATCCGGCCGTGGCGGCGGCTCCGACGAGGAAGCCCAGGGTGAGCGGGAGCTTGAAGCCGGTACGGCGGATCACGCGTCCGGTCGCGTAGGCGACGACGACGTAGACGCCGAAGAAGGCCAGCAGCCGCCAGCCGACGTCCAGGGCGGAGAGCTGCTGGACGCGCTCGTAGAAGAGCACCGAGAGGATGGCCACCCCGGTGAAGCCGAACAGGGAGACGGCCGCGACGAACATGACGGCGCTGAACGACGCCGACCGGAACAGGCTGATGTCCAGCATGGGGGTGCGGGCGGCCCGCTCGACGAGGACGAACCCGCTCAGGGCCGCGGCCGCGACGAGCCAGGCGATGAGGATCCGGGGGCTGGTGTAACCGTCGTGTCCGCCTTCGATGAGGGCGTAGACGAGGGCGGCGATGCCCAGGGCGGCCAGGATCTGGCCGGGGACGTCGAGCTTGCCGGCGGGGCCGCGTGACTCGGCGACGAAGACGGCGGCGGCCATGGTGACGACCGCGAGGGCCGCGGTCGACAGGAAGACCGTGTTCCAGTGGAAGTGGTCCAGCAGGGTGCCGGCGATCAGCGGGCCGGCGGCGAGCCCGATGCCGGAGGCGGCCGCCCAGGCCGTGACGACCTCGGTGCGCCGGTGGGGGTCCGGGAAGGCGGCCCCCAGGATGGCCAGGCTGTTGGGCAGGATGAGAGCGCCGCCGAGGCCGGAGACGAGCTGTCCGGCGATGACGCCTCCGGTCGAATCCGCGGCGTAGACGGTGAGGGACCCGATGATCATGACCGCGGCGCCGACGAGGAAGGCGCGCTTGCGGCCGTAGAGGTTGCCCATGGTGCCCGCGGACATCACCAGACTGGCCACGAGCAGGGTGTACGCGGAGGGGATCCAGACGAGGCCGGTCGGGGAGACGTGCAGGTCGTCCTGGATGGCCGACAGCGCCGACACCGATGCGGTGATCAGCAGAAAGGTCGTCATGGCGCCCAGGCACATCGCGACGAGGGTGAGCGCCGCGCGCCGGGAGGGCTGGTGGGAGGGGAGCCGGTCGCCGGGTGGCCGGTCGGTCGGCTTGAGCCGGCCCGGGGCGGGGGAAGGGGTGGAAACCATCGTGTCCTCGTCTCGGCCGAGCTGCGGGCAGCAGGCGGCAGCGCCCTCGACGACCCGAGCTGACTTATGATTGCAGAAGTCAGCGGTGACGCTATAGGCTGGCTTCACATGAGGCAAGTCAGGTGGAGGGTGGAGAGATGACGGACCTGCTGCAGGAGCGCGACGCCTGGTCCATGGCCAACTGCTCCGTCGCCCGCACCCTGGAGATCGCCGGCACCAGGACGGCGCTGCTGATCATGCGCGAGGCGTTCCTGGGCACCCGCCGGTTCGACGACTTCGCCAAGCGCGTGGGCATCGGCGAACCCGCCGCCTCGGCGCGCCTGAAGGAACTGACCGCCGCCGGGCTCCTGGAACGCGTGCCCTACCAGGAACCCGGCCAGCGGACCCGCTACGCCTACCAACTGACCGAGAAAGGACGGGACTTCCTGCCCGTTCTCACGGCGTTGCGGCAGTGGGGCGACACCTGGGCCACGGACGAACAGGGGCCCCCGCTGGTCGTACGCCACCGGGATTGCGGCGCCGCGGTGCACGCGGTGCTGCGCTGCGACGACGGCCACGACGTACGGCTCAGGGAATCGTTCGTCGACGCCGGCCCTGGTCTCATCCGCGTCGGCCCGGACAGCCCCGAACCCGACGGCGCCTGAGACGCCCGGCGGGACGCCCACAGCGGCACGCCCACAGCGGCACGCCCACGGCGGGCGCGGATCACCCACTACGAGGAGTTGTCTTGACGCTCGACTTCCACCCCGGGCAGGGGTCCAGGTCACGTACGTTCGGCTGGGAGGACCCCGCCGTTTCCGCCGGCGCCGTCCCGCACCACAGCGGTCTCGGCTTCCTCCGCGAGATCCTGGCCGGGCGCCTGCCCGCACCGCCGATCGCGGCCGCCCTGGGTTTCACCCTGGAGGAGGCCGAGTACGGCCGGGCGGTCTTCGCACTGGTGCCGGGCGAGGAGCACTACAACCCGATAGGCAGCGTCCACGGCGGCGTCTACGCCACACTCCTCGACTCGGCGGCCGGCTGCGCGGTGCAGTCCGTGCTGCCCCAGGGCACCGGGTACACCTCGATCGACCTGACCTTGAAGTTCCTGCGCCCGATCACCGTCGACACCGGAAAGGTCCGCGCCATCGGCACCGTCCTCAACAGCGGCCGCCGCACCGCCCTCGCCCAGGCGGAGCTCCGCGACTCCGAGGACCGCCTGCTGGCCCATGCCACCAGCAGCTGCATGCTCTTCCCGGTCCGGGGCCGCCAGGACACGTGAGCCTGGGGAACGGTGTCGACCCGCAGGAACCACCGAGTGGAGTTCCCGCAGGTCAACACAGGGCGCACCGCAAACTCCCACGTCAGCCGCCCTGGCCTGACCCCGCAGGATCCGCCACGCTCACGCAGTCGGACACGCACCGGTTGGGGGGCGGTGTCGTAGGGCACGGCTAAATTGCCCGCATGACTCACAGGGATCCACTCGTGCCGGCACTCGCCGACCTGCTCGTCGACCTCGTGTGGTGGCTGGAGAGCTGCGGGGACGAGGAAGTGGATCCCGATTCCGCGGTGAAGATGATGGAGAGCGTGGGCTGGGCGCTCGTGCAACTGCCCTCGGATCAACGCCAACGGCTCTCGCAGGTGCTCGCGGACTTGGCCGAAGCGGAGCAAGACCCTGCGCGGCGGGAGTTCCTGGAGTCATTCCCATTCGCCATCGGAATGGTCGAGGACAACGAGAGCCTGCCGAGCGACCTCGGAGTGCTCAGGGATCCCGCCCGACAAGCCACATCGGGGACCCGTACCGACTAACGGCTGAGGAAGTAGACACCGACAGCAGCCACACCGGTGCCGCCGAGGACCTGGAAGAGCCCGATCACTCTGAGGGACGACGGCCCCGCCGGAGGGCCGCCGTAGATACGGGCCGGCTTGTTCCGCTGCGTACTCATCGCCTTCGAATAGAGGCGGGACGCCACCTTCTTGTAGTCGGTGGCGACGACAGTCCCTCCGCACAGCAGGCCGACTCCCACCAGGATGAGGAAGACGGCACCGGCCGTGCCGGGAGGAGCACTTGCCGGAGCTGAGCCGGCAAAATCGACGGCGTACGTCACGCAGATCATCGTGAGGCGACGCGACGGACCGGTCAATGCCATGAGTGAGGCTGGGATCGCCGTCAACGCGATCTTTACTCACGGCTTGCGGCCATCAGCTTGGGAAGCTGCGGGCATTTGGGGGTGGCTCGGACGCCGACCTGGGCGAATGGCTTGAGCGCTGCCCCCTGGGGCTTGCCGGTTTTCACCATGACTCCCCGCTGTTCCCCGCTCGATCTGGTGCGGTTGTGGTGCAGTCATCGAGATCAGGAGCCGAGTCAGTGCTCGCGGCGGCCGCATTCGGCTGGGTAGAGGGAGGAGCCCGGGGCGTGCTTGAACGGTGTTTGCCCGAGTTCGATGCAGGCGGTGCCCGAGACGTCGGCGGTCAGCGCGTCCATCCGGACGGTTTGCACGGCCTGTTCGAAGGGTGGTGGGACGTGTAGTTCGGCTTCGACCGGCGTCTGGAACGGTGTGCCTTCGAGGGCGGCGATGGCTGTCAGGGTGCCATCAGCCTGGAGTTCCGCCTCCTCGATGGTCAGCCGCCAGTGAAGGTCTGCCTCTGCCAGGAGTTGCTTGCCATGGATCCCATGGGCCAGAAGAGCGGTGCGGCGGCCGCGGATGTGTCGCGCTATGGCGCAGCAGAGCGGGACGTGGATGTCGTAGGGAGTGTCCACGCGGTTGTGGCCGGCGGTCGGGAAGTAGTCCAGCCCGTTGGACAGGAGCCCGAGGGCTGCGTCCTTGATGCGTGGTCGTTGGCCGTGCTCGATGAGGTCCAGCAGGATCGGGGTGGCTGCGTAGGCCGCTGGGAACACCATGGCAGCGTGCGCGCAGACGAAGCCACAACCGGCGAGGAGGGATGCCGCGTCGCCTGTCTCGTTGGCGGTGGTGGACACCGTGAGCAGACGTAGCGCGTGTGCGACGCGCTCTGGATCGTCGTACGGATGCGACGTCGGGTTGGGTATCGCCGACCAGTTCACAGCGTCTATGGCGTCAAAGGACACTCCCGCATTCTGCCGCGTCGGCGTAACACCCTCAGGCACTGCCTGGGGACTTCGGCCTGAGCCCTGAGCTTGGGAAGCCTGGGTTTCTTGGCGGCGGTTGCTGTGCTGACCTGCGGCGCAACGGTGTCGACGGCTGACGTGCGCAGCTTGCGTTCCCCGGTGTTCCCCGTGCGTTCCCGCACGACCTGGCACGGTTCTGGCACGTCTGCCGGGGTGCCAGCCACAGGGACAAGGGCGTTGTCAGTGGGGGCTGTTAGCTTCCGTGGCAGAGATGAGCCGGTTTGCGTTTGCTGGGGTTGCTGTACTTCGTTGCTGTACTGTCGCGCCACCGCTGTGGGACGGGTCAGTCGACGAAGTACTGGTCGTGTCTGTCGAAGAACTCGGCGCGCTCCGCCTCCGTGGCGTTGCCCATCTCCGACATCTTCTCGAAGAACTCCTCGCGCGGTGCGCCCGGCGTGAAGAGCAGCAGCATCTCGGCGAGGCTGTCGGAGTCGTTGCGGAAGGCGTGTAGCCCGCCCTGCGGAACGAGCAGGAAGTCGCCCTCCCGCGCGTCGACCCACTTCTCGCCATTGAAGAGGCGGACGGTTCCGCTGAGGATGAAGAAGGACTCCGAGATAGTCCGGTGGAAGTGTGTCGGGGGGCCACCCGCCTTCGCCCCCAGCATGACCCGGTAGAGGCCGAACTCACCGTGGGTGATGTCGCTTGTCGCGAGGTAGCGGATGCGCATGTCGGCTCCGGGTTCGCCGACATTCGTCGCAGTGTCGGCCGGCAGGAAGTGCGCGTTGATCTCGCCTCTGTCGCCGAAGTACACCTGCTTCGGGTACGACATGCAAACCATCCCCTTGGGTGCTCCGGAGGCCAGAGCTAGAGGTCGCGCGTACCTCTCCATCCTGTGCACAGCATCCGGGGTATGCCATTCGGGGGAATACCGCTCGCCGGTGCGTGGTCGCAAGTGATCGTCGGGCAGAGCGGGCCGAAGGCAGCAGCGCCGCCGGGGGCTTGAACGCGCACGCCGGTGCCCTCTGGCAAGCTGTTGCCCCCCCCCCCCCGCCGGAGAACTCGTCCGCCCGGCGATAAGGAGCGTGGTGGCACGAATAGTGACCGGATACCGGACTGCGGTCAGCTCTTGCCCAGGAGATCATGTACGTGCTGCACGGTGGAACTCGAATTCAGCACGAAGTCACTTCCCAAGCCGATCGCGAGGCAAATGCGCTTTGCCTGAAGCGCATCCGCCTTGCGCCAGCATCCGAGAATATTGGCTTCCTGGCCGGCCGAGTGGTCACTCTCCCCAAGGAGATGAGGCGGCCGCCAACTCCATCCTTGTCACACCGTCGGTCTGACGCTCGCGCAGCAGTTCGCCGCCAATGGAGTAGCGAGGCGCTGCGGCGTCTGACCGAGCAGCTCGTTCCACGATGGCGTCGACCAACGAACGCACCATGTCGAGACGGGGGTAGGCGGCGTGGATCTCAACCTGCCATGCAGCGGCCAGCTCCGCATTGCGCCCGAAGTCCATCCCCACACCTTCGCGAGTGAGGTAACTCAGCAGCCCTCGGCGCTCAGCAATGCCAGGGGAGGTATGCAGAGCGATAGCCTCCCAGACGCGGTCGATGTCCGCTGCGGGAATGCCATGTGCCTGGAGCAGAGCTGCCGCCAGGTCGGCGCCCTCCACCTCGAAGCGGGCTTCGCCCTTCGCGAGATTGCCGGTACCCAGATCGTGCAGGACGGTTGCGGCGAACAGCAGGTCACGATCGTATGCGGCATCTTCCAGACACCCCTCGCGCTCAGCCAGGAGCTGCGCGAAATAGAAACTCCGCACGCTATGGTTGAAAACAGAAGTGGTTTCGGAGTCACGCACTGCGGAGACGACGGCCTCGGCCAACGGGCCAATCGGAAACTCAAGCGAGAAGTCCATATGTGCAGGCTAGGCGTCCCGAGTCCAACCACAGCAGATGCGTGCGTGCCACCAGTCGCAACATTCGTGCCATGCATTCGACGGACTGGCCTGATCTGCTGCGCCGGTTTCTACCAAGGATCGCCTTCGGTGAGCACGTCTTCGCGCAGGGCTTCTCCGACCGGGGCGCCGGCTCGGACCGGGCCGAACGGCACGGCGACCGGTGGGTATTGAAGGGGCAGAAACTGTGGTCCTCCGGCGCGCACAAGGCAAGCTGGACGTTTGTCCTAGCCCGGACCAACCCCGACGCTGCGGCGCATCGCGGCATCCGCATGCTCGGTCAGGAATGGGATCCGTGACGATGGTAGGAATTCGAGTAGGAAATGAAGACTTACGCGACGCTGTCCTGACGGTAAGCCTCTGCGTCTCTGGTCAGTGACAGCCGCTGGGCATCGAACTCCCGTGAAGGCAGGCGTGTGGGCGGACGTGTGGACGTGGTTGACGACAACGATCGGCCGGACATCAAGCCTTGCTCGACGGGGCCGAGTTGAACGTCTCGCGGTACGCGCGGGGCGGTACTCCGACGTGGGCCTTGAACAAGTTCCGGAAGTTGGCCGGCGTGCCCAGGCCGCAGCGCCGTGCGACCGCTTCCACCGTCAGGTCGCTCGACTCCAGGAGTTCCCGTGCCAGGCCGAGCCTTGCGTCGAGTAGCCAACGCATGGGCGGTCGGCCGGTGTCGGCGTGAAAGCGGCGGATGAGGGTGCGACGCGACATCCCGGCCTTGCGCGCCAACTGGTCGACGGTGAGCTGCTGGTGCAGGTTGCGTAGGGCCCACTCGTACACCGGCGACGGTCCGTCATCCGGGTCGGGGGGCACCGGCAGGTCTACGAACTGGGCCTGACCGCCCGTGCGGTGCGGCGCGGCGACCAGCAGACGTGCTCGCTGGTTCGCCAGTCGGGTGCCGTGATCGCGGCGGATGAGGTGCAGGCACAGGTCGAGGCCGGCGGTGACGCCGCCGGAGGTCAGCACGTGGCCTTCGTCGATGTACAGAGCCTCCGACTGCACCGTCACCTGTGGGTACTGCTTCGACAGTGTTGCCGCGTACTGCCAGTGCGTGGTGACTCGTCGGCCGTCGAGCAGACCGGCGGCGGCAAGGGCAAACGCTCCCAAGCAGATGGACACCATGCGGCTGCCCCGAGCTGCCGCCTCCGCGAGCGCGGCGCTGACAGCGGCGGAGGGTGTGTCGGGCTCCAGGTACCCCGGGACTATCACGGTGTCTGCGGTAGCCAGGGCGTCCAACCCCTCGGCGACCGACAGCGTGGGGCCGCCGTGCATCGCGACGAGCCCGGGCTGTTCCGCACACACCGTCAGCGTGTAGGGCCCGTCCGGCCAGCTCCCGAAGACCTGCAACGGGATCCCGATGTCGAGTGCGAGGACGTTCTCGAGAGCCACCACGACCACGCGGTGCTTTCCGCCTGACATCTCACCTCCCAGCCGATGGCACGATCCTATCTCTGCATGGCATGCGTGCCACTGACTCCTTCGCCCGGATCGCACCTACGGTCGTCTCATGACTGACAGAGACGTCGCCTGCCGCTGCCACGCACCGTGAGGGGTTTACAGCGCCGGCGAAAACGCCTGGGCGGACCTGCACCGCGAGACGTCATGGACAAGATCGTGGCCGCCCCGTCACCACCGTCCTCCCCTGATGCACGGCAGAGGGCAGCTTCGTGCGATCCCGCCAGGCGCGACACGACGTCGCACCGCTACCGATAGGGGCAACCGCCATGAGCATCACGCTGGATACGGCCCAAGCCGTGATCGAGAAGGCCCGCGCCCACGCGGTGGCGATCGGCGTCGCGATGAACATCGCGGTCGTCGACAGCGGCGGGCACCTGGTCGCGTTCGCCCGCATGGACGGGTCGATCCTCGGCTCGATCGAGATCGCGCTGGCCAAAGCGAAGACCTCGGTTCTGTTCAACGGCCCGAGCGAGAACCTGTGGGAGTTCTGCAAGCCCGGCGGCCCGGCTCCCGCGACCGAGTACACCAACGGCGGCCTGATCCCCTACGCGGGGGGCCTCCCCATGCACGACGACAGCGGCACTCTGATCGGGGCCATCGGCGTCTCGGGCGGCATGCCCGTCCAGGACGGCGAGGTCGCCCGCATCGCGCTCGGAAAGGAAGCACGATGAAGAAGATCCTGATCACCGGCGCCGGCACCGGCCTGGGACGCGGCACCGTCATCGGCCTGGCCCGGGCCGGGCACCAGGTCATCGCCACCACGGAGATCTGGTCGCAGGTGACCGAACTGCGCAGGCACATCGAGGAACTCGGCCTGCAGGACCGCGTCACGGTCGACAAGCTCGACGTCCTGGACACCCGCGACATCGCGGCCGTCTCCGGCTGGGACTTCGACACCTTCGTCAGCAATGCCGCGATCGGTGACTGCGGGCCGCTGGCGGAGATTCCCGTCGAGCTGGTCCGGCGCACGTTCGAGACGAACGTCTTCGCGAACCTGGAACTCACCCAGCAGGTGATCCGCACCTGGGTGGACGCCGGCACGGCGGGCCGCGTCGTCATCGTCAGCTCGATGGGAGGCATGCTCACCGCGTTCGGCCTGGGGCCCTACTGCGCAACCAAGCATGCGCTCGAGGCGATCGCGGCAACCCTGCGCGACGAGCTCGCGCCGACCGGCATCACCGTTCAGACCATCAACCCCGGGGCGTACCTGACGGGATTCAATGACCGTATCGCGGACACGACCTTCCGCTGGCTGGATGACGCGGTCAACTTCAACCGGACCGAGGACGTGAGGGCCCGTTTCGCGGAAATCCTGGCCGACCAGTACGAGCCGCAAGACATGATCGACAAGATGGTCGAGATCATCGGCGCCGAGCAGGGAAAGTACCGGAACGTCTGGCCCCCGGAGACTGAGAAGCTCATCAAGGAGGTCCAGGAAGCAGCCTGGACCCGCAAGGTGTGATTCGAGGCGCTCCGCCTCCCCGACACGGGCCTCACCCGGGACGCCTACGCCTAGGTCTGTGCGTCTGCCACCAGTGTCACTCAGCTCTGGGGGGCGGATGCCGTTCGCAGGTCATGTCCCCTCATCCCGGCCGGCCGTGGGAGCCCGCTTCGAGGGTTGCGCGAAGGATGGCCAGGGTGGAGGCGATGCGGGCCAGGTCGTCAGGGGGAACCGCCGCAGTCAGTGAGATGAGCTCGCTTTCGACGATGGGGCGGGAAGCGGACAACTGCTTCTCACCCGCGGATGTGAGGCGGAGGACGGACGAGCGGCGGTCCTGGGGGTGCGCGACGCGCAGGCACCAGCCCGCAGCCGCCAGCCGGTCGACCGCCTTGCTGACGGCCCCGACGGTGATCGCCAGTTCGCCGACGATGTCGAGCACGCGGCACCCCGGCACGCGGTCGATGATCTCCAGAAGCTCGAACTGCCCCAGCCCCAGCCCTTGTTCGGCGCGCAACCGGGCGCTCACCGCGTTGTAGAGCCGGGTCTCGACGCGGACCAGATCGATGAAAGTCGGGGTGATGTGGCTCACATTGGCTCCAGTAGATTCCCAGGAATCATCTTCCTTGGAATCCGGTTGGGGTCAGGCAGGTGGATTCCCAGGAATCTATCCTCGCACCCCGACCCCTGGAGGCCCCGCATGTCCCGACAGCAGCGCGACGACCTGGACGCCGTACTCCGCTCCGCCCCCCGCAGCGAGAAGCGGCCCACTCCCGAGGAGCAGCGCAGCGATTTCGCCGCGGCCATCACCCGCCCCGCACCGGCGGGCGTGGTCACCCGCAGGACCGTCCTGGGCGGGCGGCCGGCCCTGGAGCTGGAGCCGGCCGAAGCCACCGGCCGCGGCCGACTGCTCTACCTGCACGGCGGCGGCTACGTCATCGGCTCTCCGGACACCCACGCAGGGCTGGTCGGTGAACTGGCCCGCCGCGCCGGCCTGCGCGCGACGTCGGTGGATTACCGGCTGGCGCCCGAGCACCCTTTCCCCGCGGCTGTCGACGACGGGCTCGCGGCCTACCGCGAGCTGCTGGCGTCGGGCACCGACCCACGGGACCTCATCATGGCCGGTGACTCCGCCGGTGGCGGACTGAGCATCGCCACGCTGCTCGCCGCCCGGGAGGCCGGGCTGCCGCAACCAGCCGCCGTGGTCGTCTTCTCCCCCTGGGCCGACCTCACCCTCGCTGGAGGAAGCATCCGCTCCAAGGAGAGCGCCGACCCCATTTTCACGGAGGCCGACCTGCGCGCCTGCGCCGATCTCTACGTCGGCGCAGGCGACAGGGCGCATCCCTTGGCCAGTCCGGTGTTCGCCGACCTCACCGGACTGCCCCCACTCCTCGTGCAGGTCGGGGCGAACGAGGTGCTCCTCGACGACGCGGTCCGGCTGGCCGGCCGCGCGGGCGCCGACGGCGTCGAGGTCACGCTCGAAGTCGGCCCCGGCCTTCCCCACGTCTTCCAGCACCACTACGGCCGCCTCGACGAGGCGGACGCCGCACTCGACCGCGCCGCCCGCTTCCTCACCGCCCACCTGAGCGCCGGCGCCGACCGTCTCGAACCGATCCACTGACACCGACCCCGGCGGCCTCCACGTGATGTCGGCGACGGCCGCAGGAGCACCATCGCCGACATCACGGGTTCAATTCCAGCAAGTTCAACGTCTCTGCGGTATCTGGTGTGGACCACTTCGCGTATGCGCGTCCTTCGCCGGCAGGGAGTCACACCGGGGTCGGCAGGTCCATGAGCGCGAGTTTGGCCGGGTCGGCATATCGGCGCGAGAAGACCTCAGTGGCTCACCTGACCGTAGTCCGGCCCGAGGGTACAGGCGCCGATCAGCCGCCGCCGCCGGCACGACGAGCCATGGCGGACACCTCAGCCTGGGCCTGAACCGCCCCACCGAGCACGACGAACCCCAGGGCAACGGTGGAAAGAACCGTCTCCGTTCCGGAAGAGAAGCCGAGAAGTTTCGACCCTCCGTCCAACACGAAGCCACCGCCCATGGCTGCCTGTCCCCAACCAGCCCTGCGCGACCGCGCGTACGCTGCGGCCCCCCGGCCGATCAAGGTCAACACGCCCAGAACTACGAACAAGCAGCCGGACCCCAGCATGATCCACGCGGACATGGCACCCCTCCGCGGGAGGGCTACTGCACGAGCGAACCAAGCGCGGCGATGGGCTTGACCTGGGCCGGAGACCTGAGGGAGCTGCGCGAGCGGCTGCCCGCGATGGTGACGATCGACCCGGCCAAGGAACAGCGCCTGCACCGGGCGCTGGATCCCTTCTTCGCCGTCGCCGCCACCGAACAAGTCGAGTACGGCGCGCCCCTGGCCCGGGAGGAGGCCCTGGACCTGCTCGAAATGACGCCGAGCGCACGCCACTTGAGCCGCGCGGAGCTGAGCGATGACGGCCCCCTGCCCGACCGGATCACCGTCTCGGTGCTGGCCACCGCCTACCGGCCCCGGTGACCGCGAACGGGTCCGGCAGGGCCCGGCCCTGGACATGATCTGAGGTTAGGCTAACCTAATCTCCATCCCGTCCGGCGGTGTTCCCGCACGTCCGAAAGCAGCCACACCTATGTCCAACGTCAGAGCAGCCCACCTCACCCGCCGTGGCATCCTCGCCGCCGGTGGCGCCCTCGGTCTCGGCGCCGCGCTCGCGGCCTGCGGTGACGACGACGCGAAAAGCGGCTCCTCCGACAAGGAGACGACGGCCGCCAAGTCCGGCCCCTGGACGTTCAAGGACGACCGAGGGACCACCGTGAAGCTGGACAAGGCCCCGGCGAACATCGTCGCGTTCGTCGGCGTCGCCGCCGCGCTCTACGACTACGGCATCAGCGTCAAGGGCGTCTTCGGCCCGACGAAGACCAAGGCCGGCAAGGCCGACGTCCAGGCCGGCGACATGGACATCAGCAAGCTGACCATCCTCGGCAACGAGTGGGGCCAGTTCAACGTCGAGAAGTACGCGGCGCTCGCCCCGGACGTGCTCATCACCACGCTGTTCGACGCCGCCGGCACCCTCTGGTACGTCCCGGAGGAGTCCAAGGACAAGATCGCCAAGCTCGCCCCGAGCGTCGGCATCTCGGCCTACGACCGTCAGCTGACCGTCCCGCTCCAGCGCGTCTGGGCCCTTGCGGAGTCGCTCGGCGCGGACATGACGGCGAGCAAGGTCACGGACGCCAAGAAGCGTTTCGAGGAGGCGTCCTCCCGGCTGCGCGCCGCCGCCAAGGCGCACCCCGACATCACGGTGATGGCCGGTTCCGCCGCCCAGGACCTGTTCTACGTCTCCGGCTCCAGCCTCTCCGTGGACCTGGAGTACTTCAAGGCCCTCGGCGTGAACTTCGTCGAACCGTCGGCGTCCGTACTGAAGGCGAGCGGCGGCTGGTACGAGAGCCTGAGCTGGGAGAACGTCGACAAGTACAAGGCCGACATCATCATGATGGACGACCGCTCGGCGACCATCCAGCCCGCCGACATCACCCAGGCCACCTGGAAGAAGCTCCCCGCGGTCAAGGCCGGCCAGGTCATCGCCCGCTCCCCCGAGCCGATCTTCTCGTACGACAAGTGCGTCGCGATGGTGGAGAACCTCGCCAAGGCGATCGAGACGGCGAAGAAGGTCAGCTGACCCGCCAGAGGCAGCACATCCACACAACTTCCTGAGTCTCAGGAGCACATATGACGACGGCCGTAGCCGCCCCGTTCCGTTTCTTCTCCCTCCAGGTCGCACGGACGAGGCGGCTCGGTCCGTCTCTGGTCCGGGTCACCTTCGCCGGCGCCGACCTGGCGCACTTCCACTCCCACGGACGCGACCAGTCGCTCTCCCTGTTCATCCCGGCCGAGGGACACACCGAGCCCGCGGTGCCGACAGAGCTCGGCGACGGGTGGTGGCAGGGCTGGCGCGAACTCCCGGACGACGTACGGGCCGTGATGCGGTCGTACACGCTGCGGGCGCTGCGCCGGGACCCCGACGAGATCGACATCGACTTCGTGCTGCACGGGGTCGAGCCGGGGGCCGCCACCCCCGCGGGGCCCGCCTCCCGGTGGGCGTCGCGGGCCCGCGCCGGTGACCGGGTGATCCTGCTCGGACCCGCGATCGCCGACAACCGGGCGATCCGCTTCCGGCCGCCCGAGGACACCGACCTGGTGCTGATCTGGGGCGACGAGACCGCCGTACCCGCCGCGACCGCCGTCCTCGAATCCCTCCCCGCCGGTGCCCGGGTGCGCGCCTGGCTGGAGGTGCCGTGCGCCGGGGACGTCCAGGACGTGGCCACCGAGGCGGACGCGGAGATCACCTGGCTGGTGGGCGGCCGCGATGCCGTGGCGGAGATCCGCGCCGCGCAACTCCCGTCCCACGCGCACCCCTACGCCTGGATCGCCGGGGAGTCGGGACAGGTGAAGGAACTGCGCCGGCACCTCGTCGGCGAGCGCGGGATCGACCGGCGCAAGGTCACCTTCGTCGGGTACTGGCGGCAGGGTCTGACGGAGGAACAACTCCGGGCGGCCGGCGAGTAGTCCGAGGCGGGCGAGCAGTTACGGCCGCCGACGTGACGGCTGTCACGGGAGGGGCAGCGTTTCACTCGCGTTACTTAGGTTAGGCTAACCTAAGTGGAGCCGATCGCTCCCCTCCCCCGCACGGAACGTCCCGGAGGCCCCCCTCATGCGCTCGCACCTGCTCAATGACCTCACCGCGGAGCAGTACCGCCGCTCCGTGACCGAAGGAGTAGAGCGGGTGGCGGCCAAACTCGCCACCACCGACCGTCCGTTCACCGGCGTCACCGTCGACACCCTCTCCCCCCGCATCGACGGCATCGACCTCGACCGGCCGCTGCACGACACCACCGCGGTCCTCGACGAGTTGGAGGACGTCTACCTCCGGGACGCCGTCTACTTCCACCACCCCCGCTACCTCGCCCACCTCAACTGCCCGGTGGTCATCCCGGCGGTGCTCGGCGAGGCGGTGCTCTCCGCCGTCAACTCCTCCCTGGACACCTGGGACCAGTCGGCCGGCGGCACCCTCATCGAGCGGAAACTGATCGACTGGACGGCCGAGCGGATCGGCCTCGGCCCGGCCGCCGACGGCGTGTTCACCTCCGGCGGCACCCAGTCCAACCTCCAGGCGCTGCTGCTGGCGCGGGAGGAGTCGAAGACCGACTCGCTCGCCAAACTGCGCATCTTCGCCTCCGAGGTCAGCCACTTCAGCGTGAGGAAGTCGGCGAAACTGCTCGGCCTCGGCCCGGACGCGGTGGTCTCCGTCCCCGTCGGCGCCGACAAGCGGATGCAGACCGTCGCCCTCGCCCGCGAGCTGGAGCGCTGCACGGAGGACGGCCTGGTACCCATGGCGGTCGTCGCCACCGCCGGCACCACCGACTTCGGCTCCATCGACCCGCTGCCGGGGATCGCCGAGCTGTGCGAGCAGTACGGCGTGTGGATGCACGTCGACGCGGCCTACGGCTGCGGGCTGCTCGCCTCCCTGAAGCACCGGGACCGGCTCGCCGGCATCGAGCGCGCCGACTCGGTCACCGTGGACTACCACAAGTCCTTCTTCCAGCCGGTGAGTTCGTCCGCGGTGCTGGTCCGGGACGGGTCGACCCTGTGCCATGTCACATATCACGCGGACTACCTCAACCCCCGCCGCATGGTCACCGAACGCATCCCCAACCAGGTCGACAAGTCCCTCCAGACCACCCGCCGCTTCGACGCCCTCAAGCTGTGGATGACCCTGCGCACCATGGGCGCCGACGGCATCGGCGAGCTCTTCGACGAGGTCTGCGAGCTGGCGGAGGAGGGCTGGAAGCTCCTCGTGGCCGACCCGCGCTACGACGTCGTCGTCGAGCCGTCCCTGTCCACCCTCGTCTTCCGTTACATCCCGGCGGCCGTCACCGACCCGGCCGAGATCGACCGCGCCAACCTCTACGCCCGCAAGGCCCTGTTCGCCTCCGGCGACGCGGTGGTCGCGGGCACCAAGGTCGGCGGCCGCCACTACCTGAAGTTCACCCTGCTCAACCCCGAGACCACGACGGCCGACATCGCCGCCGTCCTCGACCTGATCGCCGGCCACGCCGAGCAGTACCTGGGAGAGTCCCTTGACCGCGCGTCCTGAACACCCGACCAAAACCTATGACTTCGTGGGGATCGGGCTCGGGCCCTTCAACCTCGGCCTCGCCTGCCTCACCGAGCCGATCGCCGGACTGGACGGCGTCTTCCTCGACTCGAAGCCCGACTTCGAGTGGCACGCCGGCATGTTCCTGGACGGCGCCCACCTCCAGACCCCGTTCATGTCGGACCTGGTCACCCTGGCCGACCCCACCTCGCCGTACTCCTTCCTCAACTACCTGAAGGAGAAGGGCCGGCTGTACCCGTTCTACATCCGCGAGAACTTCTATCCGCTGCGGGTGGAGTACGACGACTACTGCCGGTGGGCCGCGAACAGGCTGACCAACGTCCGCTTCGGCACGACGGTGACGGAGGTCCGGTACGACGACACGGACGAGGTCTACGTCGTCACGACGGCCGCCGGCGAGACCTACCGCGCCCGTCACCTGGTCCTCGGCACCGGCACCCCGCCCCACATCCCCGAGGCCTGCCGGGGCCTGGGCGGCGACTTCATCCACAACTCGCGTTACCTGCGGCACAAGCAGGAACTCCAGTCCAAGGAGTCGATCACGCTGGTCGGCAGCGGCCAGTCCGCCGCCGAGATCTACTACGACCTGCTCAGCGAGATCGACGTCCACGGCTACCGCCTGAACTGGGTGACCCGCTCCCCCCGCTTCTTCCCCCTCGAATACACCAAGCTCACGCTGGAGATGACCAGCCCCGAGTACATCGACTACTACCACGCCCTGCCCGAGGCGACCCGCTACCGGCTCACCGCCGAGCAGAAGAGCCTCTTCAAGGGCATCGACGGCGACCTGATCAACGAGATCTTCGACCTGCTCTACCAGAAGAACCTCGGCGGCCCGGTGCCGACCAGACTGCTCACCAACTCCGCCTTGACCGCGGCCGCCTACGACAACGGCACGTACACCCTCTCCCTCCGCCAGGAGGAGCAGGGCAAGGAGTACGAGATCGAGACCCAGGGCCTGGTCCTGGCCACCGGCTACCGGTACGCCGAGCCCGAGTTCCTCAGGCCCGTCCACGACCGGCTGCGCTACGACACGCACGGCAACTTCGACGTGGCCCGCAACTACGCGATCGACGTCACCGGCCGGGGCGTCTTCCTGCAGAACGCCGGCGTCCACACCCACAGCATCACCAGCCCCGACCTGGGCATGGGCCCCTACCGGAACGCGTACATCATCCGCGAGCTGCTCGGCTCGGAGTACTACCCGGTGGAGAAGACGATCGCCTTCCAGGAGTTCGCGGTATGAGCACGATGACGATGGCCTTCACCTTCCGTCCCCTCGACCCCCTCAAGGACGCCGAGCTGCTGCACCGCTGGGTCACCCACCCCAAGGCGGCCTACTGGATGATGCAGGACGCCCGGCCGGAGGACGTCGAGCGGGCGTACATGGAGATCGCGGCCGACGAACACCACCACGCGCTCCTCGGCCTCGGCGAGGACGGCGAGCCGGCCTTCCTCATGGAGTACTACGACCCGGCCCACCGCGAGCTGGTCGGGCTCTACGAGCCCGAACCCGGCGACGTCGGGATGCACTTCCTCACCCCCGCCACCGACACCCCCGTGCACGGCTTCACGAAGGCCGTCATCACCGCCGTGGTCGCCCACCTCTTCGAGAACCCGGCGACCCGCCGGATCGTCGTCGAGCCGGACGTCGGCAACAAGGCCGTGCACGCACTGAACGAGGCCGTCGGGTTCGTGCCCGTACGGGAGATCCAGAAGCCGGAGAAGAAGGCGTTGCTGAGCTACTGCACCCGGGAGCGGTTCGAGCGGGCGGTGGCCGCCGTATGACCCTCGCCGACTCCGTGGCCCACCTCTCCCCCGAGCGCTGGGAGAAGGCCAACCGGCTCCTCATACGCAAGGCCCTTGCGGAGTTCGCCCACGAGCGCCTGATCACCCCGGAGGAGGAAGGGGCCGGTTACGTCGTCCGCAGCGACGACGGGCTCACCCGCTACCGCTTCACCGCCGTCCGCCGCGCCCTGGACCACTGGCAGGTGGACGCCGACTCGATCACCCGTACCCGGGACGGCGCCGAACTCCCGCTCGCCGCCCTGGACTTCTTCATCGAGCTGAAGGACGCCCTGGGGCTCGGCGACGAGGTCCTGCCGGTCTACCTGGAGGAGATCTCCTCCACCCTCTCCGGCACCTGCTACAAGCTCACCAAGCCGCAGATCCCCGTCGCCGAGCTCGTCCGCGCCGGCTTCCAGGCGATCGAGACCGGGATGACCGAGGGCCACCCCTGCTTCGTCGCCAACAACGGGCGGCTCGGCTTCGGCGTCCACGAGTACCTGTCGTACGCCCCGGAGACCGCGAGCCCGGTCCGGCTGGTGTGGCTGGCGGCCCACCGGTCGCGGGCCGCGTTCACGGCGGGGGTCGGCATCGAGTACGAGTCCTTCGTACGGGACGAGTTGGGCACGGCGACCGTCGAGCGCTTCGACGGCGTCCTGCGCGACCGGGGTCTGGACCCCGCCGACTACCTCCTCATCCCGGTCCACCCCTGGCAGTGGTGGAACAAGCTCACCGTCACCTTCGCCGCCGAGGTCGCCCGCGGCCACCTGGTGTGCCTGGGCGAGGGCGACGACGAATACCTGGCCCAGCAGTCCATCCGGACCTTCTTCAACAGCTCGCACCCGGAGAAGCACTACGTCAAGACCGCTCTCTCGGTCCTCAACATGGGCTTCATGCGCGGGCTTTCCGCCGCCTACATGGAGGCCACCCCGGCCATCAACGACTGGCTGGCCCAGCTCATCGACAACGACCCGGTGCTCAAGTCCACCGGCCTGTCGATCATCCGGGAGCGGGCGGCCGTCGGCTACCGGCACCTGGAGTACGAGAAGGCGACCGACCGCTACTCGCCGTACCGGAAGATGCTGGCCGCGCTGTGGCGGGAGAGCCCGGTGCCGTCCCTCCGGGAGGGCGAGTCGCTCGCGACCATGGCCTCCCTGCTGCACGTGGACCACGAGGGCGCCTCCTTCGCGGCCGCGCTGGTCGAGCGGAGCGGGCTGCCGGCGCGGGAGTGGCTGCGCGCCTACCTCCGGGCCTACTTCACGCCCCTCCTGCACAGCTTCTACGCCTACGACCTGGTGTTCATGCCGCACGGCGAGAACGTCATCCTGGTCCTGGAGGACGGTGTGGTGCGGCGGGCGGTCTACAAGGACATCGCCGAGGAGATCGCGGTCATGGACCCGGACGCGGTGCTGCCGCCGACGGTCGAGCGGCTGCGCGTCGAGGTCCCCGAGGACAAGAAGCTGCTCTCCATCTTCACGGACGTCTTCGACTGCTTCTTCCGCTTCCTCGCCGCGAACCTCGCGACCGAGGGGGTCCTGACGGAGGACGACTTCTGGCGGACGGTCGCCGAGGTCACCCGTGAGTACCAGGAGTCGGCGCCCGAACTCGCCGACAAGTTCGCGCAGTACGACATGTTCGCGCCCGAGTTCGCGCTGTCCTGCCTCAACCGGCTCCAGCTGCGCGACAACCGGCAGATGGTGGACCTGGCGGACCCCTCGGGCGCCCTCCAGCTGGTCGGAACCCTGAAAAATCCCGTCGCGGGGTTCTGATCCGGGCGGACGGGCTCCCCCGAGTACGGTCCTCGGGGGAGCCCGTCGGTCGTTTCACCCTGGTTTCACCCTAGTGCGCGGGCCAGGGCACCTGCGGCGAGCGGTAGTAGGCGATGCCGAGGGCGTCCCAGCGCGGGGCCTGCGCGGCGAGCCGCACCTTGTAGGCGTCCCAGGAGTGGGTGGCGGCCGGGGACCAGCCGAGCTCCGCCACGCCCGGCAGCCGTGGGAAGGCCATGTAGTCGATGTCGGCGTTCGTCACGATGGTCTCCGTCCACAGCGGCGCCTCGACGCCCCTGACGGCCGAACCGGGGGCGCCGGCGAGGTACTCGCCCGGGTCCCAGTCGTACGACCGCCGCACCTCCACCAGGCCCGCCCAGTCCTGGCCCAGCGGGGTGTCCTCGGTGTACTTCATGTCCAGGTACACCCGGTCGGCGGGCGAGAGGATCAGCCCGGTGCCGCTCCGGGCGGCTCTGACCACCTGGGCCTTCTCGTCGGCGCTCGTGTCGTCCAGGCCCCAGTACTGGGCGAGGGCCCCGGGCGCCGGGTGGGCGCCGGTCAGCTGGTGCCAGCCGATCACCGTCTTGCCGTACTTCGCGACGATCGGCTGCACCCGGTCCATGAACGTGACGTAGTCCTCGTGGCTGGTGGAGTGCGCCTCGTCGCCGCCGATGTGGAGATAGCGGCCGGGGGTGAGGGCGGCCAGTTCGCGGATGACGTCGTCGGCGAAGTCGTACGTCACCTGCTTTCCGGCGCACAGCGAGCTGAAGCCGACCTCCGTGCCCGTGTACAGCGGCGGTGCGGTGCCGTCGCAGTTGAGGTCGGCGTAGGAGGCGAGGGCGGCGTTGGTGTGCCCTGGCATGTCGATCTCGGGGACGACCTCCAGGTAGCGGGAGGCCGCGTACCGGACGATCTCCTCGTACTGGGCCTTGGTGTAGTGACCGCCCGGGCCGCCGCCGACCTGGGTCGAGCCGCCGTAGCTCGCCAGCCGCGGCCAGGAGTCGATCGCGATGCGCCAGCCCTGGTCGTCGCTGAGGTGCAGATGCAGCTCGTTGATCTTGTAGAGGGCCAGCTGGTCGATGTAGCGCTTGACCTGGGCCACGGTGAAGAAGTGCCGGGAGACGTCGAGCATCGCGCCGCGGTAGGCGTAGCGGGGGCGGTCGGCGACGGTGCCGCCGGCGACCAGCCAGGGGCCGGGCTGCACGGTGTCCTTCTCGACGGCCGCGGGGAGCAGCTGGCGCAGGGTCTGGACGCCGTGGAAGAGGCCGGCGGGCTCGGCGGCGGTGACGGTGACGCCGTCGCGGCCGCTGTCGAGCCGGTAGCCCTCGGCGCCGAACGGGCCGGGGGCCAGGCGCAGCCGGATGCCCGCGGTGCCGTGGGTGGTCAGGGGCAGCCGGTAGCCGGTCGACGGGCGCAGCAGGTCCGCGAGGTACCCGGCGACCCGGCGGGCCTCCCCGGAGCCGTCGACGCGGATGGCGGTGTCCCGGGTGATGCGGTACGGCGCTCCGCCGGGCGTGACCGACGCGGGCGCCGGGACGACCTGGCCGAGCGGGGTGGGCGCGGTCGCGGGGGACGCCGGGGTGGCGCCGACCGTGAAGGCACCGGCCGCCGCGACGAGCAGCAGGGATCCAAGGACGCGGGCCAGACGGGGAGTTCGGGACGTTCGGAGAGTTCGGGGAGTCGTTCTGCGGTGCGTTCGCACATGCGCTCCCTTCAGCGGGGGGGGGTGAGACCGAACCAGGATTGGTCGAGACCACTCTCCCGCACTTCCGGTGGAACAATCCCCGCATGGCGGAAATCATCCAGAAGGACGGCATCTGGGTCTTCGACGGAGACGCCCTGCGGCTGACTCCCGGACGGGACCGGAACGTCGGTGTGCTGCGCCGGGTGCTGGGTGAACTGGTCGTGCCGCTGGGCGCGTTGGCGGGGATCTCGTTCGAGCAGGGCCGCAAGCAGGGGCGGCTGAGACTGCGGCTGCGGGACGGCGCCGATCCGCTGCTGCACGCCACCGGCGGCCGCCTTGCCGAACCCCACGACCCCTATCGGCTGACCGTCGAGTCGGACCGGTACGGGGTCGCCGAGTACTTCACGGACGAGGTGCGCGACGCGCTGCTCCTCGAAGAGGTGCCGGGCACGCCGGTGGGCGAGTTCCTGCTGCCGGGGCCGCCGCTGCCGCTGTCGGTCTCCGCCGGGGACGGCACGGCGTCGTTCGACGGGGAGCGGGTCCAGCTGGAGTGGAACTGGAAGACGGAGGACGTCAAGGCCGCCGCGGGTCCGCGCACACTCGCCCTGGCGGACATCCTCGGCGTGGAGTGGCAGCCGTCCGCCGGGCTGGAGAACGGCCATCTGCGGTTCCGGGTGCGCGGTGCGCCGGTCGAGGTCCGGGCCAAGTACGACCCGAACGCGCTGGAGTTGTGGGGGTTCAAGCGGGATCCGCTGATGGCGCTGGTCGCGGCGGCGGTGCAGGCGCGGCTGCCGCATCCGTCGGCGGCCGACGCGGCGGAGGCGTCCCAGGAGCCGGAGGCGGCGGCCGGGGCCGATCACGACGCGCTGCTGCGGCGGCTCCGCGAACTGGGTGAGCTGCACCGCGCGGGGGTGCTCACGGACGAGGAGTTCACGAGGGCCAAACAGGCGGTCCTCAAACGCTTGTGAGGACCGCCTGCGGGTGCCCTGCGCCCTGCCTTCCGGCGCACGGCGGTGCTACTTGGTCTTACTGGGCCTTACTTGGCCTTGCGGGCCACGGTGAAGTGGTCGATGCGGTCGCCGGTCTCGGCGATGCCCGACACCTTCAGCTTGGCGTACTGGCCGCGCGGTGCGGGCTCGACGTCGACGCGCAGGAAGGAGTAGTTGAGGTAACGCACCCGGGACCAGGCGACGGTCTCGTTGACCTTGCCGTCCTTGGTGTTGATGAAGGAGGCGACGGAGTCGACCTCGTTCAGGTGGCCCTCGTAGGAGTCCGGGGCGGTGAACGCGTAGAGGCTGCGGCCGGCCGCGCCCGCGGTGACGTAGACGACACCCTCGGTCTCGGAGTAGGCCGTCTCGCCGATCGGGAGCTTCTTGACGACGGTGTTGCCCTTGATGACGTCGGTGCGCTCGTACTGGTGGTTGTGGCCGTTGATGACCAGGTCCACCGTGTACTTCTCGAACAGCGGCACCCACTCCTGTCGCACGCCCCCCTCCGAGGCGTGCGCCGTGGAGGTGCAGTAGGCGCAGTGGTGGAAGAACACGACGATGAAGTCGATGTCCTTCGAGGCGCGGAACTTCTTCAGCTGCGCCTCGAACCACTTGGTCTGGGTGCCGCCAGAGATGCCAAGGTTCGCCGGGATCTCGAAGGAGACGTCGTTCGGGTCGAGCGAGATGATCGCCGTGTTGCCGTGGACGAAGGAGTAGACGCCCGGCAGGTTCTTCTTGTCCGGCCCGTTGTCGGGCAGGGAGAAGCGGGCCTCCTCGCCGCCGTAGCCGTTCGGCGAGTACCAGGCCTCCATGTCGTGGTTGCCGTACGACACCATCCACGGCACGGACTTGGCGACCGACTCGGTCTGGGCCAGGAACTGGTCCCACACGCGGGAGTCGAAGCCGGTGTCGGCGGTCTTGCCGGCGCCGGCCGGGTCGGCGTAGGCGATGTCGCCGGCGTGCAGGTGGAAGCTGGGGTTCTGGCCGAGGATCAGGCTGTCGTTGGCCAGGCCGTGGTAGCTGACACCCTGGTCGCCGAAGGCCGTGAAGGTGAACGGCTCCTTGTGCGAGGGCGCGGTGGTGAAGGTGCCGATGGTGCTGGCGAACTGCGGCGAGGCCGGGTCGAAGCCCTCGTGGCCGACGCCGTAGAAGTAGGTGCGGCCGGGCTTGAGGTTGGCCAGCTTGGCGTGCACGTAGTACTGGGTGTGGTCGCCGCTGGCGCCGATACCGGCCGGGGTGTACAGGGTGCGGATCTCGGCGTCGATCTTGACCGAGAGGTGCGAGGCGTGGGTGCCGATGCGGACGAAGGGCTTCTTGACCGCGACCGGGACCTGCCAGGAGATCGTCATCTCCGTGCTGGCGTCGGTGCCGTAGGCCAGGTGGCGGCCGAACGGCGCCACGTAGGCGCCGTCGACGTACTGGGTGGCGGGGGCGGAGGACTGGGTGGGGACGGCGGCCTGGGCCGTGCCGCCCATGACGAGCGAGCCGCCCGTGACGGCGCCGAGCGTCACGGCGCCGCCTCTGATCATGGAGCGCCGGGAGAACTTGGCGCGGAGGTACTCGTGCTGCTCGGCCATGCTCATGCGCTCGGCGAGCTCATCGGGTACGCCCATACGAGGAATGTCCATGGCGTCTGAAAATCGTCTCCACAAGCGACGTGGCGCAAGACACAGGATGGACAGGCTGCGAACAGCACCCCATAAGAGATTCAACAGTCTGTTGCCCGAAATCGGGCAGGATTCTTGCGAAACCGGCGCCGGTACCCCAGGATCTACCGGGTGCACGACGAACTCGTTGATCACCTGACGCGATCCTCGCCCCTGAGCCGGGGCGAGGCGCTGCGGGTGATCCAGGACGTGCTCGCCTACTTCGACGAGACGACCGCAGACTACGTCCGTCGCCGCCACCGCGAGCTCCAGACGGAAGGCCTGGTCAACGCGGAGATCTTCGACCGGATCGCGGCGGATCTGAAGTACAGGGCGGTCGCCCCGCCGGAGCTCACCCTCCGGCAGCTGCGCCGCATGGTCTACGGATGACTACGGCTTAGGGATACGGAACACCCATATATGTGCGGAATTGTCGGATACATCGGTAGGCGCGACGTCGCCCCCCTCCTCCTCGAAGGCCTCCAGCGGCTGGAGTACCGCGGCTACGACTCGGCGGGCATCGTCGTCTCCGCGCCGAAGACGGCCGGTCTGAAGATGGTGAAGGCCAAGGGCCGGGTCCGCGACCTGGAGGCCAAGGTCCCGGCGCGCTTCAAGGGCACCACCGGCATCGCCCACACCCGCTGGGCCACCCACGGCGCCCCCTCCGACGTGAACGCCCACCCGCACATGTCGGCGGACCAGAAGGTCGCCGTCGTCCACAACGGCATCATCGACAACGCCGCCGAGCTGCGCCGCAAACTGGAGGCGGACGGCGTCGTGTTCCTCTCCGAGACCGACACCGAGGTCCTCACCCACCTCATCGCCCGCTCCCAGGCGGAGACCCTGGAGGAGAAGGTCCGCCAGGCGCTGCGTCTGATCGAGGGCACTTACGGCATCGCGGTCATGCACGCCGACTTCCCCGAGCGGATCGTCGTCGCCCGCAACGGCTCCCCGGTCGTCCTCGGCATCGGCGACAAGGAGATGTTCGTCGCCTCGGACATCGCGGCCCTGGTCACCCACACCCGCCAGATAGTGACGCTCGACGACGGCGAGATGGCCACCCTCAAGGCCGACGACTTCCGCACCTACACCACCGAGGGCACCCGGACGACGGCCGAGCCGACCACCGTGGAGTGGGAGGCCGAGTCGTACGACATGGGCGGCCACGACACCTACATGCACAAGGAGATCTTCGAGCAGCCCGACGCGGTCGACCGCGTGCTGCGCGGCCGGATCGACGACCGCTTCTCCACCGTGCACCTCGGCGGCCTCAACCTGGACGCCCGTGACGCGCGTGCCGTGCGCCGGGTGAAGATCCTCGGCTGCGGCACGTCGTACCACGCGGGCATGATCGGCGCCCAGCTGATCGAGGAGCTGGCCCGCATCCCGGCCGACGCCGAGCCGGCGTCGGAGTTCCGCTACCGCAACCCGGTGGTCGACCCCGACACCCTGTACATCGCGGTCTCCCAGTCCGGTGAGACGTACGACGTGCTCGCCGCGGTCCAGGAGCTGAAGCGCAAGGGCGCGCGGGTGCTGGGCGTGGTGAACGTGGTGGGCTCGGCGATCGCGCGGGAGGCGGACGGCGGCACGTACGTGCACGCGGGTCCCGAGGTCTGCGTGGTCTCGACGAAGTGCTTCACGAACACGACGGTGGCCTTCGCGCTCCTCGCCCTGCACCTCGGCCGTATCCGCGACCTGTCCGTCCGCGACGGCAAGCGGATCATCGACGGCCTGCGCAAGCTGCCGGCCCAGATCTCGGAGATCCTCGCCCAGGAGGCGGAGATCGAGAAGATGGCCGCGGAGTACGCCGAGGCCCGCTCGATGCTCTTCATCGGCCGCGTCCGGGGCTACCCGGTGGCCCGCGAGGCGTCCCTGAAGCTCAAGGAGGTCTCCTACATCCATGCGGAGGCCTACCCGGCGTCCGAGCTCAAGCACGGCCCGCTGGCCCTGATCGAGCCGGCCCTCCCCACGGTGGCGATCGTCCCCGACGACGACCTCCTGGAGAAGAACCGCGCGGCCCTGGAGGAGATCAAGGCCCGCCACGGCAAGATCCTGGCGGTGGCCCACCAGCACCAGGAGAAGGCGGACCGCACGATCGTCGTCCCGAAGAACGAGGACGAACTCGACCCGATCCTGATGGGCATCCCCCTCCAACTCCTCGCCTACCACACGGCGAAGGTCCTGGGCCGCGACATCGACAAGCCCAGGAACCTCGCCAAGTCGGTGACGGTGGAGTAGGACCGTTTGGCTGTGCAGGCAGGCCGACGAAACCGAACGGACCCCCACGTGTGCCACCAAGCCACGGGGGGGTCCGCTCTATTTGTCGCCGGGGACGCCCAACTCCCCGGCGTCGGCTGCCATATCAGCCGTGGGCCGTCACCCCCCGACCGGCAGCCCGCCCCGGCAGCACCGTCGGCCAGTGCGCGAGCGCGGCCGTCGCGGCGTACCAGGCCACCGCCCCCGCCGCCACCGCAACCCAGCCGCCGACCTTGGTCAGTGACGAGCTGTCGGCGAACTGCGCGACGGCGAGCAGCAGCATCGCCAGGAACAGCAGTCCGTGCATGCCCTGTCCGAGCTGGTCGCCGCCCGCGAGGGTCAACGACAGGGCCACGAGGGCGAAGAGGAGCAGGAAGAGCCCGGCCCCGTTGGCCGAGGTGTGGCCACCGGACGAGACGGCCCAGGTGAACCAGAGGGCGCCGAGGGCCACATAGCCCGTGCCGTTCGCGGTGTCCCGGTCACGGAAGGCCAGCAGGCCGACGAGGAAGAGGGCGACTCCGCCCACGTAGTGGGCGATTGACACGGCGTCGGAGGTGGTGACGTCGTCGATGACACCGGTGGTACCGAGTCCGAACGCCAACAGGGTGATACCCAGGGCGAGTCGGCCGGCCACGGTGGTGGTTCCGCTTCCCGCAGAGACGTCGTTGTCCACGGCGGGCTCCCTTCATGCTTTGTGCAGTTGTGCGCGGTGACCGATATATGCCCTTCACAAGGGCACAAACACCTCTGCACGCCAGGAATTTCAGGCCCTGCACGAAGAGAGCCGGACCGTTCCCACTCCACATCTCACCTGGGGGAACGTGGAGTTACGGAATGACAACGACAGGCCGCTTGGCCCGCTTGGCGAGCCGCCCGGCGACGGAGCCGAAGATCCGCCCGACGATCCCGTGGGTCGACCCCACGACGATCGCGTCGGCCTCGTACTCCCGCCCCACCTCTTCGAGTTCGTGGCAGATGTCACCGCCGCGCTCGACGAGGATCCAGGGCACCTCGGCCAGGTAGTCGGCGCAGGCGAGTTCGAGACCGAGCACCTCGGTGCGGTGGTCCGGAACGTCGACGAAGACGGGTGGCTCGCAGCCGGCCCACACGGTGGTCGGCAGTCGGTTGGCGACGTGGACGATGATCAGCCCTGCGCGGGAGCGGTGTGCCATCCCGATCGCATAGGCGAGGGCGCGCTCACTGGAGGTGGAGCCGTCGAAGCCGACGACCACTCCGTGTTTGAAGGCGGGATCGCAGGAAGGGCGTGACTCTTCCGCCGCCAGCGCATCGGCCGCCGTGGGGTCGGCGACCGGCCGCTTGCGGTCCGCTGGATCGAAGAATTCGTGACCGGCCATGGCTGTCTCGGCGTTGTGATCCTTTGTGGGAGGGCCGACAGTGTGCGGCGGAGCTGTGTCCGGGAAACATCTTCCCAACCCCATACCCCCAAGGGTACGGCGGCACGCCTCCTCAGCCCAGATCCCGCGCACTCTCCGTAGGGGACCTTCCCCGGAGTCGGTTAGGGGTTCCAGGGAGCATGCACGAGCCGCGCCCGTAACGCAATGGTTGCTGCCCCGTACAGGCGGTTTGCACAGGATTCGGACAGCACCGGAGCCCACGCACGGTGACCGACCGCTCGAACGCGCGTTGATCCCGGTACGAGTGCGTCACGAGGGAGCACAAGGGAGCACGACGAGGGAGTACGACCATGTCCGGACCGCGCCCCACCACCCCCCGCCCGCGCCGTGCCCCCGGCCCGCACCGCACCCCCTCCCCGCACCGCACCCCCTCCCCGCACCGCACCTCCTCCCCGCATCACGGCCCCTCCCCGCGCCGCGCTCCGGACACCGCCGGCGACGTGGTTCGCTGGGCCGCGTTCTCCTGCGCGCTCGTCCCCGTCGTGCTCCTCTGGTACGGCACCCCGCCGGCCGGCGCGGCCGGCACCGCCCTCGGCCTCGCCGCCGTCACCGTCGCGTGTCGCTTCCTGCTGCGCCGCTCGGAGCTCGGCGCGAGGCCCGGCGCCGAGCGTGGGGCGGCGCCCCGGGGAGGCGGACGTCACACCCGGAGCACTACACCGGTCGACTGACCGGTTTCCGTGCACACCAACGCTTCTTTTCAGCCAACTTGGCGGACCTGTGCAAGAGGGGCGCCACCCACCCCCCAACCCCCGTTCCACCTGCACGGAAAGGGTCTGCGGGACCCTCCGCACCCTACGCGGTTTGGCCACGGCGACGAGGCGCACTTCCCTGCACGGCCCGTGAGTGCAACCCTTCGTGATCGAATGCTTCACGCCAAGTTGTCATGTCGACAATCGACGGCGTGTCGAACTGGTCAACGCGACACTGCGGAAACCAGTAGATTCGATCTTGACGTCTTACGGCGGGGGACTCGTGCAGGACCGAGGGGAAACGTGCAGGAGCGACACAACCGAGGAGCCGCGACCACCGAGGGGGGCTTAGCAGGATGAGCCACGACTCCACTGCCGCGCCGGAAGCCGCGGCCCGGAAACTGTCCGGGCGACGCCGCAAGGAGATCGTCGCGGTGCTGCTGTTCAGCGGCGGCCCCATCTTCGAGAGTTCCATACCGCTGTCGGTGTTCGGGATAGACCGCCAGGACGCCGGCGTACCGCGCTACCGACTGCTGGTGTGCGGTGGTGAGGAAGGCCCGCTGCGGACCACAGGGGGCCTGGAACTCACCGCGCCGCATGGCCTGGAAGCGATCTCGCGCGCCGGGACGGTCGTCGTACCGGCCTGGCGCTCGATCACCGCGCCGCCACCGGAAGATGCGCTGGACGCGCTGCGCCGCGCCCATGAAGAAGGGGCCCGCATAGTCGGGCTGTGCACGGGCGCGTTCGTGCTGGCCGCCGCAGGCCTGCTGGACGGCCGCCCGGCCACCACCCACTGGATGTACGCGCCGACGCTGGCCAAGCGCTATCCGTCGGTGCACGTCGACCCGCGAGAACTCTTCGTGGACGACGGCGACGTCCTCACGTCGGCCGGTACGGCGGCCGGAATCGATCTCTGTCTCCACATCGTGCGGACGGACCACGGCAACGAGGCGGCCGGTGCGCTCGCCCGCCGCCTGGTGGTCCCGCCGCGCCGCTCGGGCGGTCAGGAGCGCTACCTCGATCGATCTTTACCAGAGGAGATCGGCGCCGACCCGCTCGCCGAGGTCGTCGCCTGGGCGCTGGAGCACCTCCACGAGCAGTTCGACGTGGAGACGCTGGCGGCGCGCGCGTACATGTCGCGCCGCACCTTCGACCGCCGTTTCCGCTCGCTGACGGGGTCGGCCCCGCTCCAGTGGCTGATCACGCAACGGGTCCTCCAGGCTCAGCGCCTCCTGGAGACGTCGGACTACTCGGTGGACGAGGTGGCGGGCCGCTGCGGCTTCCGCTCCCCCGTCGCCCTGCGCGGTCACTTCCGCCGTCAGCTGGGTTCGTCCCCGGCGGCGTACCGGGCCGCGTACCGGGCACGCCGCCCGCAGTCCGACCGCCCCGACACCCCGGAACCGGCCCCGCTGCCGCCGACGGGCCCGCTCGCGGTCCCGTACCCCGAGGGCGTACTGCCGATGCAGACCCGCAGGACAGCAACGGTAGGCCTCTCGGCCAGCCTCCCGGGTCCCCGCACCGGCAGCTGACCCTTCCCCCGCCCACCCGGCACCCTCGGGTGGGCGGGCCCCGGCCCTCGCCCACCCACCGCTCGACTCGGCAGGACAAGGAGCGAGCCCGAGAAGACGGCACTCAGCTGCCGTCTCAGCCCGTCCGGCGTTCGAGGACGAGGCCGTAGGCCGATGATGCGGGGGCGCGGGGCGGCAGTCCCCGCAGACGTCGGCGTTGCACCGGGGGCCCACAAACGCCGACGTCAGCTTTAGGGTGGTCGCATGAACGATCGCATGGTGTGGATCGACTGCGAGATGACCGGCCTCTCGCTGTCCGACGACGCGCTCATCGAGGTGGCCGCACTGGTCACCGACTCCGAGCTGAACGTGCTCGGCGAGGGCGTGGACATCGTCATCCGTCCGCCGGCCAAGGCACTGGAGACGATGCCGGAGGTGGTGCGGCAGATGCACACCACGTCCGGCCTGCTCGACGAGCTGGCCGGCGGCACGACGCTCGCCGAGGCCGAGGAGCAGGTCCTGGCCTACGTACGGGAACACGTGAAGGAACCCGGCAAGGCCCCGCTGTGCGGAAACTCCGTCGGCACCGACCGCGGCTTCCTCGCCCGGGACATGGCGGCCCTGGAGGGCTGGCTGCACTACCGGATCGTCGACGTGTCCAGCGTCAAGGAGCTGGCCCGGCGCTGGTACCCGCGGGCCTACTTCAACAGCCCGGAGAAGAACGGCAACCACCGCGCCCTCGCCGACATCCGCGAGTCGATCGCCGAACTGCGCTACTACCGCGAGGCCATCTTCGTACCGCAGCCCGGCCCGGACTCGGACACCGCGCGGACGATCGCGGCCAAGCACGTCCTGCCTGCGGAATAGCCGTCCGGGAGCCGCCCGGGAGCGGTCCCGGAGACGTCCGGCAGGTCTCCGGAGGGCCGCCGGGAAAGCCGTGCGCGAGCACCCCTTCGGACCCTGTACACTTTTTCTCGGCCGGTCGGAGAAACCACAAAGTCACCACCGGTCGTGGTGGGTGTAGCTCAGCTGGTAGAGCACCTGGTTGTGGTCCAGGATGTCGCGGGTTCGAGTCCCGTCACTCACCCTTGAACAAAAGGCCCCTGGCCTGCGGAAACGCAGGCCAGGGGCCTTTTGGTTTCCCGGCTCGGCCAAACGGCGGCCTGGCGCGGCCGGATTTTCGATCTGCTGTCCGATCCCATGCCGAGGCCTTCAAGAAGCTCCCCACACCAGTTCGCTGAGGGGGGATCAACGATCCAGACCACCTACCGTTTCGGATCGACAGCGAGCGGACGGGTGGGGATGTTCCGGGCTCCGCCCTCACCCGAGGACTGTGACCCAGGTCTCACCGCGCTCGTGCAGCAGATCCCGCGGCTGCCCCGTCGAGGAGGGGTGACAGGAAGGGAGGAGCGTGTGGAGACGGACTTCCAGGCATTCGTGACCACTCGGTCGGCCGCGCTGTTCCGGGGCGCCCTCGTCCTCACGGGAAACCGGGAGACGGCGGAGGACCTGGTCCAGGAAACCCTGGAGCGGGCCTGCCGCAAATGGCGCACCATCGCGGCGAAGGACGCTCCGGACGCCTACATACGGCGGATCATGATCAACCTGGCCAATGACCGCTGGCGCCGCTTCCGCCGTACGGTCTCGCATTCGGACGGCCCCGACCGGGCCGCCCCCGGCGACGAGTACGGGCAGGTCGACAGCAGGGACCAGTTGGTGCGCGCACTGCAGCAACTGCCCATGCGGATGAGAACGGTGGTGGTGCTCCGGTATTTCCATGATCTCTCGGACGCCGAGATAGCCGCCGATCTCGACATCTCGCCGAGCACGGTCCGCTCCCAGCTCGCCCGGGGCATCGAGAAGCTCAGAAACCAGTTCCCCGCACTCTCCGACCCTTCACCACGACGGCACACGGAAGGAATCCGATGACCTCGTACGGCGACGCACGGCCTTCCGGCCGCACCCCATTCGAAGAGGAACTGATGAATGCCATGAACCAGTACGCGAACTCCGCCGATGCGCCGGACTTCGACGCGCCCCGGATCGTGCGCCGTACCCGGCGCCGCCGGGCCGTCGGCATCGCCGCCGTCGCCACCGTGATCGTCCTGGGTGGCGGGGGCACCGCCCTGGCCGCGATGAGCGCGAGCGGCTCGCAGCCGGCGGCCGCCACCAAGACGGCCGCCGCCAGGACGGCCGCCCCCGACAGGGACGCCACCACCCTGCTCTATGCCGTCGACGGCGAGAAGCCCATCGCGGCAGACCTCTGGGGCTGGGACCTGAAGAGTGCCGAGGCGTACCTCCTGAAGACCCAGACCAAGCTCGGCACCGTCAGCAAGGGGACCGCTCCGAAGTGCAAGCCGAATTCGGTGATCGAGGTGTCCCCGCACGCTCCGAAGACCGTCAAGAACGGCGACACGGTCAGCTTCGTCCTCTGCGCCGGCAACTGATCCGGCCCTGAGCACGACACCCGCCCCTGCGCCAATCAGGGGCGGGTGTCTGCCACAGGATCACAGACCCGACCCCCGCACCGGAACCGACGCGAAAGCCGGCCGCGGCGCGCGGTACCGGACGCCGGTCACGGGACCTGCCGTCGTGTCGTCGCTCGCCAAAGGCCTCGACACAACCCCGGATTGCGCCAACGGCCAACCGACTACGCCACCTCCAAGGCCCGTTGGTGAGAGTGACGCGGCATCGCCACCCGCTACCGGAAGACGGCAACCGTCCGCCTGGCCGGACTCCACGTCGCGGGCATCTTCCTCCGGTCCGCGCGGTGATCCCGGAAACGGCCCGGACCGGGACCGACCGCGGCTTCGCTGCGCGGGCCGGTCGGGTGCGCTCAGGGCTGGGCGTCGAAGTCGGGGAGGTCGGCGGACAGCAGGTGCTCGGCGCCGCCCTCAAGGGCTCTGGCCGTCTCGGTGGAGCGGGCGAGCATGGTCTTCTCGTAGGTGCGGACGGCGTCGTCGACGGTGGATGCGCGCACGAGGGCGAGGGCGAGTTCGGCGGCGTCGAGCATGGCGAGGTTGACGCCGACGCCCAGCGGGGGCATGAGGTGGGCGGCGTCGCCGAGCAGGGTCACCGTGGGGTGGGGTTCCCAGGTGTGCGGGACCGGGAGGGCGAAGATCGGGCGGTCGACGTAGCGGCCGTCGTTTTCGGTGATCATCCGGCGCATGCGGGGCGACCAGTGGGCGTACTCGTCGAGCAGCAGGGCGCGGATGCCGTCGGTGTCGTCGGCGGCCAGGCTGTTCGCGCTGATCCAGTCGACCGGAGCACGCCGGATGGCGTAGACGCGGATGTGGTCTCCGCCGTTGCGCTGGGCGAACAGGCCGCGGTCGCCGTCGGCCGCCGCGGCGCTGCCCGGGCCGACCAGCTCGGCGATCTCGGGGTGCCGGTTCTCCACGTCGGAGAACCATGCCTCCAGGAAACTCACCCCGGTGTACTCGGGGACGGCGGGGGACACGGCCCGGCGTACCCGGGAGGATGCTCCGTCGGCACCGATGACCAGATCGGCCTCCGCGGTCGTGCCGTCGGTGAAACGCAGCTGCCGAGGCCCGTCGGCGGGTCCGCCGATCGTGTCGAGGGCGCTGCCCCACTGCACGGTCCCCGGCCGCAGGGAGCCGAGCAGCAGGTTGCGCAGCCGGCCGCGGTCGATCTCCGGTTTGAAGAGCTCGCCGGCCTCCGGGACCTTGTGGAACATGATCTTGCCGGTCGGGTCCAGCTGGCGCATTTCCTGCCCCTCGGGGCGGGCCAGTGCGAAGAACTCGTCGAGCAGGCCGGCCTCGCGCAGGGCGAGCTGGCCGTTGTCGGCGTGCAGGTCCAGGGTGCCGCCCTGGTCGCGTGCGTCGGGGCCCGGGTCGCGTTCGTGGACGGTGACCGCGAGGCCGTGCCGCTGGAGGATGCGGGCGCAGGTCAGTCCGCCGGGTCCGGCGCCGATGACGCTGATGCGGGCGCGGGCGGGTTCGGGGGAGTGCATGGATGTCATGGGTGCTCCTTGCGTCGGTCGGTACAGGGTGTCGACACCCTCAGAAAAGCAGACCGAGTAGAAAAGTGCAACGAGTCAACTTAGCCATTGGGGCAACCTTTGGGTATGCTCAAGACATGACCGAGCCCTCTGTCGGCCGCCGCGAACGCAAGAAGGCGGCCACCCGGCAAGCCATCGCCGACGCCGCGCTGCGACTGTTTCTGGAACGCGGCTACGACCAGGTGAGCATCCGCGACATCGCCGACGCGGCCGACGTGTCGACCACCACGGTGTTCAAGCACTTCAGCGGCAAGGAGGCGCTGGTCTTCGACCAGGACGCGGACCGGGAGTCGGAACTGGTCGCCGCGGTGCGGCAGCGAGCCGCCGGGCAGAGCATCGTCGACGCCCTCCGGCAGCACGCCCTCGACACCTGGCTGCCGGTCGCGGCGCATCCGCAGCGGGACGCGTTCACCAAGCTGGTGGACTCCACCCCGGTGCTGCGCGCGTACGCCGAACACATGTGGACCCGCCACACCGACTCCCTCAGCGCAGCCATCGCCGACGAGGTCGGTGTCGGCCACGACGACCTCGCCTGTGCGGCTCTTGCTCGATTCGTCCTCGAGATCCCGGCGCTCACGCGCAGTCGCCAGGACCACCGGGCCGCCGTCGAGGCGGTCTTCGACATCCTGGCGCGCGGCTGGGAGCCGCCGGGCAGACCGCCCGCGTCTGCGGCGTGATCCAGACGACAGGCCCTTTTCCGTATGTACGAGGGCACCTGCCAGATCGAGCAGGTCATCCTCGCGAGGGTGCTGTCGGGCGAGGTGGTGCGAGGTTGATTCGAACGCCAACTCGCTTATTTCGAAGGTATGTTGCGATAGCCTCATGCCGATCGAGACCAGTCGCGCACGTCGTACGCGTCACGCGAGAGACCGGAATCCCCATGTCCGTCCCGCAATACAGCCGGTCCCACGCGCTCGCCTACACGGCAGTCGGCATGGAACCGCCGCCTCCGGTGCCGCTCCGGAAGAAGGATCCCGTACGGGTCGGTCCCTATGCCCTGCTGTCGGTTCTCGGCAGCGGCGGGATGGGCCGGGTCTATCTGGGCCGGAACACCACCGGCGGGGCGGGCTTGGCCGCCGTCAAGGTGATCCGGCCGGAATACGCAGAGGACCCCCAGTTCCGCAAGCGTTTCGAACGCGAGGTCGGCGCGCTGGACCGCGTCCAGGGGGCGCACATCGTCCGGCTGCTGGGCAGCGGCTGCGACGATGATCTGGTGTGGGTCGCCACCGAGTACGTCCCCGGGCCCACTCTCGCCGAAGTCGTCGACGCGCGCGGACCGATCGACGCCACGGCCGCCTGGCGCCTGCTGGCCGACATGGGCCGCGCGATCGAAGCCATCTGGCGCGCGGGGATCGTCCATCGTGACCTCAAGCCGTCCAATGTGATCCTGGCGGCCGACGGCGCCCGCGTCATCGACTTCGGTGTCGTCCAGGCCACCGACGGCACCACGATCACCGCCACGGGCCAGAACGTGGGAACCCCTGCCTTCATGTCCCCGGAACAGGTCAGAGGCAAGGAGGTCACCGCCGCCTCCGACGTCTTCTCGCTTGCCTCCGCCCTCGCCTACGCCGTCACCGGGCAGGCGCCGTTCGGCGAGGGCACGGGGGTCGACGTCCTGCACCGGGTGGCCTTTGAGCCGCCGCGGGAGAAGGTCCTCGAGAGTGCGGCGGCCGTGGATGCGGAACTGGCCGCGTTCATCCGCAGCTGTCTGGACAAGGATCCCGAGCAGCGTCCGTCACCGGAGGCGGTTTTCCGGACCGCGATCGGGCACCAGCTGCCCGCGCCGACCGGACGGCCGTCCCGGCCCGCCCCGCAGCGGACACCTCGCCACGACGAGCGGCCCGCCGCCTTCGCTCTCGCGTCACCCGGGGACCCGCCCACCGGCACTGACCCGTCCGGGTCCGCGCCCGCACCCACGCCCACGCCCCGGAAACGCAGAAAGCTGATCGTGGGCGCCGCCGCCCTGGCGGGCGTCCTGGTCGCCGGAGGCCTGGCGGTGGCGCTGCTGCCGCAGGACGAAAACGCCCCGGCGCCGGCCGGCACCGCGCCCGAGACCTCGTCGGCCGTGGCGGAGAGCCCGGCCCCGGCGCCCAGCAGTTCGCCGGAGGCGCCCACAGCCAGTCCGTCGAAGGCGGACCACCACGCGGCGACAGAGGCGCCGAGTCCGGCGGCCACACGGGATCCCGCGACGCTGGACATCCGCACCGGCGCGTGCCCCGCAGAGATCGCGTCGGGAGCCACCGGCGACTGCGTCGAGGCCCTGCAGGCACTCCTCGCCGGCCATGGCCTGTACGTCACGGCGGACGGGCGGTTCGGGCAGGAGACCCTCGCAGCCGTCAGGGCCTTCCAGACCGAGGCCGGTACCACTGCCGACGGGAAAGTCGGCGCGCATACCAAGACGCTGCTGTACGACAACCCGCGCGGGCCGGTCCGGGCCGGGCCGGTCACCGTGACACAGAGCGTCAACGCCGCCTCGGTCGCCAGGTGTCTCGACACCCGCGCCCCGAACGTCCAGGTGTGGGGGTGCAAAGGCACGGCCACTCAGAAGTGGGCGCTGTATCGCGTGCCCGGTCAGAGCTCCCGGTACCTCGTCGTCAACCAGGGCAGCCATCGCTGCCTGGACGCCGATACCGCCGCTCACGGACAGAAGATCCGGGCCGCGACCTGCGACGGCCTGAGCGCCCAGATGTGGCGGCTCGGCGACGGAGGAACGCTGGTCAGCGTCCCGGACGGCTTCTGCCTGGACGCGGAGGCCGCCACCTCCGGCCAGGACGGTGAAACGGTGCAGGTATGGGGCTGCGCGGGCAGCATCAACCAGGTGTGGAACTGGTCCTGACACAGCGCCTGTGTCAGAGACGTCGCCGAGATCGCGACGTAGCTGTCGCACGAACGCGCCCCGGCCGAGGCCATCGCCGCCGAACTCGGCGCACCGGCCGACGACCCCGCCTGCGCGGCACCGGCCCACTGCGCGCTGGAGGCCCGCACCCTGGCGGGCCCGCCACCCGACCCGGCGGCCGCCGTCAACACGGCCTTCGACCTGCCGGAAGGCGGCTGGGACGCGGTCCGCCCCGGCGGGGCCCAGGGGCGGTAGCGCGCCCGTCCGGGACCGGTCGGGACTAGGACGAGGCCCGCACCACCAGCTCCGCCGGCAGGACCGCGTGCCGCCGCTCCAGCTCCCGGGACGCGGCCGGGCGGCGGTCGGCGATCTCCGCGAGGAGGAGGTCGATCATCGCGCGGCCCATCTCCACTATGGGCTGGCGGACGCTGGTGAGCGGCGGGTCCATGTGGCGGGCGATCGCCGAGTCGTCGTACCCGACCAGCGCCACGTCGTCGGGGATCCGGCGGCCCGCCTCGCGCAGCACCTGGCGGGCGCCCGCCGCCGTCACGTCCGAGCCGGCGAAGACGGCGTCGAGGGTGGGGTGCCGGTCCAGCAGCACGGACATCGCGCGCCGGCCGCCCTCCTCCGTGAAGTCGCCCGGCTCGATGAGGAGTTCGTCGACCTCGTGGCCGGCGTCGCGCAGGGCGTCGCGGTAGCCGTCGACGCGGCGCTGGGCGCCGTAGACGTCCAGGCGGCCGGTGATGTGCGCGATGGTGCGGCGGCCGGAGGCGAGCAGGTGCTCGACGGCGGAGCGGCCGCCGCCGTAGTTGTCGGAGTCGACGGAGGTCAGCGTCTCGGCCGCGGAGCGCGGGCCGCTGATCACGGCCGGGATCTCCAGCTGGGCGAGGAGGTCGGGCAGCGGGTCGTCGGCGTGCACGGAGACCAGCAGGACGCCGTCGACGCGGTGCGCGGCCAGGTACTGGGCGAGCCGCTGCCGCTCCCGGTCGCTGCCCGCGAAGATCAGCAGCAACTGCATCTCGGTGTCGGAGAGTTCGGCGCCGACACCGCGGAGCATGTCCGAGAAGTACGGCTCCGCGAAGAACCGGGTCTCCGGCTCGGGGACGACCAGGGCGATGGCGTCGGTGCGGTTGGCGGCGAGGGCGCGGGCGGCGGTGTTCGGAACGTAACCGAGCTCCTCGACGGCGGCCTCGACGGCGGCCCGGGTGGCGTCGCTGACCCGCGGCGACCCGTTGATCACCCGCGACACGGTCCCGCGCCCCACCCCGGCCCGCGCGGCCACCTCTTCGAGGGTGGGCCGACCACCACTACGCCCCCGCGCTCCGTGGCTTGCCATGGGCTCCGCCCTCCTCGCCTACACACAACTCGCTGGCCTGGAATCTAACAGTGCCGCACGTCGACGCACCGGCGGCCGATTTGTCATGACATGTAACGCTGCCGCACCTCGCCCCGGAGTTAGCTAACGGGCCGATAACTGAACGCGGTTCGCCACGCCCACTCCCTTGACACCCCGCTCCGAACCGACGACTCTTCAACACATCACTGGTGGGAGCGCTCCCACAGTACCTGACACATACACATCCCGCACGTTCCCCGCCCGAGCCGCAGCGAGAACTAACGGGCCCAACAATGCAGTTGGCCGGGGGGTCGGCACGTCAGGGCAACAGGAGGACGTAATGCGAGCACGTACCCGAACCGCCTCGCACAAGGCGGTGGTCCTGGCGGCCGTCTTGGCACTCGGAGGAGCTTTGCTGGCCGGCTGTGCCGACGACAGTGGTGGCAGCAGCGACGGCACCAGCGGCGGCGGCAAGGGCAAGACGACGATCACGCTCGGCCTCTTCGGCACGTTCGGCTTCAAGGAGGCCGGGCTCTACAAGGAGTACGAGAAGCTCCACCCGAACATCACCATCAAGGACACCTCGGTCGAGCAGAACGCGAACTACTACCCGGCGCTGGTCAACCACCTGACCACCAACAGCGGTCTGATGGACATCCAGGCCGTCGAGGTCAGCAACATCGCCGAGGTCACCAGCACGTTCGCCGACAAGCTGGAGGACCTGTCCAAGGTCAACGGCGTCTCGGAGAGCAACTGGCTGGACTCGAAGTGGAAGCAGGCCACGACCAGTGGCGGCCAGACCATCGGGCTCGGCACCGACGTCGGTCCGCTCGCCATCTGCTACCGCAAGGACCTCTTCCAGGAGGCCGGCCTGCCCACCGACCGCGACGCGGTGAGCAAGCTGTGGGCGGGCAGCTGGGACAAGTTCGTCCAGGTGGGCGAGCAGTACAAGAAGAAGGCGCCCTCCGGCACCACCTTCATGGACTCCCCCGGTGGTCTGCTGAACGCGATCCTGTCCAGTGAGAGCACCAAGTTCTACGACTCCTCCGGCAAGATCATCTACAAGACGAACCCGGCCGTGAAGACCGCGTTCGACCAGACCGCGAAGGCCGCGCAGGAGGGGCTGGTCCAGGCTCAGACCCAGTTCCAGCCGTCCTGGAACAGCACGATCGCCAACAACAAGTTCGCGGCGATCTCCTGCCCGCCGTGGATGCTCGGCTACATCAAGGGCCAGTCGAAGGCGGACGCGGCCGGCAAGTGGGACGTGGCCCAGGCCCCGAAGGCCGGCAACTGGGGCGGTTCCTTCCTGACCGTGCCCAAGAGCGGCAAGAACGTCGCGGAGGCCGAGAAGCTGGCCGCCTGGCTGACCGCACCCGAACAGCAGGCCAAGCTCTTCAGCGTGCAGGGCTCCTTCCCGAGCGCGCCGTCGACGTACACCTCGGCGGCGGTGACCGGCGCCAAGAACGACATGACCGGTGACGCGCCGATCGGCACGATCTTCGCCGAGGCCGCCAAGAGCAGCCCGGTGCAGGTCATCGGCCCGAAGGACCAGATCATCCAGGACGGTCTGGCCAACAACGGCGTCATCCTCGTCACCAAGGGCAAGTCGCCCGCGGAGGCCTGGGCGACGGCGACCAAGACCATCGACAACAGTCTGGACAAGTGACCGGCATGGCCACCCGGCACGACACCGCCGCGCCCCCCGCGAAGGAGGGGGGCGCGGCCCCGGCCCGCCCGCCCGCCGGCCCCACGGAGGCGGAGCGGCGGCGCCGCGCCCGTCTCTCGCGCCGCTGGCAGCGGGACATCAAGTGGAGCCCGTACGGGTTCATCTCGCCGTTCTTCGTGCTCTTCCTCGCCTTCGGGCTCTTCCCGCTGATCTACACGGGCTGGGCCTCGCTGCACACGGTGGAGCTGACCGCGCCCACCGACATGCAGTGGGCGGGGCTGCACAACTACACCCGGATCTTCGACGACGACTTCTTCTGGAACGCGGCCCGCAACACCCTGACCATCGGGATCATCTCGACGGTTCCGCAGCTGCTGATGGCGATGGGGCTCGCCCACATCCTCAACTACAAGCTGCGCGCCTCGACCTTCTACCGGGTCATCATGCTGGCGCCGTACGCCACCTCGATCGCCGCGGCCTCCCTCGTCTTCGTGCTGCTCTTCGGCCGCGACTACGGGATGATCAACTGGGCACTGCACTTCGTCGGCGTCGGTCACATCGACTGGCAGAACGACAAGTGGCCGTCCCAGATAGCCGTGTCATCGATCGTGATCTGGCGGTGGACCGGCTACAACGCGCTGATCTACCTGGCGGCGATGCAGGCGATCCCGCAGGACCTGTACGAGTCGGCGGCCCTGGACGGCGCCTCGCGCTGGCGGCAGTTCATCCATGTGACGCTGCCGCAGCTGCGGCCGACGATCCTGTTCACCTGCGTGGTGTCGACCATCGGCGCGAGCCAGCTGTTCGGCGAGCCGCTGATCTTCGACGCCAACAAGGGCGCGTCGGGCGGTGCGGAGCACCAGTTCCAGACGCTCGGCCTGTACCTGTACGAGCAGGGCTGGGTGAACCAGCACCTGGGCCGGGCCTCCGCCATCGCCTGGACGATGTTCCTGATCCTCATCGTGATCGGGATCGTCAACTACGTCATCTCGCGCCGGCTGCGCGCCAGTAGTTAGGAGACCGGCCGTGACGACGACCCTGACCAAACCCTCCCCGGCGGTCGAGCCCAAGCGGGCCCGGCGCTCGAAGTCGGCGCGCGCCGGCGGCACCATGCACGCGGGCCCGATCGCGTACACGATCCTCGTCCTGTTCTCCATCGGCTCGCTGTTCCCGCTGGTGTGGACGGCGATCGCCGCGTCCCGGAACAACAACCGGCTGGCCGAGACCCCGCCGCCGTTCTGGTTCGGCGGGAACCTCTTCCACAACCTGGACGTGGCGTGGAACGAGGCCAACCTCGGGCAGGCCTTCCTCAACACCACGATCGTGGCGGGGATCTCGGCGATCACCATCGTCGTGCTCTCCACGATCGCCGGGTTCGCCTTCGCCAAGCTGCGCTTCCGGGGCCGCAACATCCTGATGCTGACGGTGATCGGCACGATGATGGTGCCCCCGCAGCTGAGCATCATCCCGCTGTACATGATGGTCGCCAAGCTGAACTGGGCGGACCAGCTGCAGGCGGTGATCTTCCCGTCCCTGGTGAGCGCGTTCGGCGTGTTCTTCATGCGGCAGTACCTGATCCAGGCGCTGCCGGACGAGCTGATCGAGGCGGCCAGAGTGGACGGCGCGAGCAGCTGGCGGGTGGTATGGCACATCGTGTTCCCCGCGGCGCGCCCGGCGATGGCTGTGCTCGGCATGCTGATGTTCGTACAGGCCTGGAACGACTTCCTGTGGCCGTTCCTGGTGCTCACGCAGACCGGCAACCCGACCGTGCAGGTCGCCCTGGCGGGCCTGGGCCGCGGCTACACCCCGGACCAGTCCCTGATCATGGCGGGCGCGCTGCTCGGCACGCTGCCGCTGCTGCTGGTCTTCGCGGTCTTCGGCAAGCAGATCGTGGGCGGCATCATGCAGGGCGCCGTGAAGGGCTGACCGCCTCCCTTCCGGGCGCCGCCGCCCGTGCGACGGGGGGCCGGGTCACCGCCGTCCCGGCCCCCTCTCCTCTCCCCTCCTCCTCACCTACCCGTCGGTCTCCACGACCTCCTATGGGAGCGCTTCCATGCCTGAACCCATGACCTCCGTGACCTTTCCTCCCGCCTTCCTCTGGGGCGCCGCCACCTCCGCGTACCAGATCGAGGGGGCGGTGCGGGAGGACGGCCGCACCCCCTCGATCTGGGACACCTTCAGCCATACGCCGGGCAAGACGGCCGGCGGCGAGACCGGTGACATCGCTGTCGACCACTACCACCGCTACCGCGACGACGTGGCGCTGATGGCGGACCTCGGCCTGGACGCGTACCGGTTCTCGGTCTCCTGGTCGCGGGTCCAGCCGACCGGCCGCGGCCCGGCGGTCCAGGTGGGCCTGGACTTCTACCGCCGCCTGGTGGACGAACTGCTGGCGAAGGGCATCAAGCCGGCCGTCACCCTCTACCACTGGGACCTGCCGCAGGAGCTGGAGGACGCGGGCGGCTGGCCGGAGCGGGACACGGCGTACCGGTTCGCCGAGTACGCGCAGATCGTCGGCGAGGCGCTCGGCGACCGGGTGGAGCAGTGGATCACCCTCAACGAGCCCTGGTGCAGCGCCTTCCTGGGCTACGGCTCCGGGGTGCACGCGCCCGGCCGTACCGACCCGGCGGCCACTCTGCGCGCCGCGCACCACCTCAACCTCGCGCACGGCCTGGGCACTTCGGCGCTGCGCTCCGCGATGCCGGCCCGCAACCAGGTGGCGATCAGCCTCAACTCCTCGGTGGTACGGCCGCTTTCGCAGGACCCGGCGGACCTGGTGGCGGTCCGCACCATCGACGACCTGGCCAACGGCGTCTTCCACGGCCCGATCCTGCACGGCTCCTACCCCCGGTCGCTGTTCGCGGCGACGGCGTCGGTGACGGACTGGTCGTACGTCCAGGACGGCGACCTGGCCGCCATCCACCAGCCGCTGGACGCCCTCGGCCTGAACTACTACACGCCCGCGTTGGTGTCGGCCTCCGGCGATGCGAGCACCGGCCCGCGCGCGGACGGCCACGGCGCCAGCGCCCACTCCCCCTGGCCGGGCGCCGACGACGTCACCTTCCACCAGACGCCGGGCGAGCGCACCGAGATGGGCTGGACGATCGACCCGACGGGCCTGCACGAGCTGATCATGCGCTACACCCGCGAGGCGCCGGGCCTGCCCCTGTACATCACCGAGAACGGCGCGGCCTACGACGACAAGCCCGACCCGGACGGCAGGGTCCACGACCCGGAGCGCATCGCCTACCTGCACGGCCACCTCTCGGCGGTGCGGCGCGCGATCACCGACGGCGCGGACGTGCGCGGCTACTACCTGTGGTCCCTGATGGACAACTTCGAGTGGGCGTACGGCTACGAGAAGCGGTTCGGCGCGGTGTACGTCGACTACGCGACCCTCGCCCGGACCCCGAAGTCGAGCGCCCGCTGGTACGCGGAGGCGGCCCGCACGGGAACGCTGCCGCCGGCCCGGCCTGCGGCGGCCTGACACGAGCAAGCGGGGCGCGGCACCCGGAGGGGAGTGCCGCGCCCGTCTCACAGGGACCGCTCAGCCGTCGATCAGCGGTCTCTCAACCCCCGGGCGTCTCATGAGTCGTACGAGGTGATCGAGCGATCCTCGTGGACGTGGACACCGGAGGACGTCATGGGATTCATCGCGCTGGTGCTGCTGGCGCTGGTCATCGGCTCAGTGGTGGCCTTCGTCGGCCGGAACCGGCAGCAGGCCGCGGCCGGCGCCGGGCAACTGGCGCAGCAGGACCTCGCCGCCGACGCGGGGGCGGAGGCCACCCGCTGGGTGGACCGGCTCGGCGGCGGCATCGCGACCCTGGCCGCGGGCGACGACCGGGCGGCCCGCCAGGCCCTGGCCGACGCGACGGAACGCCACCGCGCGGCCCAGGCCCAGCTGGCGACGGCGTACACCCCGGCGCAGTACGCCCTGGTCACCCAGACCGCCGTCGAGGGCCTGCACTACGTACGGGCGGCCCGCACCGCCCTCGGCCTCGACCCCGGCCCGGCCCTGCCGCCGACGGGCTCGGCCGCGGCGGGCCGGCAGGTGACGGTGGGCGGCCAGACGTACACGTCCTCGGACCGCCCCGGCGCGGGCACCCCCTACTACTACCCCGGCGGCCTGGTCGGCGGCCGCACCGTCCCCGGCGGCTGGTACAGCACCCCCTGGTGGAAGACCGCCCTGGTCGCGGGCGCCGCGGGCGTCGGCGGCATGCTCCTGGCGGACGCCCTCTTCGACGGCTTCCACCACCACGGCCCGCCGATGGGCGGGCCGGGCGGCTTCGGGGGGTTCGGCGGTCCGGGCGGGCCCGGCGGCTTCTGAGCGGACGACCGCTCGCGAAGCGGGTCAGCCGATCGCGGCGAAGGCCTTCGAGAAGGCGTACTTGTCCTGGGTGATGGAGCTGCAGGTGGCGTCGGCGGTGGACTTGGCGCCGCCGGCGCACTGCTGGTCGCGGGTGGCCGACCACATGGAGAGCCAGCCGAGGCCCTTGGACTTGGCGAAGTCGACGAGCTGGGTGGCGTCGTCCACCTTGAAGATCTCGGAGGAGACGTCGTTGACGCCGATCATCGGGGTGACGGCGACCGCCTTCCAGGCGGCGGAGTCGGAGAGGCCGAGGACGCTCTTGATCTGGGCCTGGGTGGCGGTGGCGGCCTGGGTGGCGTAGGTGCCCATGTCGCCGTTGTAGGAGGCGCCGTAGTCCATGGCCATGATGTTGACGGCGCTGATCTTCACGCCGTTGGCCTTGGCGTCGGAGAGCAGGTTCACGCCGTCCTGGGTGAGGCCCTCGGGCATCACCGGGAGGGTGAAGGAGACGTCGAGGTCGGGGTGGCTCGCCTGGAGCTTGGCGATGGCCTTCGCGCGGTTGGTGTTCGCCGTGGTGTTGGGCAACGCGCCGCCTTCCACGTCGAAGTCGACCTTGGTCAGGTTGTAGGCGTCGACGACCTTGCCGTACGCCGTCGCCAGCGCGTCCGCCGAGGAGCAGGTGGTGGCGAGTTCGGAGCCGGACGCGCCGCCGAAGGAGACCCGGACGTCACCGCCCTTCGCGCGCAGGGCGCCGATCTGGGACGCCACGCCGTCGCTCGCCAGGTCCGTCACCCCGCCCCACTTGGGCGTGCAGCCGCCGCCGTCGGTGACGAAGGCGAGGTTGTAGTTCTTCACGCCGGTCGCGTCCGCGGCCGCGAGGAGGTCGAACGCCGGGTAGAGGGAGGTGTCGACGTAGGGGGCGAAGCCGGCGGAGGCGGTGGTACCGGATCCGGTGCCGGTGGTCTGGGTCGGGGAGGCCGTGGGGGTGGCCGTCGCGGTAGGGGTGGCGGGGGTGGAGGCCGTGGCCGTGGGGGTCGCGGTCGCGGTCGGGGTCGCGGACTGCGTCGGGCGGCCGCTCGGCTCCGGGGTCGCCGTGCCGTCCGCCGAACAGCTCGCGTTGTCGATGCGGCAGCCGGTCGGGTCCCCGCTGCCGTTGACCACGAAGCCGACGGTGTCCGACTCGTCGGCCGCGAGGCCGTCCGTGTCCCACTTCGGCGGCTTCACGGTGACGTGCTGGCCGCTGACGGTGTACTCGGCGTTCCACAGCGAGCTGAGCTTCGCCCCGGCCGGCAGGTCGAACTCCAGCGTCCAGTCCTGCTCCCTGGCACCGCTGTTGTTCGTGACGACGTACTGCGCGCTGTACCCGGTCGACCAGTCGCTGGTCTTCGTGTACGCGGCACCGACCCCGGCCGCCTGCGCGATGCCGGTGAACAGGATCGCCCCGCCGCCGACCACGGCCGCGGCGACCAGACCGCCTATCGCCTTGTTCCTGCCACTGATTCTGCGCCGGTGCGTGCTCATGCCGTGCCTGCCTTCGCCTGCCAAGAGGGGGTGGGGTGCGGCAGCACGCTAGCGGTCGGGAATCGGACAAACGGCCTGATAGGGGCGGCAGTTGGGGATCTTAGGGTGCGCTTAAGGAAGGCATCGGGACCGATTAAAGGTCGAGACCAATTCTTCCGGTGGTTCCCCCGGTCCCCCTCCTGCCGGTGTCCCCCGGCGGCCTGCGCGAACGGCGTCGGCGCACCGCTCCCCGGTGCCCCTTGCGCTCCGGCTTCCGGCCGTCCAGCTGGATCCAGATCCGCACCTCGGTCCCGCCCAGCACCGACGACCCGATCCGCACGTCGCCGCCGGTCGACTCGGCGAGCCGGCGCACGATGTCCAGGCCGAGCCCGGTCGATCCGGCCGCCCCGGAACCCCGCCCCCGGGCCATCGCCGCCTCCGGATCCCGGATGCCCTGCCCCGCGTCCGAGACCAGCACGATCACCGCGTCCTCCGCGTTGTGCACGTCGACCGCGAAGGCGGTGCCCTCGGCGGTGTGCCGGAAGACGTTGCCGAGCAGCGCGTCGAGCGCGGCGGCCAGGTCGGCGCGGGCCACGGGTATGCGCACCGGCCGGTCCACGCCGGCCACCCGCCACTTGCGGCCCTCGTCCTCCGCGAGCGCCGACCAGAACCCCATCCGCTCCCGCACCACCTCCGCCGCGTCGCACCCGGCCCCCGGCCCGGCCGCCGCCGTCTGCGGCTTGGCCTCCCGCGCGGTCCGGATGATGGTGTCGACCTCGCGCTCCAACTGCGCGACGGCGGCCCGGGTCTGCTCGGCGGCGGCCCCGTCCCCGAGCGAGGCCGCGTTCAGCCGCAGCACGGTGAGCGGCGTACGCAGCCGGTGCGACAGATCGGCGGCCAGCTCCCGCTCGTTCGCCAGCAGTTGGACGACCTGATCGGCCATCGAGTTGAACGCGACCGCCGCCAGCCGCAGTTCGTTCGGCCCCTCCACGGGCACCCGCGCCCCCAGCTTGCCCTCCCCCAGTTCGTGCGCGCCCTCGACCAGCCGCTGGGCGGGCTGCACCATCCGTACGCCCAGCCGGTCGGCGACCGCGACCGAGCCGACGATCAGCGCCAGGCCGACGGCGGCGAGCACCGCCCAGGCCGTGCCGACGCCGTTGGTCACCTCGGACTCGGGCACGTACACCTCGACGACCGCGATGGCACCGGAGCTCAGCGCGACCGGTTGCAGCAGGGTCGACCCGCCGGCCACGCCGGTGGTGGAGGCCCGCCCCAGCTTCCGTACGGCCGCGATGTCCCGGTCGGCTGCGCGCTGCCGCCCGATGTCGACGGCGGCCTGACCACCGGCCGCCGGTATGTGCACGGCCATGCCCCGATCGGCGCCGGCCGAGGCCACCACCCGCTCCAGCTTGTCCCGGTCGGTGGTGATGGACAGAGCCGGGGCGACCGCGGCGGCCTCCCGCTCGGCGTTGGAGAACGCCCGGTCCCGGGCCAGCTCCTTGACGACCAGGCCGAGCGGAACGGCGAAGGCGACCACGACCATCGCGGTGACCGCCAGACAGACCTTGACCAGAGCCCATCTCATCCGACCGGCCTCGCTTCCCCGCCCGGCGGCTCCAGCTTCACGCCGACGCCCCGCAGGGTGTGCAGATACCGCGGCCGGGCAGCCGTCTCGCCCAACTTCCGCCGCAGCCACGACAGATGCACGTCGATGGTCTGGTCGTCCCCGTACGACTGCTGCCACACCTCCGCCAGCAGCTCCTTGCGCGGCACGACGACCCCCGGCCGTCCGGCGAGGAAGGCCAGCAGGTCGAACTCCCGCCGGGTGAGGTCGAGCCGCACCCCGTCCAACTCGGCCTGCCGGCGCAGCGGATCGACGGCCAGCCCGCCGACCCGCAGCACGCTCGACGGCGCCGGCTCGCCGCCGCCCGACCGCGCCCGGCGCAGCACGGCGGCCATCCGCGCCGACAGGTGCTCGACGGAGAACGGCTTCGTCAGATAGTCGTCCGCCCCCGCGTTGAGCAGCCGGACGATCTCCGTCTCGTCGTCCCGGGCGGTGGCGATGATGACGGGCACGTCGGTGATGCCGCGCAGCATCTTCAGTGCCTCGGAGCCGTCCAGGTCCGGCAGTCCGAGGTCCAGCACGACCACGTCGAAACGGAAATGGGCGACCTCGCGCAGCGCCTCCAGCGCGGTGCCGACGCTGCGCACGGTGTGCGAGGCGTCGGTGAGATGCCGGATGAGCGCCGAGCGGACGAACTGGTCGTCCTCGACCACGAGCACACTTGCCATGCGCCGCACCGTACGCCATGCGGCAGGCGCCGGTCGGAGCCTGTGGATAACTCGGGTCGAGTGCGCACGGCGGTACCCCTGAGGCAGTATGGCCCGCGATGCGCAGAGGACTCGTACACGTAATGGCCTGGCTGCTCGCCACGGGCGCGGCGGTCACGCTGTCGTGGTGGGGCGTCCACACGGTGATGGCGGCCACGGCCTACGCCCCGCCCCGCGCCCTGCCCGTCACGGCGGCGGACGACGACCCGACGACCCAGGGCTCCAAGCCCCTGGCGTCGTCCACGTCCCGCGCCCCGAGCCCGTCGCCCACCCCCTCCCCGCGCCCGTCGGCGACTCCCGCACCGACGCCGTCCCGCACTCCGGCCACCACCCCGAGCCCGACCGCCACCGCCTCCACTTCCGCTTCGGGCCAGGTCAAGGCATACGACACGGACGGCGGCCGGGCGGTCTTCGACCTGGGCACCACCAGCGCGACTCTGGTGTCGGCGACACCGGGAACGGGCTGGTCGATGCAGGTGTGGAAGACGGAGTACTGGATCCGCATCGAGTTCAGCAGGAGCACGGACCGGGTGACGGTCTTCTGCACATGGCACGACGGCCCGCCGCAGGTGCAGGTGGAGACGTACTGAGGAGACCTACCGAGCACAGGAAAGTGAAAGACAACTAGATATTGACAGTCAACTCTCATTTGCGGGTAGCCTCTCATTACTTGCCGCCCCATGGGAGGCTCACATGTCCGTGCCCGACCTCACCCGGTCGCCGCGCCGCTGGCTCGCGCTGGCCGCACTCACCTTGAGCGTGCTGATCGTCGGCCTCGACGGAACGGTCATCAACGTCGCGTTACCGACCATCGCCGGCGAACTCAATGCCGACAGCGCCCAGTTGCAGTGGATCGGCGGCGGCTACCTGCTCACCCTGTCGGTGGCGATGCTGCCGGTCGGCCTGCTCGGTGACCGGTTCGGCCACAAGAAGCTGCTGCTGTCGGGCATTTCGCTGTTCGGCGCGGCCTCCCTGATCGGATCCCTGGCCACCTCGCCGTCGGCGGTCATCGCCGCCCGCGCGGTCCTCGGCCTCGGCGCCGCCGCGATCGTGCCGCTGTCCATGGCGATCCTGCCCCGCGTCTTCGCGAAGGAGGAACTGCCCAAGGCGATCGCCGTGTGGACGGCGGCGACCGCGCTGGGCATGCCCGTCGGCCCCGTCGTCGGCGGCTGGCTCCTCGACCACTTCTGGTGGGGCTCGGTCTTCGTGTTCAACGCCCCGGTGGCCGTCCTCGCCGTACTCGCCGGCCTGTGGCTGCTGCCCGGGGACGTCCGGCGCCCCGTCGCAGGGGCCTTCGACACCCTGGGCGCACTGCTCGGCGCCCTCGGCATCACCACGCTGGTCTACGGCACGATCCTGATCCCCGAAGCCGGCTGGACCGGCGCGCGGGTCCTGGCCTCGCTCACCGCCGCCGGCGTCCTGCTCGCCGCGTTCGTCGTCCGCGAGCGGCGCGCCCCGGCGCCGATCGTCGACCTGCGGCTGTTCGCCGACCGCCGTTTCCTGTGGGGCACGCTGATCGCCGTCTTCGTCAACTTCGCGGTGACGGGCATCCTGTTCGTCGTCCCGCAGTACCTCCAGGCGGTCCTCGGCAACGACGCCTTCGGCACCGGCCTGCGGGTACTCCCCCTGATCGGCGGCCTGATGGCGGCGGCCGCGGCGAGCGAGCCGCTGGTCCCGAGGCTCGGTGCCCGGACCGTCGTACCCCTCGGGCTGCTGCTGCTCGCCGCCGGCGTACTGCTCGGCGCGACCACGGACACCGGCGACGGCTACGGCTTCGCCGCGCTGTGGCTCGCCCTGACCGGCCTCGGCTTCGGGCTCGCGGTGGTCCCGGCCACCAGCCTGGTCATGTCCGCGCTGCCACAGGAAGGCACCGGCTCCGGCACCAGCCTCCTGGAGACGGTCCAGCAACTCGGCTCGGTGCTCGGCGTCGCCGGTCTGGGCAGCCTCCTCAGCTACGGCTATCTGTCCCGGCTGCACACCGCCCGGCTGCCCGCCGGTGCGGCGGACACGGCCCGCGACTCGGTCTCCGGCGCGAACGCGGTCGCCGCGCGACTGCACGACACCGCCCTCACCGCCTCCGCCCACGCATCCTTCGTGCACGGCATGAACCTGGTCCTGGCCGGCTGCGGGGCCATCGCCCTCTGCGGCGCCCTCCTGGCCGCGCTCTTCCTGCCCGGCCGCAGCACCTGCTCGCGGACGGTGGCCCGGTCCGCCGCCCAGCCCGCAGAATCAGTGGCATGACAACGAACGAGACCTCCTCCGCCCGCCCCGGCCTGCGCGAACGCAAGAAGCAGCAGACCCGCCAGCGCATCCGCCGGCAGGCCTACCGCCTCTTCACCGAGCAGGGCTACGAGGCCACCACGGTCGACCAGATCGCGGAGGCGGCGGAGGTCTCGCCCAGCACCTTCTTCCGGTACTTCCCGACCAAGGAGGACGTGGTCCTCCAGGACGAGTACGACCCCGCGCTCGCCGCCGCACTGCGCGCCCGCCCCGCCGACGAACCCGTCGTCGAAGCGGTCGTCAACTCCCTCAAGGGCCCCATGGGCGAACTCCTCGACCAGGACCGCGAGGACCTGCTGCTGCGCACCCGGATCGCCTTCACGGACCCCGCGATCCGGGCCCGCAATGTCGCCGAGCAGGAGCGCAGCGAGCGCGTGATCGCCGACATCATCGCCGAACGCACCGGCCGGGACCCGTCCGACCTGGAGATCAAGTGCGCGGCAGCCGCGATCATCGCCGTCTTCACCGCGCTGGTACGGCACTGGGTGGAGGGGGACGGAAAAGAGGACCTGGCGGCTCTCTACGAACGGCATCTGCCGATGCTGGCCAAGGGGCTGGACTTCTGACCGACTGCCCCGGACCGTACTTCGGGCTACCGGAACACCGTCGGAGGCGGAGCGGGCGAAGCCACGGCGGCCGCGTCCGTCACGGCGACCGCCCCGCCGGCGAAGTCCCGCAAGGTCCGCCCATGCTCAACCCGCCCAGGGTGCGGGTCGGATGCGCAGCGCCGGGTCAGCTCCCCGACAGGCAGCTGGACGTCGGCCGCCACCAGGACCGCGTTGCCGAACCGCTTCCCCCGCCACACCCCCGCGTCCGCCACCACCGCGACCTCCGCGAACCGCGCCCCCGCGGTGGCGATCTGCCCCCTCAGGTGGGTCAACGGCGGCCCGTCCGCGAGGTTGGCGGCGTACACGCCCCCCGGCCGCAACACCCTCCGCACGGCGTCCAGGAACTCCGTGGACGTCAGATGCGCCGGAGTGCGCGCCCCGCTGAACACGTCCGCTATGACCAGGTCCGCCCACGCCTCCGGGACCTTGCCCAGCCCCTCCCGGGCGTCCACGGACCGCACCCGTATCCGCGCGTTCGCGTCCAGCGGCAGCTCGCGCCGCACCAGTTGGACCAGGGCCGCGTCCCGCTCCACGACCTGCTGGGTGGACCGGGGCCGGGTCGCGGCGACGTACCGCGCCAGCGTCAGCGCGCCGCCGCCGAGGTGCACGACCTGCACGGGCCTGCCCGGCGGTGCCACCAGGTCGATCACGTGGCCCAGCCGGCGCTGGTACTCGAAGGAGAGATACGCCGGGTCGTCGAGGTCGACGTGCGACTGCGGGGCGCCGTCGATGAGCAGCGTCCAGGCCCGGCCGCGGTCGGGGTCGGGGATGAGCTGGGCGAGGCCGCCGTCGACGGCCTCGACCACGGCCTCGGCGGCGGCCGACCGGCGACGTGAGTTCCTGGACTTGCCCATTCCGCCATTTTCCCAGGCTGCGGCCGTCCGGGAAATTCAGCGGCAGCTGTCCGCGGCCTCGATCATCCGGGCCGCCTCCCCGAGCGCCCGCCGCAGCACCGCCGGATCGGTCGCCAGCTCGGCCTCGCCGGGCGGCAGCAGCCAGTCGGAGCCCTCGACCGGCGGCTCCGGGCTGAGCCGCAGCCCGCGCCCTTCGGTCTCGGTACAGGTGCTGCCGGGTACGTCCCAGCCCGCCGCCGTACCGGCCGGCACCACGAAGCCGAGGGTGCCGCCCCCGTCGTCGTGGAGCACGGGCCCCACCGCCTCCCCGGCCCCCCGGCGCAGGATGTCGACCGCCTCCAGGCCCTGCCGGGCCGGCACCGTCACGAGGTCGCATCCCGCATCGTCACAAGGATCGTTGCCCTGGCTGGTCTCCATCCCGGCCTCCACCGCGCAGCCCTCTTGCCGTCCATGAGGTCCAACGCGCCACCGCGTCAACGGCTACGGCGGAAGTCAGCCGCAAAGGATGGCAGTTCATGGCAGATCGTGGATGAGATATCCGGTTTGTAGCCAAACACAGCGTCACGGGTCCGACACAGCAGGTACGTTCTTGCCCGCCGGAATCAAGGGTCCACTCGGACAACTCACCATGAGTCCGGCATGGTTCGACGGTTCGCACGAGAGGACCCGGCCATGACGTCGTCAACCACGACCTCGTCGCAGCCCGATCGGCCGGTACGGCCGAACGTCGCCTTCCGGCAGGTACGCGGCCGGCACTCGCCGGCCGAGTTCGCCGCGCTGGTACGGCGTGCCGCCCGCGAGATCGGCGAGCGGGTGAGCTGTGACGCGCGCTACATCGGCCGGGTCGAGGCGGGTGAGATCCGCTGCCCGAACTACGCCTACGAACGGGTGTTCCTGCACATGTTCCCCGGTCGCACGCTCGCCGACCTCGGTTTCGCGCCCCGCTCGTCCGTCCGCGGACGGGCGGCGCGGCCGCCGGAGGACGTGCCCCTGGTTCTCGCCCGAGGTGAGACGCAAGGGACCGTCGAGCCGTATGACCCGCCGGACCAGTACCACCCGCACGACCCGCATGACCCGCACGAGATGCGGAACCCGCAGGACCCGTACGAGACGCACGACAACTACGAGGAGAGCGACGTGCTGCGTCGCCTATTCATGACCGGCGGGGGCGCCACCGTGGCCGCCGCCACGCTGGGCCCGCTGGGGTTCACCATCGACGCCGTGGCGGCGGACCGGCCGGTGCGCCGTGCCGGGTCCTCGCACGCGGCCGCCCTGGAGGAGGCCGTACGCCGGATCCGGTTGCTGGACGACCGGCACGGCGCGGACGGCCTGTACCGGCGCGCGGCGGCTCCGCTGCGCGCGGCGTACGCGCTCCTTGACGCGGGCGCGACCCGGCAGACGACCGCCGAGCGGTTGCTCTCGGGCGCCGGGGAGCTGGCCATCTCGGTGGGCTGGCTGGCCCATGACTCCGGCCGCTTCGACGACGCCCGCTCGCACTACGCGGAGGCGCTGGCGACGGCACGGATGACCGGGGACCCGGGGCTGGAGGCGCACGCCTTCTGCAACACGGCGTTCCTGGCGCGGGACGCCGGGCGGCCCCGGGAGGCGGTGCGGGCGGCCCAGGCCGCGCAACGCGTGGGGCGGCCGCTGGGCTCGGCCCGCCTCATGTCCCTCCTGGCCCTGCGCGAGGCGGGCGGCTGGGCGGGGCTCGCCGACCGCACCGGCACGGAGCAGGCGCTGGCCCGCGCACAGGCCCTCTTCGAGCGGGGCCACTCGGACGCCGACCCCGAGTGGATGAGCTTCTACGGAGAGGCCGAGCTGGAGGGTCTGGAGGCGCAGTGCTGGTCCATGCTGGGCGACTGGCGCCGCGCGGCACGGCACGCGCACCGGGCCGCCGAGCTGCAGGATCCGCACTTCACGAGGAACATCGCGCTGTACACGGCGGAACTCGCGGACGACCTCGCGCGCGGGGGGCGTCCGGACGAGGCGGCGACGGCGGGCATGCGGGTGCTTGACCTCCTGGACCAGGTCCAGTCGTCCCGGATCCAGGGGATGCTGGCGGGCACGGCCCGGGTGCTGCTGCCGCACCGCCGGGCGAGCGGCGTCCAGGAGTTCCTGGACCGGCACGCGTCCACGCCGAGGGTTGTGTAGGGCCGGGTTCGGCTGCGGGTGGGTGGGGGCTGGTCGCGCAGTTCCTCCCCCAGCCTTCGGCCGGGGGTACCCCCAGCGCCCCTTACGGGGCGCTGCAGTCGCGTCAGCTACATAGCTGCGGGCAGGCGTGCCGCAGGGCGGCACGGGTGGGCGATGGGGGTCCCCCCGCTCGAGCGAAGCCGAGAGTGGGGGAGGCACCCTGCCAGCGCCGGTAAGCGTCCCCACCCCCCGCCGTCACCCCGCCAGGTGCCCCAGATCGTTCCAGCTCTCGATCGCAGGCTCCCCGTAAGCCCAGCCCAGCACGGACAGCGACGTCGGGTTCAGTCGGATCCGGGCCGCGAAGTCCAGCGGCAGCCCCAGCCACCGCGCCCCGATCGACCGCAGGATGTGCCCGTGGGCGAATATCAGCACGTCGCGGTCGGCCGAGCGCGCCCAGGCGACGGCCTCGTCGGCCCGCGCGGTCACCTCAGCCAGGGACTCGCCCCCGGGGACGCCGTCCCGCCAGATCAGCCAGCCGGGGCGGGACGCCTGGATCTCCGCCGGAGTCAGGCCCTCGTACGCCCCGTAGTCCCACTCCATCAGCGTGTCCCAGCGGGCGGCACGGTCGCCGAACCCGGCGAGCTCGCAGGTCTCACGCGCGCGTGCCAGCGGGCTGGTGCGTATCTCGGCGTCGGCGAGGCCGTCGAACGGCGGCCGGTGCAGGCGCTCCCCGAGCAGCTTGGCCCCCCGCCGGCCCTCCTCCAGGAGCGGTACGTCGGTCCTGCCGGTGTGCTTGCCGGACAGTGACCACTCCGTCTGTCCGTGCCGGGCCAGCAGGATGCGCGGTGCCATGGGGGGAGAACCCTTCGGGAGAAATTCGGAAGCGGGACACCTCCATCATCGCCCAGGCTGGGAACACGCCGGGAACAGGCTGGGGAGGCGGGCAACCCGGCGCGCGCTCTCAGCGTCTTTGAGTGCTGAGCGCCCCGCATGGGCGGGAATACGCGCAACGTAAAGTGTCACGGTCGGCCCGCCGGGAGCCGCGCGGACAGGGACGAGAAGGGGGAGGCAGTCGGATGCCGCAGACCGAGAAACCGGGCACCGAGGTGGCTGCGCGAACCCGGCTGCGCTGGTGGACCGAGCTGCCGCTGATACTCCTGGTGTACGGCTGCTACACGGCCGGCCGCCTGCTCGCGCGCGGGGCCACGGGCACCGCCGTCGACCACGGCCTGGCGGTCCTGCGCATCGAGAAGGCCCTGCACCTCAACGCCGAGCACCCGCTCAACCGCCTGTTCACGCGGGAGGCGTGGCTCGGCATACCGGCGGACTTCTGGTACGCCTCGCTGCACTACCTGGTGACCCCGGCGATCCTGGTCTTCCTGTTCCGCAAGCGCGCCGAGGTCTACCGGCGGGCCCGCACCTGGCTGATGACGTCCACGTTCATCGGCCTGATCGGCTTCACCCTGCTGCCTACCTGCCCACCCCGGCTGCTGGACGTGAAGTACGGGTTCGTCGACACGATGGCCCAGTACAGCTCGTACGGCTGGTGGGGCGGCGACGCCAGCGCCCCGCGGGGCCTCGGCGGCATGACCAACCAGTACGCGGCGATGCCGAGCCTGCACTGCGGCTGGGCGCTGTGGTGCGGGGTGATGCTGTGGCGTTACGGCGGCAACCGCGTGACCAAGGTGCTCGGCGTGGCCTACCCGCTGCTGACCGCGATCGTCGTGATGGGCACCGCCAACCACTACTTCCTGGACGCGGTCGCGGGCGTGTTCGTGATGGGCGTGGGCTACCTGCTGGCGCCGTACGTGATGCGGGTCGCGGATCTCGTCAGGGTGCGGCTCACCCCGGGCGGCTCCCTCGTCGCAGCGCGCTCGCACGGCGCAGGCTCCCCGATTGTCAGTGGCGGATGCCAGACTTCGGCGGGTGAGCGAATTCCTTCGCAGCGCGAGTCCCGGCTCGCCGCCGCAGCCGAACCGGACGCTTCCCCCACAGACGCGGGGGACGGCGCTCCGGCACCGGCTCGCTGAGCTGCGCGGCCCCGCCGTCCCGGCCAAGGCCCTCGACGCGCGTGCCCTCGCGGCGCTCGCCGCGAACCCGGGGTGCAGGCGGCGGGCGATCCTGGACGGCGCCGGGGTGGACAAGACCGCGCTGGCGGGCGCCCTCGGCTCGCCGTCGGCCTTCGGCCAGTCGCAGTTCGCGCTGACCCGGGGCAACGCCTTCGAGGCGAAGGTGAAGGCGGACGGCGGCGCCGAGTTGCTGCGGCTGGTGCGCACCCACCTCGACCCGGGCGCCGAGCCCGCCGAGGGGGCCGCCGTGCCGGACCTGTCCGCGAGCGGGCCCGAGGGGCGTACGGCCCGTACGGCGCTGGCGCTGCGCGAGGCCGTCGAGGCAGGCGGCTGGGCGCTGTTCGACCATCCGATGCTGGCCCTGGAGGTGGCCGGTTCCCCCGCGTTCCTGGAGCCGGACGCGGTGGTCGTGCACCCGGACGGCAGCTGGACGGTCGTGGAGATCAAGTCCTTCCCGATGCTGGACGGTTCCGCCGACCCGGCGAAGGTGGGCGCGGCCGCCCGGCAGGCCGCGGTGTACGTGCTGGCCCTGGAGGAGGTCGCGGCCCGGCTCACCCCGGCCCCGCGCGTGCGCCACGACGTGCTGCTCGTCTGCCCCAAGGACTTCGCCAACCTGCCGACCGCCGCCGCCGTGGACGTCCGCAGGCAGCGTGCGGTCACCGCCCGCCAGCTGGCCCGGCTCACCCGCGTCCAGGACATCGCCGACGCCCTTCCCGAGGGCACCTGTTTCGCCCCGGACCTGCCGGCGGAGCAGCTCACGGCGGCCGTGGACGCCGTCCCCGCGACGTACGCGCCCGAGTGCCTGTCCGCCTGCGAGCTGGCCTTCCACTGCCGGCAGCGTGCCCGGGCGGCCGACGAGGTGACCGCGCTGGGCCGCGCGGCCCGCGCCGAGCTGGGCGGGCTGGCCACCGTCCAGGACGTGCTGTCGGCGGCGCGCGGCGAGAGCGGCGACCCGTCCGACCCGGCGGTGGCGGCCCTGCGCCGGGCGGCGGCCCTGCGGGCGGAGGCTCTTCAGGGGGCCGTGTGTCCCTGATCACCACCCTCGCCCGCCTGGAAGCCGTGAGCTCGGGCACCGCGCAACCCGCCGCGACGGTCCGCCACCGGCACCTCTCCGACCGCCCGCTGGTCTTCGTGCCGCTCACCACCGCCGGTGAGGCCGGTGCCCCGCTCGGCGCCCTGGTCGGCACCGACCGGGACGCCCCGCGCCTGCTGGTCGTACCCCAGCCGCGCGACCGCGACCTGCGGTTCGCGTTCCTCGCCGAGCTCGCCGACATCGTCCTGCCCCACCTCGACTCCTACGCCGACAGCGTCGAGGCGGCCGAGCGCACCGAGACCGACCCGGAGACCGGCAAGCGGGTCAAGGTCGAGGTGGAACTGTGCGCGGACGCACCCCAGTTGATCGTCCCGGGCCGCGCGGGCATCGAGTACGTACGGCTGCTGGGGCGGTCGACGCGGTTCCGGCGCACGGCGGAGCAGGACCCGGAGGCGCCCTACCCGGCGCCGCCCCGGGTGCCGCTGCTGGGCCGCTGGCTCACCCACTTCGGCGAGCGTGCCCGGGTCCCCGGCTCCTCCCTGCTCCTCGCCATGACGGACCTGCTGTCCCGGCACTGGGCGACCGGCCAGTCCGGCATCGAGGACCAGCACCTGGGCGCGCTGCTCGCCTGGATCGCCCCGCCCGAGGAGAGCACGGGCGCGGCGGCCGCGCGGGTGGCCGAGCTGGCGCGGGACGGCGACGGGCAGTTGCTGTGTCCGCCGGCCGGCCCCGCCACCGACCCGGCCTTCGACAACAGGCTGCTGGCCCCCGCCTTCGAGCGCTACGACCGGGCCCGCACCGCCCTCGCCGAGGCCGAGGACGGTCTCCAGGCCGACGACCGGCTGATGATCCTCACCGCCGCCGAGCGGGAGATCCGCGCCCTGGTCGAGAGCCGTACCCGGCCCACCTGGGACGCGGTCTGGCAGGGCCTGGACCTGCTGCGCGGGCTGCCGGAGGGCGCCCGGACCGAGGAGCGGTGGACGCGCGACCGCTGGTCGTTCACCGGTCACCGGGACCGGGTGCTGGCCGGCGAACCCCCGCAGCCGCGCCGCGACGACGCGGTCACCGCCGCCAACAAGCTGGCCACGCGCGAGCGCGAGCAGGCCCGGCTGGAAGCCCAGGAGGCGCTCGACGACCCGCTGGTGATGGCGGGGCGGCGGCTGTCCGGGGAGGCGTTCGCCGGGGAGGTCCTCGACGTGGTCATGGCGTACAGCGAGGGCAAGCGGCCCAGCCCGCGCCCGCTGGTGACCGTGCGCACGGAGGACCGGCCGCAGCTGGGCGAGCGCGCCAAGGCCTACCGCTCACTGGGCGGCAAGCCGCAGTCGACGGAGTTCGTGGGGTACGAGGCGGAGGGGGTCCTGGTGCTGCGCGTCCTGGACAAGATGGGCCGCGGCAAGGAACCCGAACCCGGATCGGTCCCCGAGAAGGGCGACCGGCTCGTCTTCACCCTGTTCGAACACGAGCAGCGCGGCGGCGCCAAGCTGCCCGACCCGGAGGACACCCCGTGGACGCACGGCGGCCCGCCGGGCGAGGCGGCACCCGAGGCGGCCGACACCGCGACGCCGGAGGACATCCTGTGACGACCACGGACTTCGATCCCGGAACGGCCGCCGCGCAGGCCACCGCCGCGATCCTGCACGACACCCTGCACGGCACCGACCGGGGCGTGGTCGTGGACTCCCCGCCGGGCGCCGGCAAGTCCACGCTGGTGGTCCGGGCCGCGCTGGAACTCGCGGACGCGGGCCGCCCGCTGATGGTGGTCGCGCAGACGAACGCGCAGGTCGACGACCTGGTCCTCAGGCTCGCCGAGAAGAACCCGGAGCTGCCCGTAGGCCGCCTGCACAGCAGTGACGCCGACCCGTACGACAAGGCGCTGGACGACCTGCCGAGCGTCCGCAAGTCGGCGAAGGCGGCCGACCTCAGGGAGGCGCAGGTCGTGCTGTCCACCGCCGCGAAGTGGGCGCACGTGAAGGTGGACGAGCCCTGGCGGCACGCGATCGTCGACGAGGCGTACCAGATGCGGTCGGACTCGCTGCTCGCCGTCGCCGGCCTGTTCGAACGGGCACTGTTCGTGGGCGACCCCGGCCAGCTGGACCCGTTCGCGATCGTGGGCAGCGAGCAGTGGGCGGGCCTGTCGTACGACCCGTCGGCCTCCGCCGTCTCCACCCTCCTCGCCCACAACCCGGGCCTGCCCCAGCACCGTCTCCCGGTCTCCTGGCGCCTGCCGGCGTCGGCCGCGCCCCTCGTCTCCGGCGCGTTCTACCCGTACACCCCCTTCCGCAGCGGCACCGGCCACGGCGACCGGCGCCTCGCCTTCGCCGTCCCCGCCGACGGCTCCGGCCCCGACCGGGTCATCGACGAGGCGGCGGAGTCCGGCTGGGGCCTGCTGGAACTGCCCGCCCGGCACACCCCGCGCACCGACCCGGAGGCCGTCCGTGCGGTGGCGACGGTGGTACGGCGGCTGCTCGACCGCGGCGGCGCGACCCGCTCCGAGCGCTCCCCCGACCCCGCCCCCCTCACCGCCGACCGGATCGCCGTCGGCACCGCCCACCGGGACCAGGCGGCGGCCGTCCGCGCGGCCCTGGCGGAGCTGGGCGCGGCGGACGTCACCGTCGACACCGCGAACCGCCTCCAGGGCCGGGAGTACGACGTGACAGTCGTCCTCCACCCGCTCTCCGGCCGCCCGGACGCCACCGCCTTCCACCTGGAGACGGGCCGCCTCTGCGTCCTCGCCTCCCGCCACCGCCACGCCTGCATCATGATCTGCCGCGCCGGCGTGACCGACCTCCTGGACGACTACCCGTCGACGGAACCGGTCCAGCTGGGAACCCTCGTGAAGTTCCCGGACGGCTGGGAGGCGAACCACGCGGTGCTGGCGCATCTGGCCGAGCACAGAGTCAGCTATCGGCCTTAGGGTCCCCTTGCGCGGGCGCGGGACAATGGACGGTGGTCATCGGACCTCAGTCATCGACACCGTACGAGGAGGACCAGACATGGCGGAGCCCACGCCGCGTCGGAACGAACCGCGGCTACGCCCCGCGCCCCTGCTCTTCGAGCCTGTGGAAGCGGTCGCCGACCCCGAGCACTTTTTCGGCCTGGAGTCGATCGACGACCCCGGGGTGCTGCTGACCCGTGCGACGGAGCTGGCCCAGGCGTTCCGGGTGGCCACCGACCGGGCGGTGGAGTTCCAGGCCGTGGCCGCGGCCCAGCTCGCCGACCCGCGCCGCTTCGACCGTCTGACCCCGGCCGACATCGCCGAGCGGGCCGAGTGGACCGAGGACTACGCGAAGAAGATGGTCGAGTTCGGCCGGGATCTGCTGAGGGGGAGGGAAGGGCAGGGGCCCGAGCAGATCTAGCGGATGGCATATGCCGGGTGGGCAAGATACGCCTCTCCGTTCGGTCCTGTCCGGGTTTCCCGCAACTGACGGCGAGCGGGCGTTCACGAGGGGTATCAATTCCCCATGAGCCGCACACCGTACGAGACCTTTCCCGGTGACTCCGGTGCCCTCGGTGACCTCGGCGACGCAGCCGGGGTCACCTCCGACGGGGCCGCCTGGCTGGCCTCCGCAGGAACGTATCCGCGGAGCACCCTCGCGTTCTGGGAGGAGCGGCCGGACGCCCCGGTCGTCCTGCCCTGCGGGACCGTGTTCGACGTGGTGAACACCCCGGCGATCTTCGGCCGCCGCATGCTGGACCGGCTGTGGGACGAGGGGCCGGGCTCCGGGCCGGTCGCGGTGTTCCGGGGCCGGATGCTCCTGTTCGCCGCCCCCGGCACCGCCGCCCGGCTGCCGTCGCTGCTGGGCTGGGAGGAGTGGGGCGGCCGCGGCGAGGCCGTACCGCCGCTGCTGTGCCACGGCACCGGCGACGCGGTGACCGTCCCGGCGCCGGGCGCCGGCCCCTCCCCCGCCCCGGCCGGCACCCGCTGGCTGGTCGCCCCGGACACCCGGCACCCGTGGCTTCCGGGCCCGGAGATCCTGCTCTGGGCGGCCGTCCGCGCGGCCCGGTCGACCGTCCGCATATCGATTTTTCCTCCCGCCGATCAGGATGCTAAGGTCTACGACGTCAGCAGGCGCCGCTAGCTCAGTTGGTTAGAGCAGCTGACTCTTAATCAGCGGGTCCGGGGTTCGAGTCCCTGGCGGCGCACGCGAAGTAGGCGAAGGGCCAAGCTCCTGTGAGCTTGGCCCTTCGCCTTTGCGTCGGCAGGGTTCAGTCCGGCTTCGCCGGTGTGATCTTCACGTTCCAGGCGCCGGACTCCGTCCGCCCCTCCACCGCCACCCGTACGCCGTCCCCCGGCACGGTGAAGCTCTCGCCGAGGGCGACCGGGGCGTCGGCCAACGGCGGGTAGACCGAGTTCTCCCAGCAGGCCTCGGTGCGCGGATGGGCGTCGATCACCTCGATCGGGCCGCTGCCGGAGGCCGTCTCGTCGCGGACCCGGTAGACGAGGATGCCCTGCCGGCAGGCCGCGCTGTCGTTGCCGGACGTGCCGCGCGCCTCGAAGGCCAGCACGGTGTCGGGCCCGGTGCGCACCACCGCCAGCTTGGTGCCGTCGCCGAGCCCGAAAGCCGGGGCGCCCGCGGCACCCTGCGCGGGCACGCCCGGCCCGGCGGCGAGCGGTTCCAGGGTCAGCCGGGTCGGCGCGGTCCCCCGGACGCACACCACCTGGCGCGGATCCAGCCATCCGAGCTTCCACTTGTGCCAGGCGAAGAGATCCGGGGAGAGCCCGAACTGGCTGCCCATCAGATCCCAGTCGCCGACGTACGTGTCCCAGTCGCCCTTGCCGTCCACCGGGCGGTGGTAGAGGTCGGGGAGGTCGAAGACGTGCCCGGTCTCATGGGCGAGAACCAGCCGGTCCGGCGGGTGCTTCTCGAAGACCGTGACGACCCGGCGGACGTCGGTGCCGTCCACGTGCACCGGGGTGTCGAGGTTGACCACCTTCGTGGCGTCGGAGTCGACGCCGGGCGCGTCCGGATCGGCCACGAGGTACACGACGTCGTAGCGCGAGAAGTCGACCTCGGGATCGGCCGCCGCGAACGCGTCCCGCAGGTAGGCGGCCCGCAGCGGGACGCTCCAGTCGCGTCTTATCCCGTACTGGACCGAGGGCCGGGGCATCCGCAGCCAGTGGGTCAGCGGGTGCGGGCGGATGGTGAACTTCCCGTAGGAGGCCTGCTCGTAGTAGCGGCTGGTGGCCGGGAAGTGGTCGGCGGCGAGCTCCGCGGGCGATGTCTGCGGGGCCGAGTCCGGGAAGGAGAGGAACACCATCACGGCCGAAAGCGGATGGGTGGGGCGGGTGTAGTCGGGGTTCCAGGTGTCGACGCCCTCGGAGTGGTGCGCGTCGGTGCGGTGCAGGGCGCAGGGGGCCGTGGAGAACGGCTCGGCGGACGACGGCCCGGTCAGGATCGTCGTTGCGACGAGCGCCGACATCGTGGTGAACACGGCGGCGGAACTGCGCAGCAGGAGACGCGGCACGGAAGGACCTCCGGGGCGGTTCGCGGGACACCGCACCCAGCCTCTGTGAGTTTGTCACCTTATGACCTGTTTATCTGCACCAGAAGGGTGAGGAGCCACCTGCTCACCACGGGCAGACCCGAACGGCCGACACCCCGGGACGCTAACGGAACGTCACAAGTGGTCGGGCGCCCCAAGAACCCGTCCAGGTGCGGGCAGAAACGATCTGTCAGAAACACCGGTTCATCGGGGACACTGGACAGTGGCTGGAAGGCCCTCGGGCCAGCCTCTATGATCGGCACACTTTCCTGCACGGACAGAGATCGAGTGCACTGCGGGAGCGAGCGGTGAGCGGAACGTCCGAAGGGCCGACGCCCGCGGCAGACCTCGACCGGTCCGCCGTCACAGAGAGTGACAATACCTACCGGAAGTCGTACGAGAAGACAGACGAGAAGACAGAACCGACGACATACGAACACGCCTTCGCGGCCGCCGCGCTGCCCATGGCCGTGGTCGACCGCGAAGGGCTGGTCACCGCCGCCAACGAGGCGTTCGCCACCCTGATCGGCGCCGATCAGGCCGGGCTGCCCGGGCGGATCGCCGCGGACCTGGTGGACCTGGCCTCCGACGCCCGTACCTGGCACGCCTACCTCGAGGTACTGCGCGGCCGGCAGGCCAAGCTGCGCTGCACTCGCCGGCTGAAGCACCCCGACGGGCACTCGGTCTGGGCCCAGGTCACCATCGCCCCGCTGGCCCGGAACGCGCCGGGCGTGCTGATCTCGGTCTCCGACATCAGCGACCGGCGCGAACTCCAGGCCCGGCTGCGGCACTTGCAGATGCACGACCCGGTGACCCGGCTGCCCAACCGGACGCTGTTCTTCGAGCGGCTGTCGGCGGCGCTGGAGGCGGAGTCGTACGAGCAGAGCGGCACCGGCCGGATCGGCCTGTGCTACCTGGACCTCGACGGCTTCAAGGCGGTCAACGACACGCTCGGCCACCGGGTCGGCGACCGGCTGCTGGCCGCCGTCGCCGAGCGGCTGACGCGGGTCGCCGACGAGGCCGGCTTCGCCCGGGCCGGCGCGCCGCTGGTGGCCCGGCTCGGCGGGGACGAGTTCGCCCTGCTGGTCGAGGACTCGACGGGCACGGAGCAGTTGGCCGACCTCGCGGAGTCCGCCCTCGCGGCCCTCCAGGCACCGTTCGACCTGGCCGGCCAGCGGCTGTCGCTGTCGGCGTCGATCGGGGTGGTGGAGCGGCACGCCGCCGGCACCTCCGCGACCGGCCTGATGCAGGCCGCCGACACGACGCTCTACTGGGCGAAGGCCGACGGCAAGTCCCGCTGGACGCTCTTCGACCCGGAGCGCAACGCCCACCTGGTGACCCGGCAGGCGCTCTCCTCCACCCTCCGCCCGGCCATCGAACGCGGCGAGTTCGTGCTCGAGTACCAGCCGCTGGTGGGCATGGGGGACGGCCGGCTCAGCGGGGTCGAGGCGCTGGTGCGCTGGCACCATCCGGAGTTCGGCACACTAACGCCGAATCGGTTCATCGGATTGGCGGAGGAGGACGGCTCGATCGTCCCGCTCGGCCGCTGGGCCCTGACCACGGCCTGCCGACAGGCCCGCCGCTGGCAGCTGGACCACCCCGGCGAGCCGCCGATCTTCGTCAGTGTGAACGTGGCCGTCCGCCAGGTCTGGGACTCCGACCTGGTCGCGGACGTGGCGGAGACCCTGGCCGAGACCGGCCTGGCCCCGCACCTGCTCCAGCTGGAGCTGACGGAGTCGGCGGTCATGGGCTCGGCGGGCCGCCCGCTCCAGGCCCTCCAGGCCCTCAGCGACATGGGCGTCCGCATCGCCATCGACGACTTCGGCACCGGCTACTCGAACCTCGCCTACCTCAGCCGGCTCCCGGTCTCCGTCCTCAAACTGGACGGTTCCTTCGTCCGGGGCTTCCAGTACGACGACCCGGGCGACCGCCCGAACCCGGCCGACGAGGTCGTCGTCGAGGCGATGATCCAGCTGGCCCACCGCCTCGGCCTCACCGTCACCGCCGAGTGCGTCGAGACCTCGGCGCAGGCCTCCCGCCTGCGCCACATCGGCTGCGACACCGGCCAGGGGTGGCTCTACTCCCGGCCGGTGGCGCCGGATCGTATCTCCGAGCTGCTGGACACCCGGACCTACGCGGACACCCCGGTCGGCAAACCGTAGGCGTCGGCGACCAGTTCGTAGGAGCGCAGGCGCAGCTCGCCGCGGTGGGCGTGCGTGGTGAGCATCAGCTCGTCGGCGCCAGTGCGCTTCTGCAGGTCGTCGAGGCCGGCGCGGACCTCGTCGGCGGTGCCGTGCACGATGTTGGCGGTCCAGGAGTGCACGAACTCCTCCTCCATCGGGGAGAACTCGTGCTTCTCGACGTCGTCGGGGTCGGGGAACAGACCGGGCCGCCCGGTGCGCAGCCGCAGCATGTTCACCGCACCGGCCCGCACCTGCCGCTGTGCCTCGCGCTCCTCGTCCACGGCGAGGACGGAGACGCCGATGAGGGCGTAGGGCTCGTCGAGGACGGCGGACGGGCTGAAGGACTCGCGGTACAGGTCGAGGGCCGGGACGGTGTTCTGCGCGGAGAAGTGGTGCGCGAAGGCGAACGGCAGCCCGAGCATGCCGGCGAGCCGGGCGCTGAAGCCGGAGGAGCCGAGCAGCCAGACCGGCGGCCGGTGCGGCGACTGCACACCGCCGGGGGTGGTGCTCTGGATCGGCCCGGGGATGGCATGGATCCGCCGGTACGGATGCCCGTCCGGGAAGTCGTCGTCCAGGAACCGGGTCAGCTCGGCGAGCTGCTGCGGGAAGTCGTCGGCGCCCTCGTTGAGGGTCTGGGTCCGGCGCAGCGCGGCGGCGGTGGCCCCGTCGGTGCCCGGCGCCCGCCCGAGCCCCAGGTCGACCCTGCCCGGCGCCAGTGCCTCCAGCGTGCCGAACTGCTCGGCGATCACGAGCGGGGCGTGGTTGGGCAGCATGACGCCGCCCGACCCGAGCCGGATCCGCTCGGTGTGGGCGGCGAGGTTCGCGAGGATCACGGCGGGCGAGGAGGAGGCCACGCCGGGCATCGAGTGGTGTTCCGCGACCCAGTACCGGTGGAACCCGCGCGCCTCGGTGAGCCGCGCGAGCGAGGCGCTGGTGCGCAGGGCGTCGGTGGCGGTACTGCCGGTGCCGACGGTCACCAGGTCCAGTACGGAGAGGGGGACGGGGGCGGTCCCGTGCGTGATGCCCCGAATCTCGTCGTCCGACACGGTGAGAGCCTCCTGATTTACGGCCGTGAGCTTGTAAGAGCGGGTAACAGGAGGAGGTCTCCGTTTATTCCGTGCGGGCACCTGTGTAGCCACCGAGTCGGGTGGTGGGTGGGCGGAGCCCCCTGGTACGGCGGCGCCGTCAGACCTGGACGATGGGTTCGCGGGTGAACAGGGCGCCCAGTGCGGGAGCGTTCACTCGGCGGTCCGCCAGCCTCAACCCCTCCCAGACGGTCACCTGGTTCGCGGTGAGCACCGGCTTCGACAGCGCCTTCTCCAGCAGGCACACGTGCGCCGCCGTGTGCAGTGCCGTGTCCGGAAGGAGCACCGCCTCCGCACCGGAGACGTCGGCCGCCCGCGCGAGGGTGAGCACCTCCTCCTCCCCCCACGTCCCCACCTCCGCCGCCGTCACGATCCCCGAGGACCGCACGCCGGTCACCTCCAGGCCCCCGGCCCGCAGGAAGTCGGCGAAGAGGGACGCCACGTCGTCGGGGTAGGTCGCGCCGACCGCCACCCGCCGTACCCCGAGCTCCCGTGCCGCGTGCACGAAGGCGAACGACGTGGACGACGCCGGCATCCCGGCCGCCCGGGCGAGCGCGCGGACCTGCTGCTGGGCGCCCTCCCAGCCGTACACGAAGCTGCCGCTGGTGCACGCCCACACCACCGCGTCCGCGCCCGCGAGCCGCAGCTCGGCCACCCCGGCGGCCAGCCGTTCCTCGGCCCCCATCTCGCGCAACGCGTCCACCCGGTGCGCGTCCTCGCCGATGTCGGTGTGGACGACGTCCACCCGGATGTCGCTGCCGAGGAGCTGTTCGATACGGGGGTAGTCGTCCTCCGCGGAGTGCCCCGGGTAGAGGAGTCCGAGCGCTGTCATGTCCACCCTTCCTGCTGTTCTTCCGGCAGTACGGGCCATTCACGCGCCGCCGCCGGTTCGTCCAGGTGGCGGATCAGCGCCTGATAAGGGCCCACCGCTCGGGTACCCAGCCTGCGCAGCGCCGCCCACATCGTGACCTGGTTGGCCGACAGGACGGGGATCCGCAGCTCGGCCTCCAGCTGGGGGATGACGTCGTAGGTGGGGAGGTTGGTGCAGGAGATGAACAGGGCGTCGGCGGCCCCGGGCCGTACCGCCTGCCGGGCCATGGCCACCACGTCCCGGTACGGCACCTGCCAGATGTGCCGGGTCAGCCCCATGAACGCGCAGCCGGCGACCCGGACGCCCGCCTCCGCGACGTACTCCTCCAGGACCCGGGTCACCGAGACGGTGTACGGCGTGACCAGCGCCAGGCGTCGTACGCCCAGCTCGGTCAGCGCGTCCAGGAGCGCCCCGGAGGTGGTGAGGGCCGGCACCGCGCCGGAGCGGGCCATCGCCTCGCACATCGCGCGCTCGCCCGCGATGCCGCCGACGAAGCTGCCGGAGGTGCAGGCGTAGGCGACGACCTCGGGCGCGACCGCGGTCAGCGCCCGTACCGCCTCGCCGAGGGTCTCGTGCTCGCTGACCAGCCGGGCCAGGTCAAGGCTGACCTCGACCGGCACGAACGGTGTCCTGGTCAGGTGCAGGGAGACGTCGTCCGGCACCCAGCGCCACAGCTCGCGGTCGAGCGCGAAGTCGAAGGGCGCCACGACGCCGACGCCGCGCTGGGGACGAGGTCCGCCCAGAAAGGAGACGTCCATGGGAAGTCACCGGCCTCACGCTGGAGATCGAGGGGCAACGGTCGACGGATACGCCCGTGTTGACGAAGGTAGGTTCGGGTGCGAGCGTGGTCAATCCGCGCATCCGAGACGTTCCGTCCGCCCATGTCAGACGCTGTCGGACACCGGGAGACCACCCCGAATGACACCGCCCGTGCCCACTCTGCTGGTCCTCGACGCCGACCCGCCCCCGCGGCTGGGCCGGCTCACCGGCCGCGCCCGGATCGTGCACACGGACGCGGCGGGCCTCGCGGCCCGGCTGCCGGCGGCGGACGTCCTCCTGGTCTGGGACTTCGCCTCGCCCGCCGTCCGCGAGGCCTGGCCGGGCGAGGGGCCCCGGCCGGGCTGGGTGCACACGGCGAGCGCGGGCGTCGACCATCTGATGTGCCCGGAGCTGGCCGCGTCCGACACGGTCGTCACCAACGCGCGCGGGGTCTTCGACGCGCCCATCGCCGAGTACGTGGCCGCGCTGGTGCTGGCCCTCGCCAAGGACCTGCCGCGGACCCTCGACCTCCAGCGGGAGCGGACCTGGCGGCACCGCGAGGCGCGCCGGGTGGCCGGCACCCGCGCGTGCGTGGTCGGCACCGGGCCGATCGGCCGGGCGATCGTCCGCACCCTCAAGGCGCTCGGCGTCACCACCGCCCTGGTCGGCCGGGTCCCGCGTACCGGCATCCACGGCCCGGACGACCTGGACCGGCTGATGTCCCGCGCGGACTGGGTGATCGTGGCCGCCCCGCTGACCGAGCAGACGTACGGCATGTTCGACGCGCACCGCTTCGGCGTGATGCAGCCCTCGGCCTGTTTCATCAACGTCGGCCGGGGCCAGCTGGTCGACGAGGAGGCCCTGGTCCGGGCGCTGACCCGGCGCTGGATCGCCGCCGCGGCCCTGGACGTCTTCACGACCGAGCCGCTGCCCGCCGACAGCCCGTTGTGGAACGTGCCGGGCCTGCTGGTCTCCCCCCACATGAGCGGGGACACGGTCGGCTGGCGGGACGCACTGGGCGTTCAGTTCGTGGAGTTGTACGAGCGGTGGGCGGCGGGCAGATCTCTGCTGAACGTGGTCGACAAGAAGCGCGGATACGTGCCAGGTCACTGACCCTTCGGGAGGGGCCCATGAAGCTCACCGACCGCACCGATCTCACCGGCTTCACCGCCCGGCAGCTCCTCGACGGCTATCGCAAGGGCGAGTTCGGCCCGGTGGAGGCGGTGAGGGCGGTCCTGGACCGGGCGGCGCGGATCCAGGCGGAGGTCAACGCCTTCGTCCGGCTCACCGAGGAGGACGCGCTGGCGCAGGCGCGGGCGTCGGAGGAACGGTGGCGGCGGGGCGAGCCGCAGGGCCTGCTCGACGGCGTGCCGGTGACCGTCAAGGACATCCTCCTGATGCGCGGCCACCCGACCCTGCGCGGCTCCAAGACGGTCCAGGAGACCGGGAGTTGGGGCGAGGACGCACCGTCCGTCGCCCGGCTGCGCGAGCACGGCGCGGTGTTCGTCGGGAAGACGACCACCCCCGAGTTCGGCTGGAAGGGGGTGACCGACTCGCCGCTCTCCGGGATCACCCGCAACCCGTACGACCCCTCGCGCACCGCGGGCGGTTCGAGCGGCGGCAGCGCGGCGGCGGTGGCTCTGGGGGCCGGGCCGCTCTCCCTCGGCACGGACGGCGGCGGCAGCGTGCGCATCCCGGCCGCGTTCTGCGGGATCTTCGGCCTCAAACCGACGTACGGCCGCGTCCCCCTCTACCCCGCGAGCGCCTTCGGCACGCTGTCCCACGTGGGTCCGATGACCCGGGACGCGGCCGACGCGGCACTGATGCTGGACGTGATCGGGGCCCCGGACGCCCGCGACTGGTCCGCCCTCGGCCCCGCCCCGGGCTCCTTCGCGGCGGGCCTGACCGGAGGCGTCCGCGGCCTCCGGGTGGCCTTCTCGCCGACGCTCGGCGGCCAGGTCGCGGTACGTCCGGCGGTCGCGGCGGCGGTACGGCGGGCGGTGACGGGGCTGGCGGAACTCGGGGCCTACGTCGAGGAGACCGACCCCGACTTCAGCGACCCGGTGGAGGCCTTCCACGCGCTGTGGTTCGCCGGTGCCGCCCGGGTGACGCAGCGGCTCTCCCCCGAGCAGCGGACGTCACTCGACCCGGGGCTGCGGGAGATCTGCGGGACCGGCGCCCGCCTGTCCGCGCTGGACTACCTCGCCGCGGTGGACGTCCGGATGGACCTGGGCCGTCGGATGGGCCGCTTCCACGAGTCGTACGACCTCCTCGTCACCCCCACCCTGCCCCGCACGGCGTTCGAGGCGGGGCTGGAGGTGCCGAAGGCCTCGGGACACCGGCGCTGGACGGGCTGGACCCCGTTCACCTACCCGTTCAACCTGACCCGGCAGCCGGCGGCGACGGTCCCGGTCGGGACGGACGCCGCCGGCCTGCCGGTGGGGCTCCAGCTCGTGGCCGCCCGCCACCGCGACGACCTGGTCCTGCGGACGGCCCACGCGCTGTACGAGGCGGGGGTGGCTTCGGCACCGCCCGGCAACGCCGCCGTGGCTTAGCTCCGTTGCGGCGGAACAACAAAAGAGTGCGGCTTCACGTGGCCCGGAACGCCAGCCGCTCCCCCGCCGCCCCGTTGCGCCACAGGTCGTTGCAGGCCTCGGCCAGCTCCGGCAGACCCTCCACCACCTGGCCCCACACGATCCCGGGCACCCACCCCACATCCCCGTTGAGCAGCAGGTTGTTGCGCTCGTAGAAGAGGGCCAGGTCGACCACCGTCGTACCGGCGCGCACCTCGCGGTCATAGCCGTAGGCCCTGGTGCCCAACTCCGTGCCGGCGAAGGAGAAGTAGCAGAGGTCGCCGGGGATGGGCGTGACCGTCGGGTTCTCCAGGGGCGGTTCCGTCGGGGCGAACGGCGGGAAAAGTGCGTAGATCTCGTTGCGGGCGTACTTGGCGTGGTAGACGTCGCCGGACAGCGGCAGGGCGCCCCAGACGGCGGCGCAGGTGACGGGTGCGCGGTCGTCCAGGAGCCTGGCCCTGGCGGTGACACCGCGGCTGACCAGCGAGATTTCGATGAATCGTTCGGTCATGCCTTCCATGGTGCATAAGTCGGTTGGGGTCGGGTAGCCGCGCCGCCATGGCTCCACCACACGGGAACGAATCAGACACATCAGGGTACGAATCCAGACACAGTCGGCGGGCCGTGCTCGCGGGTGCCGCCGCGGTCGGCGCCGTCGGCGCGCTGGGCGCCGCCGGTTGCACGCGCGTGGCCACCGCGGCCGGCACCGACGGCGGTGACCTGCTGCAACGGCTGCGCGCCCAGGGTGTCGTACGGCTCGGCATCGCCGGTGAGATCCCCTTCGGGTACATCGACAAGGACGGGCACCTGACCGGAGAGGCGCCGGAGCTGGCGAAGGCGATCTTCAAGCGGCTCGGAGTGGACAGGGTGCAGCCGGTGCCGACCGAGTTCGGTTCGCTGATACCCGGGCTGAACTCGCAGCAGTTCGACGTCGTGGCCGCCGGGATGTACGTCAATCCGGAGCGCTGCGAGCAGGTGATCTTCGCGGATCCCGACTACCAGATGCTCGACTCGTTCATCGTGCGCAAGGGGAATCCCAAGGCGCTGCACGACTACAAGGACGTCGTCGCGAAGAAGGCGAAGTTCGCGACGGGCACGGGCTATGCGGAGATCCAGTACGCCGTCGACGCCGGGTACAAGGAGAGCGACATCCTGATCGTTCCCGACCAGGTCGCCGGGCTGAACGCCGTGGAGGCGGGGCGCGTCGACGTGTTCGCCGGTACGGCGCTCACCACCCGTGCGGTGGTCGAGAAGTCGGCGAAGGCGGAGGCGACCAAGGCCTTCGCGCCGCTCGTGGACGGGAAACCGCACGTGGACGGGGGCGCGTTCGCGTTCCGGTCGGCGGAGACGAGGCTGCGGGACGCCTTCAACGTGGAGCTGCGCAAGCTGAAGAAGAGCGGCGAGCTCTTCCGGATCCTGCGGCCGTTCGGCTTCACCGAGGCCGAGATGACCGACCTGACGGCGAAGGAGCTGTGCGGGGGAGGGAAGAGCGGATGACCTCGGGACTGTGGGACCTCGTACTCAAGGGGGTCTGGACCACTGTTCAACTGCTGGTGCTCAGCGGGCTGTTGATGACGGCCGTGGCGCTGGTGGTGGGTGTGGCGCGCACCCACCGGCTCTGGATCGTCCGGTTCCTCGCCGGTCTCTACACGGAGGTGTTCCGCGGCACCTCGGCGCTGGTGATGATCTTCTGGGTGTTCTTCGTGCTGCCGGTCGCCTTCGGCTGGCAGCTGGTGCCGATGTGGGCGGGGACGCTCGCGCTCGGCCTGACGTACGGCGCGTACGGCTCGGAGATCGTGCGCGGGGCGCTGGGCGCGGTCGACCCGGCGCAGAAGGAGGGCGGGATCGCGCTCAGCTTCACGCCCTGGCAGCGGCTGCGGCTGATCCTGCTGCCGCAGGCGGTGCCGGAGATGATCCCCTCCTACTGCAACCTGCTCGTGGAACTGCTCAAGGGCACCGCGCTGGTGTCGATCACCGGCATGGGCGACCTCGCCTTCAGCGGGAACCTGGTGCGGCTGGCCTTGCAGGAGAGCGCGCACATCTACACGTACCTGCTGCTCATCTACTTCGTGATCGCGTTCGTGATCACCCGGCTGATGCGCGGTCTGGAGAAGCGGCTGAAGGCCGGCATCGGCAAGGACCCGGGGAACGAACGTGAGGCGCGTGCGGTGAAGCGCAGGGAGACGACCGGGGTCGGTGGTGTCGCGTGACGTGGGACTGGAGTGCCGTACGCGAGTTCATGCCGCACTTCTGGGACGGCCTGTGGGTCACCCTGGAGGCGCTGGCGCTCGGTTCGCTGATCTCGTTCTCGCTGGGGCTGGTGTGGACGCTGCTGATGCGGACGCCCACGCGGTGGGTGCGCTGGCCGGTCGGGGTGGTGACCGAGTTCGTGCGCAACACCCCGCTGCTGGTGCAGCTGTTCTTCCTCTTCTACGTGCTGCCCGAGTGGGGGCTGACGTTCTCCGCGCTGGCCACCGGGGTCTTCGCGATCGGCCTGCACTACTCGACGTACACCATGCAGGTCTACCGGGCCGGAATCGAGGCGGTACCGGTCGGGCAGTGGGAGGCCGCCACGGCGCTCAGTCTGCCGGCGCGGCGGACCTGGCTCGCGGTCATCCTGCCGCAGGCGGTGCGCCGGGTGGTGCCGCCGCTAGGCAACTACGTGATCTCGATGCTCAAGGACACGCCGATCCTGATGTCGATCACCGTGCTGGAGATGCTCGGGCAGGCCCGGCTCTTCTCCCAGCAGCACTTCCAGTTCACCGAGCCGGTGACGGTGATCGGCGTCGCCTTCATCGTCATCTCCTACCTCGCCTCCCTTCTCCTGCGCACCCTGGAGCGTCGCCTTGTCCGTTGACACCAGCAAGCAGCCGAGTACCACCGGTACCGCCGCCACCGAGCTGATCCGCCTGGAGGGGGTGACCAAGCGGTTCGGGGACAACACCGTCCTCGACGGGCTCGACCTCACCGTGCAGACGGGCCGGCACGTCACCCTGATCGGGCCGTCCGGCTCCGGCAAGACCACGATCCTGCGGCTGCTGATGACCCTGACCAAGCCGGACACCGGCACCATCACCGTCGACGGGCAGCGGCTCTTCCCGGCCTCCGAGAAGGAGCTGCGGGAGGTCCGCAAGCAGATCGGGATGGTGTTCCAGCAGTTCAACCTGTTCCCGAACATGAGCGTGCTGCGCAACCTCACCGAGGCCCCGGTGACCGTGCTCGGCCTGCCCAGGGACGAGGCGGAGGCGCGCGCCCGGGAGCTGCTCGACCTGGTGGGCCTCGCCGACAAGTGCGACGCCAGGCCGACCCAGCTCTCCGGCGGCCAGCAGCAGCGGGTGGCGATCGCCCGGGCGCTGGCCATGCGGCCGAAGGTGCTGCTCCTCGACGAGGTGACCTCGGCGCTCGACCCTGAGCTGGTCGCGGGCGTCCTCGACCTGCTCAGGGACATCGCCCGCACCACCGACATCACCATGCTCTGCGTGACCCACGAGATGAACTTCGCCCGGGACATCTCCGACCAGGTCCTGATGTTCGACTCGGGCCGGATCATCGAGGCGGGTCCGCCGGAGCGGATCTTCGGCGAGCCGGAGCACGAGCGGACCCGGGAGTTCCTCAGCGCGGTGCTGTAGATATTTCCACCGCCGGTGCCGTAAAAGTTTCCCCGCACCGTGCCATGAGTACAGGAAGTGAACGCTCGATCACCCGAGGTCCGGCGGTCGGGTCATTCCGCTGGCATATGCCAGGGGGCCTTTTCCGCAGTTGGGAGCGCCGGAATCTCGCCAACACCCCCTCCGTTTCCGGTGCTTGCCCGTTATCGTGGAGAGGATCCGCTGACCGGATCGCGGCCCAAGCAGTGCTGCCGAAGCAGTATCGCCGAGCGAGCACAGGGGGACCACCGTGGCGCTGATGCACGAGCCGACCGCCCCGTACCACTCCGCCCAGGACGCCCTTCGCGTCCTGGAGACGGTGGCGGGGCACGCCACCGGCGTCACCGACACCGAACTGGCCCGCAGGACCGGCCTGGGCCCCGAGCGGCTGACCGCGCTGCTGCGGATGCTGCGCCGCGAGGGCTACGTCGAGCAGGTCACCGACGGCGCGTACGTGACCGGCGAGACCCTGCGCCGCCTCGGCTCCGCGCACGAGCGGGAGCAGGCCCTCGGCGAGCAGCTCCAGCAGACCCTCGACCGGCTGCGCGACTCGCTCGGCGCTGCCGTCTACCTCAGCCGGTACGTCGACGGCGAGGTGCGGATCGGCCAGTACGCCGCCGGCCCGACCACCCCCGCGGTCAACGAGTGGGTGGACTTCCGCTCCTCCGCGCACGCCACCGCGATCGGCAAGAGCCTGCTCACCCAGCTCGACCACAACGCCCGCCGCGACCACCTCTCCCGGCACAAGATGGCCCGCCTCACCTCGCGCACCATCACCAGCGACAAGCTGCTGCTCTCCCGCCTGGAGGCGCAGCCGCCGACGGTCCCCGTCCTGGACCTCCAGGAGTACGCGATCGGCACGGTGTGCGCGGCGGTCCCGATCACCGCCGGTTCGGCCGTGGGCTGCCTGGCACTCTCCCTGCCGGTCGAGCACGCCCACCGGCTCCGCCAGGCCGCCGACACCCTGAACCGCGGCGCGGCCCCGCTGCTGCTGTCCCTCGCCATCTAGGCCCGGCCCCGGCGGTGGTCGGAAGCACCCCGCCGGACCAGGTAGTATTTTCTACGTCGCCAGCCGGGCGAAGCAGTCGAGAGACGATTCGGACGGTCGGCGTGAGTCATGCGCCGCTAGCTCAGTTGGTTAGAGCAGCTGACTCTTAATCAGCGGGTCCGGGGTTCGAGTCCCTGGCGGCGCACCTTCGATGACCTGGGGTTTTAGCACCCCAGGTCATTTTTTTATGGGCCGTATGCCGGGCCGTGTGCGTCCTAGTGCGGGTCCCCCAGGAAGGGGAAGTCGGAGCTGAGGTCGTCGTGGGGACGCAGCCCGTCGTGGGGCGCGGCGCCGTTGGTCAGCAGGGCGATCCCCTCGTTGATGACGTCGTCGGTGAGGTTGCGGCCGTTCGGGTAGCCCGCGGCGCTCGTGCAGTCGTACGTCACGAGGTCGGGGAGCAGGCCCTCCGCGAGGCTGACCGCCTGGTCCGCGGAGTAGCCGCCGTGCTCAAGGACGTGCGCGAACTTGTCGAGGAAGAGCTCGCGGTCCTTGACCGGCTCCTGCTGGTTCCATATCCGCTTGTCGTCGTCGCTGTGGTTGAAGTTGTTGTCGATCCCGGGCCGTCCCGCCCGGTCGCCCTGGACCAGGCGGCCGTCGTGCGGAACCAGGACCCGGGCCCAGACGCCGACCTGCGGATCCGGGCCCAGCACGCTGTTCGGGATCTCCAGCACGATGCCGAACACGTTCTTGTCGGCGAAGAAGTCCTGGCCGGTCCACTGGAAGTTGTTCCCGGCCCCGATCGGGTCGGCGAAGAACGGGTCGCTGCGGAGCCCGGCGAAGAACCTGAAGTCGCCGACCGCGGTGATCTCCGGCTTCGCACCGAAGGTGACCGGGGCGTCCGCGATGATCGTCTCCCCGGCCTCGACGTCGGCCGCGGCACCCCGACCGGTCGCCAGCTGCACACTGGCGGTCTGCGATTCGGCCTCCACCGGCGAGAAGCGCACCCGGAGGGCGACGTCGTTCACCGCGTCGGCGTCGTTGTCCACGCCGAACTCGTAGACCGACTCGGAGTCGACGGCGTCAGCGGTGACCGGCGAGTGCGGATTGATGCACATCACCAGGATCGTCCGGTCCGCATCACCCGGCTTCTGGAAGACGTAGATGTCGGTGATGTGACTCCTGGGGTCCATGCTCGTGGGGCTGATGCCCAGGCCGGAGACGTGGTGTGCCATGTCGATGGCTCCTCTCGGGTAGCCGTCCAGGTCGACTTTCGCGCACGTTAACACGGGGTCAATTGCCCAAGTGTCCACGTATGAACGGCCTTTCGGGCAGCTCGCCGTCACCCCGGGCCGGACGCCACGCTTCCGCCTCCTTCTCGGTCAGCCTGCGGTAGGTCCGCTCCCCCGGCGGCCGCCACCACACCGGGTCGACACACCGCACACCCTCCCTGCGCAGGGCCGCCCGCTGGATCTTGTTGGTCGCCGTCACCGGCATCCGCTCCACCACCCGCACGAACCGGGGCGCCATCTTCGTCCCCAGGTCGGGCTGGGCCAGCAGGAACTCGGCGAAGTCCAGCGGCTCGAACCGGCCGGCGATCGTCGCCATCACCTGGTCCCCGGTCACCGGGTCCGGCACCCCGTACACGGCGACGGCCTCGGCACCCTCGTACCGGGCCACGATGTTCTCGATCATCGCGGCGGCCAGGTTCTCCCCGTCGACCCGGATCCGGTCGTCGGTACGCCCCGCGAAGTACAGGTAGCCCTCCCCGTCCCGGTAGAAGAGGTCCCCGGTCCAGTACCACCCTCCCCTGCGCCGCTCGGCCTCCGCCGCCGCGTTCCGCCAGTACCCCTCGAACGGGTTCGGCGCCCGGTTCACCAACTCCCCTATCGCCGCCTCCCCGTTCAGCAGCCGGCCCCCGGAGTCGAAGACGGCGGGCGGGCACTCCTCCCCCGACTCCTGGTCGAGCACGACGAGCCCCGGCGCCGCCCGCCCCACCGCCCCGGCCGGCGTCCCCGGCGACCACTGGATCGCCGCCCCGCCCTCCGAGGACCCGTACCCCTCGACCAGCCGCACCCCGAACCGCTCCGCGAAGGCCGCCGCGTCCACGGCCCCGGCCTCCGTCCCGAACCCGAGCCGCAGCGGGTTGTCCCGGTCGTCGGGGCGTTGCTCGGTGGCGAGTATGTACTGCACCGCGCGGCCGACATAGGTGAAGTAGGTGGCCCGGTACCGCCGCACGTCGCCGAGGAACCCCGACGCCGAGAACCGCCGCCGCAACGCCACCCCGGCGCCCGCCACCAGCGCGGGCGCCCAGTCGGCGATCACGGCGTTGCCGTGGAACATCGGCATGCAGACGTAGTGCACGTCGTCGGGGCGGACCCCGAACTGCCCGGCGAGCGACCGCCCGGCCGCCGCGAGCCGCCCCTGCGAGCAGAGGGCGGCCTTCGGAGCCCCGGTGGAGCCGGAGGTGAAGTAGAGCAGGATCCGGTCGGCGGGGGCGGCCCGGGAGGCGTCGGGAAAGGCGCCGAGGTAAGGGGCGAGAAGAGTGCCGTACTCCGGTTCGTCGGTGACGAGGACGCGGACGCCGGGCAGTTCGAGCCCGGCGAGCAACGGCAGCCGAGCCCGCTCGGTGACGAGCACGGGGCACTCGGTGTGCAGGATGTCCCGGGCGAGCTCGGCCCCCCGCCGCGTGGGATTCACCCCCGCGACAGCGGCTCCGGCGAGCGCGGCGGCCCCCAACCAGAGTGGGAACTCCGGGGTGTTGTCGAGCAGGACACCGACGTGGGGCACGGCGCCGGCGGGCAGCAGATCCCCGAGCAGAGCCGCGCGAGCAGCAGCCCCGGCGGCCACCTCGTGGTGCGTCAGCACCTGCTCCTCGAACCACAACCCGGGCCGGTGATCGCCCCATCGGGCGGCGACGGCTTCAGCGATCGTGCGCCTGTCGGAGTCCATGAGGAGGCAGAGTAATTGACACTCCGTCAGATGTGGAGCGCCCCGTCAGGGGCGCTGGGGGTACCCCCAGCCTTCGGCTGGGGGAGGAACTGCGCGACCAGCCCCCACCGGCCCGCAGAGCGCCACGACCCCGCCCGGCACTCACGGCGCAAAACTGTCCGCCGCCGAAAAGAAGAAGTGCGCCACCCCCATGAAGGCCAGCGCGAAGCCGATGAACACCCCGAAGAACGCCACCGAGCACCCGGTCCCCACGGCCAGCTTCCCCTGCGCGGGCGGCTGCGACGTCGCCCCCTCGGGGTTCTCCGGCAGGTAGTACACCGTCACGAAGTCGCCCTCGATCACGGTCGACCGCCCGCTCGCCTCGTCGAAGCGGACCACCCGCCCCTCGGCCGTCGTGAACTCGTAGACATGGTGCAGCGTGGTCGTCACGGACGTGTCCCCGCCACCGCCGCTGGTCCTCGTGTACGACCGCAGACAGCGCGCCTCGGCGGTACGCCCGTGACGCCACGTCCGGCTGATCTCGCTCGACCGCCGCAGCGTCTTGACCAACCCGAGAACCCCGATGACGACGAAGATGCCGGGAAGGATGTAGAAGAACGCTTCCATCAGGCCCATGAGAGTCCCCCGCCTCCGAACACCGGTCCGATTGACCGGTGTGGCGGGAACGTACCCCCGCGGCCCGCGGCGGGTCCTCAAGCGAAGCTCAGATCAGCCGGGTGTTACCCGGTTGTCGAACGATGCCGGTCAGAACGTGACGTCCGAGCAGGCGTAGAACGCGTTGGTCGTGTCGGCGATCGTCCAGACCGCCACGATCACGTGGTGGCCGCTCAGCCCCGACGGCAGGGTGCCGCTGTGGCTGAGGGTGGCCGGCGGGCGCTGGCCGTTGTAGGGGACGGTGAGGAACGGGGTGGTGTTGAGGTCCGAACGGGCGAGGGCGTGGTTCTGGTTCCAGCCCTGCTTGGTGACGTAGTACTTGAAGTCGGTCGTGGCGTGCATCGCCGTGAACTGCCAGCGGAACGTGTACGTCTGACCGCCCGTCACCTTCGTCGTCGGCCAGGCGCCGCCCGACGGCGTGGTCGGCGAGCTGAGCTGGGCGAACCTGCTCAGCCCGCCGTTGCAGATCTGGCCGTCGGCGGGACCGGCCGCCGGGAAGCCCTTCGGGCCCTCGACGCTCTGCGGCTCGTACTGGATGTCGCCGCAGTTCGTCACCGTGCCGTTGGCGCAGAGCTTCTGCCGGCTGATGGGGAGGTCGGTGTAGCCGTGCCCGCTGGCGCCGCCGGTGGAGAGTGCGAAGGCTCCGGCGGTCGCCACGCCGATCACGACGGCCGATATCTTGGTCCGTTTACGCATGCTGCCGCTCCTGGTGAACGTGGGGGAGGTTCGGTGAGCCGTGCAGGTCTAGACCAAGTCCCAGATTATTGCCGCTTGTTGAACATGTCCATACCAAAAAGGGTGCCCGTCCCCGTCACGGCACGGACTCGGTGCGCCCCGAACAGAACGCCACCGTCAGGTCCCGCACCAGCACCTTGCGTTCGTAGTCGTCGAGTTCGACGAGTCCGCGCATGGTCAGCCGGGTCACCGTGTCCTCGACCGAGTCCACGACCGAGGTGAGCATGGTGGCCCGCTGCCGCGCGTCGAGCGCGGCGATCCGGCGGCGCTGCATGGCCGCGGCGACCTCGGGGGCGTACTCCACCCGGACCGGCTGCACGGAGAACACCTCCAGGCCGATGCCCGCCGCGTCCGCCGAGACCAGCCGGGTCAGCGCGTCCGTGGCCATCTCCACCGAACCCCGGGCGGTGCCCGGCGGCTCCACCGGCACCCGGGCCAGCGCGGCCTCCACGCACTCGCGCAGATACGTCTCGTGGTCCTCGACGCCGAGCGCCGCCCGCGCGGTGTCCCGCACCCGCCACACCACCAGGACGACGACCCTGAGCGCGACCCCGTTGCCGTCCGCCGCCGGCATCTCCTCGCTGCGCCAGTGCCGCAGCCGGACGTCGACCCGGCGGCGCAGCAGCAGCGGGTTGACCCAGAGCAGGCCGGTGCGCCGTACCGTCCCCCGGTAGCGGCCGAACAGGCCGAGCACCCAGGCCCGCCCGGTCGTCCCGCGCGCGAGCCCCCCGAAACCGACAAGGCCGAGCGCACCGGCCCCGGCGTACGCCGCCCACTGCGCCGGGCCGAGCCCCGCGCCCCCGTACGCCGGCAGGTGCAGCGCGTGCGCCGCGAGCGGCGGCAGCACCCCCGCCCACCAGGAGGTGGTGAGCCCCCCGGCCACCCCACCGAGCCCCGCGCACACGCCGGCCGCGCCCGGCAGCACCCGGGCCGGGCGCTCCACCAGGTCCGGGTCGACGGCGGCGGCCGGCCGCGGCTTGGCCGGGAGCGGGCGGCGCAGCCGGGGCTGCTCGCCGGTGCCCTGCCGACGGCCGACCACGGCGGGCCGCAGCGGCACCGACACCGGGTCGGGGTCGTCACGGAACAGCAGATGGACGGGGATCTCGGTGGTGATCTCGTTCTGGATCAGCCGGGGAGTCGGGCGGGTGGGCGGCCCGCCGTCCGGGGGCCCGTCCGAATCGGGGGTGTGTTCGGTAGTCGTACTCATTCCTGCCTCCAGCCTCCGCGCCAGATGCTTCAGGTGACCCTCAGGGGGTCGGGGTCTTCACAGGAACAGGCGGCGCCAGGTCTCCGGCCCCGGGTAGCCGTCGGCCGCACCGCCGCGCCAGCCCTGGGCGCGCTGGAACGCCTCGACGGCCCTGCGGTCCGCCTCGCCCCAGGAGGGATGCGGGCCGTCGGGGTAGAACCGGCCGTAGCCCTTCTCGACCAGCTGCCTGCCGAGCCGGGTGACGTAGTCGTTGGCGGCTCCCGGGCGGAAGAAGTTCTTGCCGGGGTAGCCCGGGACCCCGTGCGAGGCGGGGGCGGACGGGACCGCGGGGGCGGACTTGATGTTCTTGCCCCTGCCGGTGGCCAGGAGTTCCCAGGTGCGCGGTCCCGGCAGGCCGTCGGCGGCGGCGCCGGTCCAGCCCTGGGCCCGCTGGAACGCCTGGGTGGCCCGCTGGTCCGACGAGCCCCAGACCGGCCCCGGGCCCTTGGCGTAGTGACTGCCGGCACCCCGGGCGATCAGCAGCTGTCCGAGGAGGGTGACGTACTTGTTGTGGGCGCCGGGCCCGAAGTAGGCCGCCCCCGGGAACGGCACCGACGTCTTCGCGGCCTGGGCACCGGGCGTGGCCGGGTCCGCGATCAGGCCGTTGTAGCGGTAGGGGACGTACTTGGCGGAGTTCGTCCAGTAGGCGTAGGGCGTGGACTGGCTGCGGGCGTGCGGGGGTGTCTGCTCGTACACCGTGTAGTAGGTGTGCGTGTAGTCCGTCCAGCCGCCGAAGATCACGACGTGGGAGCCCTTCTCGGGGTCGTCCGGGTTGTGGAAGAGCAGGATGTCGCCGGGCTGGAGCTCCTCCTTGGTGATCTTCGTGCCGAACTGGTCGAGGCTCCCGGTCCACTCGTTCCCGGTCAGCCCCCAGGCCATGGAGACGTAGCCGGAGCAGTCCTGCCGGTATCCGTCCGTCCAGTAGAGGGACATGCTGTACGGCACCTTGGCGGCGACCCAGGTCTTGGCCCGGTTGATGATCTGCGTGCGGGTGATGGGGGGCGTGGTGACCGGGCCCTTGACGGGCTTGCCGTTCGGCCCGTGCAGGGGGGACTTGACGCCCTGCGGGGTCTGGGGCTCGGGGTCCACGGGGGCGGCGGACCGGTGGGAGGCGGGCGGGGTGCTGTGGGCGGCGGCGGTCGGGGCGCCCGCGGCGAGGGCGGCGGACGCGGCGGCCGCCACGACCAGGACACCCCGGGCGGCCGGATGCCCACCGAAGCGGCCGGGCAGCGGGGAGGGGCTCACCCGCCGCCAGTGGACGCAGCCGGGGCACTCGCAGGTGGTCGCGGGGTCGAATTCCTCGAATACCGGGGCCGGCATGCGATTCCCCTCACACTTCATGTTGATATGTCCGGGACTGTGCACGTTGATCAGTTTCCCAACTTGAGTCCCGGTGCGCATGCTGACGGTCCGAATGATGTACGGCAGAGGGCGGACGGGGGTCGCCCTGGTGGCCGATGGTCAGGAGCACGGTTCCCCGTCGGGTACAGTTCTCGATGTCAGCAGGCGCCGCTAGCTCAGTTGGTTAGAGCAGCTGACTCTTAATCAGCGGGTCCGGGGTTCGAGTCCCTGGCGGCGCACAGACACCCAGAAGGCCCCCCGCACAGCGGGGGGCCTTCTGGCGTACACCCCATCGGTCACGCGGGGCCCTTTCGATACCCTCCACCACCCCTTGCCCCTTTATGTCAACAACCGACACGACCGATCCACGCAATCCCCACACGCTCCACAATGAACGCGTATGCCCGGTAAACACGGCGTTTCGCCCTTGCGATCATGCTGAGTACCGTAGAACCCTGGTTGTCCAAAGTGCCGGTGTTTCGCGGCACTTGGGGGGTAGATAGCCGGTTGCCAGATCTGCGGGGTTGAGGGGCCCCGTCATGAATCGGTGCCGAGGGGGGCATCATGCAACCGGACGGTCACGGTCCGTGTCCATTCTCTGTGGGACGACTGTGCCCCGCCATTCACGCGCCCGGCAGGGTCGAGGGGGACCCGAGCGGGCTCCGGGACCGATGAATCACGCGCTGACCTGCGTGTGGGGGGATGACTCATGACGTCGACGCCGATGGGCGCCCGGCAGGAACAGGACTACGACCCGTCACAGACCGCACAGCTCCGGGTGCCCGCGCACCGCACCACCGCCGGCGCCCTGGGCCGCATCAAGAAGACCCTGCCCAGATACGACTACGAGCACTACAGCCGGCTCGCGGGCCCCCTCACCCAGCCCGACCCGAGCCGGCCGTACACCGTGCAGTACCGCTCGCTGCTCTCCCAGGAACCGCACCGCGTGCGCGCCGCGCTGATGCTGGGCGCGGCCCCGCTGCTCTCGCTGGTCCTGCTGACCTGGCTGCTGCAGCCCGAGCACTGGACCCAGCGGGACTACCCGGCGTACGACTTCCTGCCGGCCCTCGACATCGTGATGCTGGTGTCGATCGGCCTGATCGAGTTCTTCCGCTGCATGAACGTGCTGTCCAACGCGCACGCCACCCTGGTCGCCCGCGACCCGGTCCCGGTGATCCCGGAGACCGGCACCCGGATCGCCTTCATCACCACGTTCGTGCCCGGCAAGGAACCCCTCGACATGGTCACCCGGACCCTGGAGGCGGCCGTCCGGCTGCGCCACCGGGGCCTGCTGCACGTCTGGCTGCTCGACGAGGGCGACGACGCGGAGGTGAAGGAGGTCTGCGCACGCCTGGGCGTGCACCACTTCACCCGCAAGGGCGTCGCGAAGTGGAACCAGCCCAAGGGCCCGCACCGCGCCAAGACCAAGCACGGCAACTACAACGCCTGGCTGGAGGCGCACGGCGACGAGTACGACTTCTTCGCCTCCGTCGACACCGACCACGTCCCGCTCCCCAACTACCTGGAGCGGATGCTGGGTTACTTCCGCGACCCGGACGTCGGCTTCGTCATCGGCCCGCAGGTCTACGGCAACTACGACAACCCCATCACCAAGGCCGCCGAGTCCCAGCAGTTCCTCTTCCACGCCCTGATCCAGCGCGCCGGCAACCGCTACGGCGCCCCCATGTTCGTCGGCACCTCCAACGCCGTACGGATCAGGGCGATCAAGCAGATCGGCGGCCTGTACGACTCGATCACCGAGGACATGGCGACCGGCTTCGAGATGCACCGCGCCAAGAACCCGGCGACGGGAAAGAAATGGCGCTCGGTCTACACCCCGGACGTACTCGCGGTCGGCGAGGGCCCGAACGCCTGGACCGACTTCTTCACCCAGCAGCTGCGCTGGTCCCGGGGCACGTACGAGACGATCCTCAAGCAGTACTGGAAGGGCCTGTTCAGCCTGGGTCCCGGCAAGCTCTTCAACTACACGATGATGATCATCTTCTACCCGATGTCGGCCCTCAACTGGATCCTGGCGGCACTGAGCTGCGCCCTGTTCCTGGGCCTGGGCGCCTCGGGCGTGAACATCGACCCCGCCGTGTGGCTGATGCTCTACGGCAACGCCTCCGCGCTCCAGATCGGCCTCTACATCTGGAACCGCCGGCACAACGTCTCCCCGCACGAGCCGGAGGGCTCCGGCGGGGTCGCCGGCATGGTGATGTCGGCGCTCTCCGCGCCTATTTACGCCCGCTCTCTCATGGACGCCGTCCTGCGCCGCAAGAGCAAGTTCGTGGTCACCCCGAAGGGCGAGTCGGCGAGCCCGGACACCCTCTTCGGAACGTTCCGCATCCACTGGTTCTTCATCCTGGTCTTCGGCGGCTCGCTCGCCGCCGGCTTCCTCGACGGCCACGCGCACCCGGCGATGCTGACCTGGGCGACGCTGGCGCTGCTGATCACGGCGGCCCCGATCTTCGCCTGGCAGTACACCCTGCGGACGGAGAGCAGGGCGCCCGAGCCGTCGGCCGAGCCGGAGGACGCGGTGCCGGCGGGGTACCGGCCCGCGGGGCACACACCCCAGCAGCGGCCGACCTGGACGCCGCCCGCCGGCACCCCCGCGGAACAGACCCTGCGGATCGCGCTCGGCGGACCGGGCGGACACGGCGGACTCGGCGCTCGTCGCGGACCGGGAGGTCGTGAGGAATGAACGACAGCGCCGGCCGTCGCCGGGCCCGTCGGCTCGCGATCAGTACGGTGGTCGTTCTCGCCCTGGCAGGCATGAACGGGCCGTGGCTGTACCGCTTCGGGACCGAGCGATACCACCAGTACAAGATCAACAGACCGGAGTACAAGGCCGCGAACGGCCACTGGGACGTCATCGAGTTCCCCAAGGAGTACCGCCAGGACACCATCCACGCGGTGCTCCTGCACACCGGGAAGGTGCTGCTGGTCGCGGGCTCGGGCAACAACCAGGACAACTTCGACGCGAAGATCTACGACAGCCGGATCTGGGACCCGGTCAAGGGCACGATCAAGAAGGTGCCCACCCCGGCCGACCTGTTCTGCACCGGCCACACCCAGCTCGCCAATGGCAACATCCTGATCGCGGGCGGCACCAAGCAGTACGAGAAGCTCAAGGGCGACGTCAAGAAGGCCGGCGGCGTCATGATCCTCTACAACGAGAACCCGGACAAACCGATGACCCTGCCCAAGGGCACCCGGTTCACCGGCAAGCAGAACGGCAAGACGTTCGTCTCCGACGACTCGGCGCTGATACCCCGCGCGACGAAGGTCTTCGACAAGAAGACCGGCAAGTTCCTGCGGAACAACCCCGGTTACGCCCGGGTCGTCGTGGAGGCCCCCAAGCAGGGCACCCAGTACGAGACCGGCACCCAGGACAACTACAGCATCGCGGGACTGACCGGCGCCGACGCCCGCAACACCTACGGCATCGCCAACAAACTCGGCATGGACAAACGGGACTTCGAGGGCATCAAGAACGCCTACGAGTTCGACCCGGTCGCCGAGAAGTACATCAAGGTCGACCCGATGAACGAGGCACGCTGGTATCCGACGCTCACCACCCTGTCGGACGGAAAGATCCTCAGCGTCTCGGGGCTCGACGACATCGGGCAGCTGGTGCCCGGCAAGAACGAGGTCTTCGACCCGAAGACGAAGACCTGGACGTACACGAAGTACAAGCGCCAGTTCCCGACCTATCCCGCGCTGTTCCTGCTGCAGAACGGCAAGCTCTTCTACTCGGGATCCAATGCCGGGTACGGCCCGGACGACGTGGGGCGCGACCCGGGGATCTGGGACGTCGACACCAACCGGTTCACCAAGCTGTCCGGGCTCAGCGACCCGAACATGCTGGAGACGTCCGGGACGGTGCTGCTGCCTCCGGCGCAGGACGAGAAGTACCTGGTGGTCGGGGGCGGCGGGGTCGGCGAGTCCGCGCTGTCCACGAAGAAGACGCGGCTGATCGACCTGAAGGACCCCGACCCGAAGTTCACGGACGGGCCCTCGCTGGAGAAGGGGACGCGGTATCCGCAGATCTCGGTACTGCCGGACGACTCCGTGCTGGTGTCGGGCGGCTCCGAGGACTACCGGGGCCGCGGCGACTCCGACATCAAACAGGCCCGGATCTACGACACCGCCACGAACTCCTTGCGGAGGGTGGCCGATCCGCTGGTGGGCCGGAACTACCACTCCGGGTCGATCCTGCTGCCGGACGGGCGGGTGATGTTCTTCGGCTCCAACCCGCTCTACGCGGACAAGGCGAACACCAAGCCGGGGGTCTTCGAGCAGCGGATCGAGATCTACACGCCCCCGTATCTGTACCGGGACTCCCGGCCGTCGCTGAGCGGGGGGCCGCAGACCATCGCGCGGGGCGGGTCGGGGACGTTCACGTCGCGGCACGCGTCGACGATCAAGAAGGTGCGGTTGATTCGGCCCAGTGCCACTACTCATGTGACGGATGTGGATCAGCGGAGCATTGCGCTGGACTTCAAGACGTCGGGTGACCGGATCACGGTGACCGTGCCGGAGAACCGGAATCTGGTTCCTTCGGGGTGGTACATGATTTTCGTGGACGACGATCAGGGGACGCCGAGTAAGGCGCAGTGGGTGAAGGTGCCGTAGCGCTCCCGCGGGATGGGACTTCGGGTGCGGGAGCGCTGTGGCTGGTCGCGCAGTTCCTCCCCCAGCCTTCGGCCGGGGGTACCCCCAGCGCCCCTAGGTGTCCGACCCTTGGGCGAGTTTCAAAGCGTAGGTGGGCCACCACTGGCCCGCCTGCGGGCCTCCCTTGCACGTCCCGTCCGACTCCCCCGGGCGCTTGACCCACAGGTAGGCGTCCACCAGGGGGTCGGCCGTCTTCGTCGTCGGGGTTTCTCCCAGGGCCCGGCCCGGCGGGTTGCACCATCGCTCGTCCGGGTTGCCGCCCGCGTACGGGCCGTTGCCGTTGCGGCTGGTGTCGATGACGAAGTGTTTGCCGCCGACCTTCGCCGAGAGCTGCTTGCCGTAGGTGATGGAGTCCTCGGTGGAGTAGAAGTTGGAGACGTTGACCGCGAAGCCGTCGGCCTGGGCGACGCCCGCCTGCTGGAGGGACTGGTAGATCTGGTCGGGGTGGCCCCAGCCGGCGTTGCCCGCGTCCAGGTAGACCTTGGTGTCCTTCAGGGACTTGAGTGTGGTGATCGCGCCGCGCAGGAGGTCGTAGCGCTCCTCCGCGAACCGGGCCGGGGTGCAGCCGTCCACCAGGTGCAGGACCGCGTCCGGTTCCAGGACGATCGTGGCCGGGCGGTCCTGGATGCCGTTCGCGACCCCGTCGATCCACGCCCGGTACGCGTCGCCGTCGGCCGCGCCGCCCTGGCTGTACTGGCCGCAGTCGCGGTGCGGGATGTCGTAGAGGACCAGGAGGGCCGTCCGGTCGGACTTCTGGGCGGCCTCGGTGAAGCCGCGCGCCTCCTGCTCCGGGTTCTCCGCGCCGATCCACTCGCCGGTCGGCTGTGCCGCTATCTTGCGGATCTGCTCGGCGTCGCCGTCCTTGCCGGCCTTCGCGTAGGCCTTCACCTGGCGGGCCGCGTTGGAGTCCGGGTTCACCCAGAACGGGTCGGCCTCCTTGGGCTGTTGGGTGATCGCCGCCTGTGGACTCGCGGCCGGCTTGTCCCCGCCCGAGCCGCCGCCCGAGGAGCAGCCGGCGAGCAGCAGCGCCGCCCCCAGTGCCCCGGCCCGGGCCGCCGAGCGGGCTCCCCTGCTGTCGTACATCCAATTCCCCCCTGGGTGCACTTGGCCAGAGCCCAATCGTGACATACCCACCGCACTCGCCACGAGATCGCCCAACTCTTGTCGGTGAGCTGTTACAGCCTCTGTTGACAGGCCAGTTGACGGGCGAGTCGACGATCGGTCCGGCGGGCGACGGGGAGGCTTGGCGGGCGCGAACCTAGGCCCGGGCGCCCGTCGCCCTCTAGAGTCGCTTGCGGGCGGCCCGGACACCGGCCCGCCTTCCCAGCCTCCCGCGCCTGACGCCGGGTTACTCCCGCAGCCCGAGCGCGCGCGGTCGAGGACCGGCCCGGTCGGCGGTCTCAGGGGAGCGGGCCGTCGACCGGGCGACAGGTGGCTGCGGTGCCGCGGCCCTATACGGCGGTGCCGGTGAGGTACGCCGAGACGACCACGTTCGCCGTGTAGCTGCCGGTCGTCCGGTCGAAGGTGCCGCCGCAGGTGATCAGGCGAAGCTCGGCGCGGCCCGACTCCCGGGTGCCGTAGGCCTGTTGGGCGTCGAAGTGGTCGCGGGGCACGACCCGGACGTCGTCGACGGTGAACTCGGCGACCGTGTTGTCGGCGCGGACCACGCGGATCGTCTCACCGGGGCGCATCGTGCTGATCTTGTAGAAGACGGCGGGCCGGGTCTCGGTGTCGACGTGCCCGACCAGGACCGCGGTGCCGGCCGCGCCGGGGTCGGTCCCGGAGCCGTACCAGCCGACCACACCGGGCTGGTCGAAGGGCGGCGGGTCGACCCCGCCGTCCTCGGCGAGGCCGCGGGCGACCACGGGGGCCTGCACGCCCAGTTCCGGTATGTCGACGCGCTCGGGCACGGCCGCGGTCAACGGCTTGGCGGCGGGCGGGAGTTCGGGATCCGACGGCGGGCGGCCGACGGCGGCCACGTCACCCGTGGTGGGCCCCGTCATGCCGTCGGGTATCTCGGTCACCCCGCGGCCCCACAGCCACAACCCGAGCAGCAGGACCGCCCAGGCCACCCCGGTCAGCAGCCGTCCGGTGCCGGGGGAACGTTCGGTGTCCTCGGACATCGTGCTCCCGTCCTCAGCGCGAGCCGTGGCGGCGGCGGGCGCTCAGCAGTCCGACGGCGACCACGGCGAAAGCGGCGAGGAGCAGGCCGGTGACCGCCTGCGCGGTGTCCGGTCCGGCCGAGCGGGCGTCCACCGAGGCGAGCGGAGCGGTGCCGCCGCCGCCCGCGTGCACAGGCGCGAACGGCGAGGCGGGCACCACCCCGGGCGCGTCCTGCTGGGACGAGGAGTCCCGTACGACGGTGACGTTGCCGGTGACGGCGGAGCCGCCGCAGCTGACCTGCACGGTATAGGTGCCGGCACCGGCCGTGGAGCGGACCTCGGCCTGGCCGGTCAGGTCGCCGCCGGTGCCGGCGAGGCGGGCGTCCGTGACGAAGGCCGTCGAGACGGCGGTGCCGGTCGAACCGGAGCAGCCGCTCGCCCGCAGCGCCACCACGGATCCGGCGGGCGGGGAAGCAGGGGTCACGGTGACCCCCTGGCCGTCCGCCGCGAGGGCGGCCGCCGGGGCGAGACCGGCTGCGCAGGCCAGGAGTCCGGTACAGAGAGTGAGGGGAATTGAGCCCATCGTGAACCTCCAGATATCTGGAGGCTCCCCCGCACGGGGCGCCCCCGCATCCTCGGGGGGCGCCTTGTTGCTCCGTACGGGTGGTCTCAGGTTTGGTGCCCGCCGGTCGGAGCCGGTCCGGAGGCGATCCAGAAGGCGTTCCGGAGCCGGTTCAGATCCGGTCGACGAGGTCCGCGATCGAGTCCACGACCTCGGAGGGCCGGAAGGGGTAGCGGTCCACGTCGTCCGGCTGGGTGACGCCGGACAGCACCAGGAAGGTGCGCATCCCGGCCTCCAGGCCCGCGAGGACGTCGGTGTCCATGCGGTCGCCGATCATCGCGGAGGTCTCCGAGTGCGCGCCGAGCGCGTTCAGGCCGGCCCGCATCATCAGCGGGTTGGGCTTGCCGACGAAGTACGGCTTCTTGCCGGTCGCGGCGGTGATCAGCGCGGCGACCGAGCCGGTGGCCGGCAGGTCGCCCTCCACGGACGGGCCGACGTTGTCGGGGTTGGTGGCGATGAACCGGGCACCGTCGTTGATCAGCCGCACGGCCTTGGTCAGCGCCTCGAAGGAGTAGGTGCGGGTCTCACCGAGGATGACGAAGTCGGGCTCGTGGTCGGTGAGGATGTACCCGATGTCGTGCAGGGCGGTGGTCAGGCCGGCCTCGCCGATGACGTAGGCGCTGCCGCCGGGCCGCTGGTCGTCCAGGAACTGGGCGGTGGCCAGCGCCGAGGTCCAGATGTTCTCCACCGGCACGTCGAGCCCCATCCGGCGCAGCCGTGCGTGCAGGTCACGGGCGGTGTAGATGGAGTTGTTGGTGAGCACCAGGAAGGGCCGGCCGGACTCCCGCAGCTTCTTCAGGAAGGCGTCCGCTCCGGGGATCGGAACCCCCTCGTGGATGAGGACCCCGTCCATGTCGGTGAGCCACGACTCGATGGGCTTGCGCTCTGCCATGTGGTGCGTCTCCTGGCGTGCGGATGGCGTACGTGCGGTCCTGCGTGAGCTGTCGTGCGTGAGCTGGGGGCGCCGGAACCACTGCGTACCGACGCCCCCAAGCCTAGACACAGCCAGGATCACCCGGGAATGCCCCGCTCATCTGCTGGTCAGCTGCCGGTCGCCGACTTCCAGGCGTCCACGTACGACGTCAGGTTCTTGTCGATGTCGTTCCAGTCCGGCGTGAACACGTCGACGCCGTCCATGAGCCTGGTCAGCGCGGCCGCGTTGGCGTCGGTGGCCTTGACGTCGGTGCGGGCGGTGAAGCCGCCGCCGATCGAGCTGACCTCCTCCTGCTGCTTCTGCGCGAGCATGAAGTCGAGGAGCTTCTTGCCGTTCTCGGAGTGCGGGGCGCCGGTGAGCAGGCCGGCCGCGTAGGGCAGCGCGAAGGTGGTGGGCTTGCCGCCCTGGGCCGCCGGGAACCAGATGCCGAGGTTGGGCATGGTCTTGGACTGGGCGTAGTTCATCTGGACGTCGCCGTTGGCGACGAGCAGCTCGCCCTTGTCGACCTTGGGGGCGAGCTTGCCGGTGGAGGCGGACGGGCCGACGTTGTTGGCCTGGAGCTTGCCGAGGTAGTCCAGCGCCTGCTTCTCCCCGCCGAAGTCGTGGATCGCCTTGATCAGCACGGCGGTTCCGTCACCGGCGACACCGGGCGTGGAGTACTGGAGCTTGTTCTTGTACGAGCCGTCGAGCAGTTCCTCCCACGTCGTCGGCGCCTGCTTCAGCTCCTTCTTGTTGTAGACGAAGGCGAAGTAGTTGTTGACGACGGAGGTCCAGGTGCCGTCGGCGCCCTTGTCGGCGGCGCCGACCTGCGCCGAGCCGTCGGGCTGGTACTTCTGCAGCAGCCCCTTGCCGTCGGCCTGCTGGATGAACGGCGGGAGCGTGACCAGCACGTCGGCCTGCGGGTTGCTCTTCTCCCGCAGGGCGCGCTGCACCACCTCGCCGGAGCCGCCCTCGACGTACTTGACCTTGATGCCGGTCTGCTTGGTGAAGTCGGCGAAGACCTTGTCGTACCAGCCGTCGTTGTTCTCGCCCTTGAGACCGTCGGCGCTGTAGACGGTGACGGCCTTCTCGTCGGAGGCGGCCGAGGAACCGCCGCAGGCGGAGAGCAGCGGGGTGGCGAGGAGCGAGACGGCTACGGCGATCTTGAGCGTGTTTCTGGGCATGGCGAGATGAACTCCTGGCTGAGAAGCGGGACTTGAGGAGAGGGTTTTCGAGGGGTCAGCGGTACGAGGCTCTGTTGCGGACGCGGGAGACGGCGAACAGGACGAGCAGGGTCGCCGTCATCAGGACCACCGCGAGAGCGGAGCCGGCGAACAGGGCGCCGCGGTCGGTGGCCGAGTAGATCAGGACCGGAAGCGGGGTCCAGTCGGGCGGATAGAGCATCATCGTGGCGCTCAGCTCGCCCATGGAGAGGGCGAAGCAGAGCCCCGCGGCGGCGGTGAGCGAGGGCAGCAGCAGCGGCAGCCGGACCCGCCACAGCACATACGCCGGCCGGGCGCCGAGGGAGGCGGCGGCCTGCTCGTAGGCGGGGTCGAGGCGGGTGACGGCGGCCGACACGGACTGGTAGGCGAAGGCCGTCACCAGGACCGTGTGCGCGAGGATCACGATCCACCGGGTGCCGTTGAGCAGCATCGGCGGCTTGGAGAAGGCCACCAGCAGCGACAGCCCGACCACGACCGACGGCACGGCGACCGGCAGCACGAACAGGGCGTCGACGATCCGGCGGTACCGCTTCCTCAGCCCGGCCGCGGCGAGCGCGGCCCAGGTGCCGACGGCCAGCGCGAGCAGACTCGCGGTGACGGCCGTGACGAGGCTGGTGGTGAGGGCCTGCAGGGCGTCGCCGCGGGTGGCGGACCGGAAGTTGGCCACGGTCATGTCCGAGGGCAGCACGCCGGACCAGTGGGTGGCGAAGGAGGCGCCGAGGACGACGAGGAGGGGGAGGGCGAAGAGCGGCAGGAAGAGGACGACGAACACCGCCCACACCGCCCACCTGGCCCCGCGGCTATGCACCAGCACGACGGCTCACCACCCGGTAGAGGCCGTAGAGGCCCACGGAGATCAGGACGTTGACGACGGCGACGACACAGGCGCCCGGGTAGTCGGACTCCAGGATCGCCTTGCTGTAGACGAGCATCGGCAGGGTGGTCACGCCCTTGGCACCCGTGAAGAGCACGATCCCGAACTCGTTCAGGCAGAGCACCAGCACCAGACTCCCGCCGGCGGCGAGCGCGGGCAGCGCCTCGGGGAGGATCACCTGCCGCACGATCCGGGGCGCCCGCGCACCGAGACTCGACGCCGCCTCGATCTGCGCGGTGTCCACCTGCGAGAACGCGGCGAGCAGCGGCCGCATCACGAACGGCGTGAAGTAGGTGACCTCGGCGAGCAGCACACCCCAGGGCGTGGTGAGGAACTGGAACGACCCGATGATCCCGGTCGTGCCGTAGATGAAGAGCAGGGCGAGCGTGATGAGGAAGGACGGGAAGGAGAGGTAGACGTCGATGAACCGGGCGACGGCTTTGGCTCCGGGAAAGGGAACGAAGGCGATGACCAGCGCCAGCACGAAGCCGAGGACCATGCATCCGACGGTGGAGGAGACGGCGATCCAGACGGTGGTCCAGAGAGCGTTGCGGAACGACTCGGAGGCGAAGACGTCGGCGTAGGGCTGGAGCGAGGTCCCACCGGTGTCGGGGTGGACGGACTGCTGGACGACGAGGGCGAGCGGATAGAGGAAGAAGAGGGCGAGCAATGCAACAGGCGGCAGGACCAACGCGCCCCGAAAGCGGCGCGGGGCTGTATCTGATGTGCGGCTGCCGCCGCGTGGGCGCGACAAGCCCCCACCGGCCCGCGGCCTGGACACGACCTCAGTCACGGCCAACTCCCGCCGGCAGCAACACCGCATCCTCCGGCGCGAAATGCAGACTCACGGAGTCCCCGAACCCGGGCGGATCTTTCAGCTCCCGCAGATCAGCCATCACCGCATGTCCACCCACCTCGACGTACAAGCGATGCGTGGCCCCCCGCCACTGAATGTCCTTCACGACACCCACGAGCTGATTGGGCCCCTGTCCCAGCCCCACCAGGTGCGGCCGCACACACAACGTGGCCCGAGCCCCGGACACGGCCCCCGCCGTATCCACCTTCACCCCGACCCCCGCGAAGTCGACACCCCCCGCTCCCACGGTCACCGGCAGCAGGTTCGCCCCGCCGACGAAGGACGCCGTGAACTCGTCGGCAGGTGCCCGGTAGAGCTCTGTCGGCGTCCCGCAGGCCCGCAGCCGCGCCTTGTCCATGACCGCGATCCGATCGGCCAGCGTCAACGCCTCGACCTGGTCATGGGTGACGTACAGGATGGAGACGTCCGGCAACTCCCGGTGCAGCCGGGCCAGTTCCGCCAGCATCCCGGACCGCAGCTGCGCGTCGAGCGCCGACAGCGGCTCGTCGAGGAGCAGCACGCCGGGCCGGATGGCCAACGCCCGGGCGATGGCCACCCGTTGCTGCTGGCCGCCGGACAGCTCCCGCGGATAGCGGCGCGCGTACGCCGCCATCCCGGTCATCTCCAGCGCCTCGGCGACCCGTTCCCGGATCTCGCCCTTGGCCGTCCTGCGCGCCCGCAGCCCGAAGGCCACGTTGTCGGCGACCCGCAGGTGCGGGAACAGCGCGTACTGCTGCACCACCATCCCGATCCCCCGCCGGTACGGCGGCAGGTCGGTGACGTCCCGGTCCCCGAGGAACACCCGCCCGGAGACCGGCCGTACGAACCCGGCGACCGCCCGCAGCGCGGTGGTCTTGCCGGAGCCGGACGGCCCGAGCAGGGCCATCACCTCGCCGGGCCCGACGGTGAGGTCGAGGGAGTCGAGAACGACGTTCCCGTCGTAGGCGACGCTCACCGAGTCGAAGCGGATGCCGCTGGTCATCCGAGCACTCCCGGCAGGTCCGCGACCGAGTCCAGCACATGGGTCGCCCCGGCCGCCCGCAGCGCGTCCGCGCCGTGCGCGCCGGTCAGCACCCCGGCGACCAGGCCCGCGCCGGCGCGGACGCCGGTGAGCATGTCGTAGGAGGTGTCGCCGACGACGGCGATCTGACGGACGTCGTCCGCGGCGGCCGTGCGCAGCAGCGCGGTGAGAACCATGTCGGGGTACGGCCGCCCACGGCCCCCGGCGTCGGCAGGGCACAGCGTGAGCGGCACCAGGCCCTGCCAGCCCAGGGCGGCGAGGATCGCGTCCTGGGTGGCGCGGGCGAACCCGGTGGTGAGGACGACGGTACGGCCGCCCGCCTGGAGCTTCTCGATGGTCTCGCGGGCGCTGGGCAAGGCGTGCACCCGGCCGCCGTCGACGAGTTCGGCATAGGCCGCCTCGAAGGCCCGGTTGGCCTCCTGTGCCTTGGTCTCCTCCCCGAACAGGTGCCGGAAGACGGAGATCTTGGACTCGCCCATGGTGGCGCGGACGTAGTCGATCATCCGGTCGGGATCGGCACCCAGATGGCGGGCGGCCGCGGTGAACGCCTGCTCGACGAGCCCGCCGTCCGCGACGGTCGTACCGGCCATGTCGAGCACGACGAGCCGGATGTCCCGGGTCCTGCCCATGTCGGTGTCGGTGTCGGTCAACTCTCTCACCAGCCCAGTTCGTTGGCGGTTGTCTCGGCTATCGCGGGCGAGCAGGTCATGCCGCGCCCGCCGGGCCCGGTGACCAGCCACACGCCGTCGGCGACCTGCTGGCGGTGCACGACCCGCGAGGGGTCGGTGCACTGGGCGTACACCCCGGCCCAGCGGCGCCGGACGCGCGGCAGCGGCCGGCCGAGGAGGGACTCGACGACGCCGGTGAGGTGCTCGTACGGCTCCTCGACGGTGTCGAAGGCGAAGGGGTGCTCGTACTCGTGGGTGTCGCCGATGGTGAGGCCGCCGTCGGCGCGCTGCACCATGAGCAGCTGCATGCGGTGCTCCCGCGCGGTGGGCGTCTGCGGCCGGCGGGCGTTGAGCTCGTCCAGGGCCGGGGAGGTGTACGCCGGGTAGTAGCGGAAGCTGTCGGCGTCGGCGACCGACGTGGGGAGGGGTTCGCCGAGCGGGTCGGTCTGCATCATCTGGAGGCGGACGCGGCGCACGGGGAGGTCGGGGCCGGCCAGCTCGCGGACCAGGCCGCCGAGCCAGGCGCCGGTGCACAGGACGACGGCGTCGGCGTGGTGGACGTCGCCGTGGTCGTCGCGGACCGTCCCGGGGCCGGTCACCTCGCGGACCTCACGACCGGGCAGGAAGGTGTAGTTCGGGGACTTCAGCAGCTCGGCGCGGAGGGCGAGCTGGGCCGTGCGGGGTTCGACGGCCGCGTCCCGTTCGCAGTAGAGGGCGGCGTCGAAGGCACCGCGCAGGGCGGGGTTCAGGGCCCGGGCCTCGGCGGGGGTGAGCAGCTTGTGGCCGCGGGCGGCCGCGTCGTCGCGGGCCACGGCGGCCTCGGCGACGGCGAGTTCGTAGGCGCCGCGCACCGGGGTCAGCGACCCGTTGGCCCGGAAGCCGAGCGCCGGCACCCGGCCGCCGATCTCCTCCCACAACTCCCTGGCGCGCAGGGCGGTCTCGAGTTCCGCTCCGCCCGCGCGCCCGCTCACCCAGATCTGCCCGAAGTTGCGCAGCGAGGCGCCGCGGGCCTCGGCCTCGCGCTCGATCTGCACGACCTCGTGGCCGCGTTCTATTGCCTGCCAGGCGTGCATGGTGCCCACCACGCCTGCTCCGACGACTGTCACTCTCACGACGGCCACGCTCCTCGCGACTGGGGAACCGGAAAGGTCCGGCTGACAACGAGAGCGTGAACTGGTCATCACGTTTGGGCTAGACCCGTTATCTTTTCGTGACATTCAATCATGATCAGAAGCAGCAGAAATCGGTGCTTTTCAGCCGCCGAGGTGGGCCGTGAACGAGAACCGGTCCCCCCGGTACAACGACCGCACCCGCTCCAGCGGCCGTCCCTCGGTGTCCCGCGACACCCGGTGGATCAGCAGCATCGGCAGAGCCGGCGGGGTGCCGATGAGGAGGGCCTCGCGCGGGGTGGCCAGCACGGTCTCGATGCGTTCGTCGGCGTCCCCGAAGGCGATGCCCTTCTCGTGCAGGTAGCCGTAGAAGGAGGAGTCGGGGTGGAAGTCGGTGTCGAGATGCGGGACCCGGGCGACGGCGACGTACGTGCTCTCCAGGCCGACCCGCTCGTCGTCGGCGAGCAGCACGCGCTCCAGGTGCCAGACGGGTTCGCCGCGCTCCAGACCGGTCTCGGCGGCGAGGGCGGCCGGGCAGGGGAAGCGGTCGAGGGTGACGAGGCTCCGGCCCGGGGTGCGGCCCTGCCGCCGTACGCCTTCGGTGTAGCTGGCGAGGGAGAGCGGCTGCTCCAGCTTGGGCCCCGCGACGACCGTCCCTCGGCCCTGCCGGCGCAGCTTGCCCTCAAGGACAAGTTCGCGCAGCGCCTGCCGGACGGTCTCGCGGGCGACCCCGTACTCCTCCGACAGGTCGCGCTCGGTGGGGATGACACCGCCCTCCCCCAGCGTGCCGACGAGCTGATCGATCTGCGCCTTCACCGCGTAGTACTTCGGGATGCGGCCGTGCTCGGGGATGCCGGAGCGGACGGGGGCGCCGGGGGCCTGGTCGTTCGGGTAGTCCACGCAGGGATCGTCGCAGACGAAGGCCGTACGACCGGACAGGGGGCACCGCCGTCACCCGCACCCGCACCCGCACCGGCACCGGCACAGGCACCGGCACCGGCACCCGGCAGCGGTCACCGCCGTCGCCGTGCCAGCAGGAACGCGCTTGCACCTACGGCGAGCAGGGCGACGGAGGCCGTGAACAGCCCGTGGGCCAGGCCGAGTCCGGTGCGGGCCAGTTCGCGGGCGCGTTCCCCGGCCTCCCAGGGGCCCTCGGCGTCCCAGGCGCCCCGGTTGTCCCAGGCTTCCCGGCGGCGGTCCCAGACGCCCCCGGCCTCGTCGGTGCGGGGCGGGGCGCTGCCGCCGGGCGAGGCGGCGGGGGTGGCTCCGGGGGTGGCTCCGGGGCTGGCCCCCGGGCTGCTGCCGGGACTCTCAGGGCCGGCGGTGCTGTCGGGGCCGGTCGGGTTCCCTGCGGGTGTCTGCGCGGGTGTCTGCGCGGGTGTCTCCGGGCCGGCCTGCGAGGAGCCGCCGGAAGGGACGGCGGGGGCGACGCTCGCGGGCGGTGGTGGCGGCGGCTCGCCGCCGATGCCGAAGCGGTAGTCGTTCGACTCACCCACCCACTCGCCGTCCGACCCCTGCCGCTGTACGACGGCCGCGTTGGCCGTGACCCCGTTCCGTACGGCGTCGGAGGTGACGGCCAGCCTCACCTTGACCGAGACGGTCGCCCCGGGCGCCACCGTGAGCCCCGGGAAGCCGGTCCCTTCGAAGACGCCGACCAGCTCGGACTCGTCGGTCTCCGTCAGCGGGACCGGGCGGGTCCGCGGGCCGTCGTAGAACTCCAGCTCGGTCTGGGACGGCTTGAGGGCCTTCTTGTCGTCGACGAGGACGACGACCGGGTGGATGTCGGCGCAGGTGCGGCCGGTGGTGTTGGTGAGGTCGAGGTACCAGGTGCCGAAGCCGCCGCCTGGCTCGTAGGACGAGGGGCCGTCGTGCAGGCGGGTGGTGAGGGGGAAGCCCTGCGCGTCGGCGCCCGCGCAGGACGCCTCGGCGGCGGGGGCGGCCGTCGCCTGGGGGGCGGGGGCGAGTACGGCGGCTGCGGCGGCCAGGCAGAGGGACAGGGGGGTGCTCAGTCGCGTGCGCATGGAATGGTGACTCTGCCGGGCGGGAGCCGGAGCAGCCGGACGCCACTCCGCGGGAGGCGCGTACTCCCCCCGATCAGCCGTCGCCCGTTCGCCTTTCCCGCTCAAGCCCCCGTGCAGCCGAACTCCGGTCAGCCATCCGCACGCCCGAACAGCGGCGCGAGCAGCAGCTGGGCCGCGCCCTCCGCGACCCCCCGGCCGCCGCCGGGAGCGAGGCGGACGGGGACGGCCGTGCGCAGGCTCCCCTCCCGCCGGGTGTGGGCGTCGAGGACGGCGGCGACCCCCCGTACGAAGGGCTCGGGCGCGGCGGCGATCGTCCGGCCGCCGAGCAGCACGAGGTCGATGTCGAGCAGGCCGGCCAGGTTCGCGGCGCCGACGCCGAGGACCCGCGCCGCCTCGGCCGTGTCGCCGCGGGCCACCGCCGCCAGGCACAGCGCCTCGATGCAGCCGCGGTTGCCGCAGTGACAGGGCGGCCCGTCGAGCTGGACGACCTGGTGCCCGAACTCCCCGGCCCCGGTGCGCGCGCCCCGGTGCACGGTGTCGCCGATCACCAGGCCGGCGCCGAGCCCCGTACCGAGGAGCAGGCAGGCGAAGGAGCCGCCCTCGCCGCCGACGGCGAGTCCGAGGGCCGCCGCGTTGCTGTCCTTGTCGACGACGACCGGCACCCCGAGCCGCTCCGCGAGCGCGTCCCGCAGCGGGAAGCCGTCCCACTCCGGGAACCCGGTGACCCGGTGCAGCACCCCGTGGCTGTGGTCGAGCGGCCCTGGCGCCCCGACGCCGACCCCGAGCAGCGTGTCGCCGCCGCGCTCGACCAGTTCCCCGGCCAGCTCCACGACCGCGCCGAGGACGGCCTCCGCCCCGGCCCCCAGGTCCACCGCCACCTGCCGCTCCGCGACCACCGTGCCGTCGAGGTCGACGAGCACCGCCCGCAGTTCGTCCCGGTCGAGCTGGATCCCCACCGCGTGCCCGGCGTCCGGCACCAGCCGCAGCACGGTGGCCGGCTTGCCGCCCGTGGACGCGCGCCGCCCGGCCTCCGCGGCGAGGCCCTCCTCCCGCAGCCGGGCGGTGATCTTGCTGACCGCCTGCGGGGTGAGCCCGGTCCGCTCGGCCAGTTCGAGCCGGCTGATGCCGCCCTCCCCCGCCGTGCGCAGCAGATCCAGCACCAGCGCGGTGTTGTGACTGCGCATGGCCGGCAGATTCGCCCCGACCGCACCCGGTCGCCCGCCGGCCGTACCCGGTCGCCCGCTCCTCGTCCTGTTCACGCCACTCATTCTCCCTCCCACTTGCACTTTGGCAACAGCGTTGCGAAAGTAGGACGCATGACAGCTGCTGCCACTCCCCTCCGCGTCGGCCTCATCGGCTACGGCCTCGCCGGATCCGTCTTCCACGCCCCCCTGATCGCCGCCGCCGAGGGCCTCGCCCTGGACACGGTGGTCACCTCGAACCCCGAGCGGCAGGCGCAGGCGAAGGCCGAGTTCCCCGACGTCCGGACGGTCGCCACCCCCGACGAGCTGTTCGACCGGACCGCCGAACTCGACCTCGTCGTCATCGCGTCCCCGAACAAGACGCACGTGCCGCTGGCGACGACCGCCCTCAAGGCGGGCCTCCCGGTCGTGGTCGACAAGCCGGTCGCCGGCACCGCCGCCGAGGCGCGCGAGCTGGCCGCCCTCGCCGAGGAGCACGGCCTACTGCTCTCGGTCTTCCAGAACCGCCGCTGGGACAACGACTTCCTCACCCTGCGCGGCCTCCTCGAAGACGGTTCGCTGGGCGACGCCTGGCGCTTCGAGTCCCGCTTCGAACGCTGGCGTCCGCAGCCCAAGGGCGGCTGGCGCGAGTCCGGCGACCCGGCAGAGATCGGAGGTCTCCTCTACGACCTCGGCAGCCACGTCGTCGACCAGGCCCTGGTCCTCTTCGGCCCCGCCACGGAGGTGTACGCCGAGTCGGTGATCCGCCGGGCCGGCGCGGAGACGGACGACGACACCTTCATCGCCGTCACGCACGCGAACGGCGTCCGCTCCCACCTCTACGCCTCGGCGACGGCGGCCCAGCTCGGCCCGCGTTTCCGGGTGCTGGGCTCGAAGGCCGGCTACGTCAAGTACGGCCTGGACCCGCAGGAGGACGCCCTGCGCAAGGGCGAGCGCCCGGGCACCACCGACACCTGGGGCCACGAACCGGAGTCGCTGTACGGCCGTATCGGCGCTGGGGGTGCCCCCTCTGGGGGAGAGTCCCCGGTCACCGGCGGCGGCCGTACCGTTCCCACCCTCCCCGGCGACTACCCCGCGTACTACGCGGCCGTGGCCAAGGCTCTGCGGGGCGAGGGCCCCAACCCGGTGACCGCGCTGGAGGCGGCCGCCGCCCTGGACGTACTGGAAGCAGCCCGCCGCTCGGCGCGAGACAAGGTGACGGTGACCCTCTGATGCACCACCCGCAGCTCACCCCGAAGACCACTCCCGAACTCACCCCGCCTGTGGAGGAGTTGGAGAAGCAGGAACGCCGCCTGGTGTTCCGGCAGTTCACGTACGACGACGCGTGGGCCCTCGGCTCCCTGCTGGTGGAGATGGCCCGGGAGCGGCAGGCCCCGGTCGCCGTCGACATCCACCGCGCGGGCCAGCAGCTCTTCCACGCGGCCCTGCCCGGCTCGACCCCCGACAACGACGCGTGGATCGCCCGCAAGCGCCGCGTGGTCGAGCGCTACGGCGCGGCCTCCTACCTGGTCGGCGCCCGCTTCCGGGCCAAGGGCACGACGTTCGAGGAGTCCTCCCGCCTGGACCCGGACGAGTACGCGGCCCACGGCGGCTCCTTCCCGATCACCGTGGAGAACGTCGGCGTGATCGGCTCGGTGACGGTCTCGGGCCTGCCACAACTGGATGACCACCGTCTTGTGGTGGAGGCACTGGAGAAGTTCCTGGAGCTGTAAGCGCCGACAGCTGGAGCGCCCCTTCAGGGGCGCTGGGGGTACCCCCGGCCGAAGGCTGGGGGAGGAACTGCGCGAGCAACCACAACGGCGCCGCACCCGCCCGCGCAGAGCACCCCCCGCCCCTTAGGCGTCCTTCAACTCCTGCCGCTGACGACCAAGCCCCCCGATCTCCAGCTCCACCACATCCCCGGCCCGCAAGAACGGTTTCGGCTCCGGCGCCCCCAGCGCAACCCCCGCCGGAGTCCCGGTGTTGATGACATCCCCGGGGTACAGCACCATGAACCGGCTGACGTACCGCACGACTTCCGCGACCGGGAAGATCTGCTCGGCCGTGGTCCCGTCCTGCTTCAGCTCGCCGTTCACCCAGAGCTTCAGCGACAGGTCCTGCGGATCGCCGACCTCGTCGGCCGTCACCAGCCACGGCCCGAGCGGGTTGAACGTCTCGCAGTTCTTCCCCTTGTCCCAGGTCCCGCCGCGCTCGATCTGGAACTCCCGCTCGGACACGTCGTGCGCGACCGCGTACCCGGCGACGTAGGCCAGCGGATCCTCGTCGTCGGCCACGTATCGGGCCGTACGCCCGATGACGACGGCGAGTTCGACCTCCCAGTCGGTCTTCACGGACCCGCGCGGCACCAGCACGGTGTCGTTCGGACCCACGACCGTGTCCGCGGCCTTGAAGAAGACGACCGGCTCGGCCGGCGGCTCGGCCCCCGTCTCGCGGGCGTGGTCGTGGTAGTTGAGCCCGATGCACACGACCTTCCCGATCCGCCCCAGCGGCGGCCCGATCCGCAGCCCGGTCGCGTCGAGCGCGGGCAGTTCCCCGGCGTCGGCGGCGGCGCGGACGCGCCCGAGCGCCGCGGCGTCGGCGAGCAGCGCCCCGTCGATGTCGTCGACGATCCCCGTCAGGTCCCGCAGGACACCCTCGGCGTCGAGCAGCGCGGGCCGCTCCGCTCCCGCCGTACCGACTCGCAGCAGCTTCATGGTCGTCACCATCTCCCTTGACAGCAGTCGCCCGGCCGATGGGTGCAGCCATCGGAGGACTGGTCGATCCTCCAAGATGAGCGTGCAGCGGGCAAGAGCCTGTTCACGTACTGGACCGTAGGCACCACGGCCCTCACCTGTACAGCACGGCGCGCTCCACCGCGCTCCACGTCGTACTGGTCACCACGTACAGCGCGGCGGCCAGCGGCACCACGGCCACGGTGACCAGCGTGAAGTACGACAGGTACGGCATGACCCTGGTGACCGCGCCGACCCCCGGCACCTGCTCGTCCCCGTCGCTCGGCACAGCCCCCGCCGCCGTCCGCCTGGCGCGCAGGAAACTGACGGTGGCGACGGCGGCGACCACGGCGAACAGCGCCAGATAGACCAGCCCGGCGCTCCCGAACCCCCCGCCGCCCGCACCGGCGAGGACATCGCTCCACCGCCCGCCGAGCGGGGCGCCCAGCAGCTCGTGGGAGAGCAGGCCGTTGCCGCCGCCGATCGCCGGGTTGGAGAAGAGGTGGTAGAGGACGAAGAACGCGGGCAGTTGCAGCAGTCCGGGCAGGCAGCCGGACAGCGGTGACACCTTTTCCGCCGCGTGCAGCTCCAGCACGGCCTTCTGCAGCGCCTCCTGGTCCTTGCCGTGCCGCTTGCGCAGCTCGGCGACTCTGGGCTGGAGCGCGGCCCGGGCGCGCTGCCCGCGGGCGGCCGCACGGGACAGGGGATGGACGAGCAGTCGTACGAGCGCGGTGAACAGAACGATCGCGGCGGCGGCCGCGGAGGCATGGAACAGCGGCTGGAGCAGGTCGGCGAGATGCTCGACCAGGCCGGCGAAGACGGACATGAAACCGGACATGAAACCGGACATGGGTGGGAGCCCTCCGAGGGGTCTCGTCGTGCCGTGGGTGAAGAGGCGGGACGGCATGACGACGCGCGCGGGATCGCCCGGGGGCTGCCGGCCGAGGGGCCGGGGGGCCGGGTGGTCTACGCGGTGGTCGCCGGGAGGGCGTGTCCGGGGGCTCGGGGGCGGCTGCGGCCCTTCGCGTCCGGGTCGCGTTGCGGCAGGAAGGCCGTACGCCGGGCGCGGTCGCGTATCGCCGTACGGACCCGGGTGGGCGGCACGGCGGGCGCGGAGCGCGCGGCGCGCAACGCGCAGACGGCGAGGGCCGAGCCGGCGGCGGCGGTCGCGGCGAGCGCGACGGTGGTGAAGAGGCTGCCGGAGTCGAGAAGGAGGAGGTCAAGCAGCAGGAGCAGCAGGAGGGCGGCGGTCCGGGACGGCAGCACCCAGCGGCCGTTCACGCGCATGCCCGCCCCCTTCTCGGCCTTCTCAGCCTTCTCCGTCTCACTGCCGTTTATACATGATCCGTTTTACGCATGATCCGTTTCCAGTGGCTCCAGGAGCCTCTTGGGCTTGAGGAGCGCCCGGCTGACCGGATCGGCCGGGTCGGGGTCGAGCCCCGGGCCCGGCGCAACGACAACGTCCGCGACGGGGACGACGGTTCCGCAGGCGGGGCATTCGCCGTACGGGCCGAGTTCGGTCCCGCACGCCACGTGCCGGAAGTAGCGCAGCCGGCGGTCCATGAGGTGCTCGCGCCCCCAGACGGCGAGGGTGCGCAGGACGGGCCAGAGCTCCGTGCCGCGCTCGGTGATGACGTACTCGTCCCGGGGCGGCGACTCCTGGTACCGGCGCCTCTCCAGGATCCCCTCCTCGGTGAGTGTCTTCAGCCGGGCCGACAGGACGGCGCGCGGGATGCCGAGGTGGACGAGGAAGTCGTTGTACCGCCGGACGCCGTAGAGGGCGTCGCGGATGACGAGCAGGGTCCAGCGCTCGCCGACGACCTCCAGTGCGCGGGCGATCGAGCACTCCTGTGTCACGTAGTCCTTGCCCAGTGCCATGGGACCACCTTAGTCAACTGCTCCACGGTAGGTTCATTCATCGAACCTACCGTGCTACGGTACCACCATGACCGAGTTCAGTGAACGAACCATCACGGGGACCGGGCCGGTCGCACGGGACACTCCTGCGGCAGCGCACACCGACACGCCCCCGCACGCCCGCGCCACCCTGGCCCTGACCAGCGCGGCCACCGCCGTGAGCCTGATGACGTACACCGCCCCCGTGGTCACCCTCCGCGACACCGCGACCGACCTGCACACCCCGCTCTCCGCCCAGGCCTGGCTGATCAACGGCACCCCGCTCGGCCTGGCCGCCCTCCTCCTGGTGGCCGGCAGCCTCGCCGACGACTTCGGCCGCCGCCGGATCTTCCTGCTCGGCACGCTGACGCTGGGCATCACCACCGCCCTCGGCGCGTTGACCGCCTCCACCTGGCTGTTCACGCTGGCCCGCATCGCCCAGGGCGCGGCCAGTGCGGCGATCCTGGCGAGCAGCCTCGGCCTGCTGGTGCATGCCTTCCCGAGCCCACGAGGCCGGCTGCACGCGACGGGCGTGTGGGGCGCCTTCGTCAGCGGCGGTATCGCGACGGGCCCGCTCCTGGCGGCCGCGCTGCCCAACTGGCGGGTGGCCTACGCCGTCCTGGCCGCGGCGACGCTGCTGGTCGCGGCCCTGTCACCACGGGCGCTCACCGAATCCCGCTCCCCGAGGGGCGGCCGCCCCGACATCCTGGGCGCCCTCACCTTCGGCCTGGCGCTGGTCTCCCTGGTGGCCGCGCTCACCCTGGGCCGTGACGGCTGGCTACGGTCCGAGGTGGGCCTGCTGTTCCTGGCCGCGGTGGTCCTCATAGCCGTCTTCGTCCTGGTGGAACGCCGCACCACCACCCCCATGATCGACCTGAGCCTGCTGCGCCGCCCAAGCTTCCTGGCCTCCTCCGCCGGCGGCCTGTTCACGGGCTTCGCGGTGATCGGGCTCTTCAGCTTCCTGCCGGTCCTGTTCCAGCAGGTGCTCGGTCTGACCCCGCTGGACACCGCGTGGCTGTTCCTGCTCTGGTCGGGCCTGTCCTTCACGGTGGCGCTCCAGGCCAAGCGCCTCGCGGGCCGCGTCGCACCCCGCCAGCAGCTGGCGGTCGGCTTCGCCCTCCACGCGGCCGGCGTCCTGACCATGCTCGGCGCGATCGACTCGGGCTCCTGGCAACGCCTGCTGCCGGGCCTGGCCCTGGGCGGCATCGGCAGCGGCCTCCTGAACGCCGCCCTGCCCCTGCTCTCGGTCGAATCGGTCCCGGCCGCCCGTGCCGCCATGGGCTCCGGCGCGCAGCAGACCTTCCGCTACATCGGCTCCTGCGCGGGCGTCGCCCTGACGATCGCCATCGTGACCTCGTCGAGCGGCGGCCCGGGCCACGGCGCGAACACCGCCCTCGTGGTGTCGGCGGGGCTGGCGCTGCTGGCGTCGGTGGCAGTGCTGGGGCTACGGGAGAGGCTCGGCTGACGCCCCCTCAGCACCCTCACGCACCTCTCGTCCTTCCGTACCCCACCCGTCACGCGTTCCGGCGCGCCGACCTGCGTCATTAGACCTGGGTCGAAAGGCCTGGCTCCCCGTGCACCACGTTGACATCGTGGCCTCACCAGAACCGATCCGAACTTGGGGGAAAGTTCATGATCAGGAACACCACGGGTACCAGGACGAAGAAGGCGCACGCCAAGCTGACGTGTCTCGTGACGGCGGGAGTCCTCGGCGCCTCGCTCGTCGCCCTGGCGCCCGCCGCGTCGGCGGCGGTACCCACCGCGGTCGCGACGACGTACACCTGCCACCCCTCCTGGAAGGCCAGTGGCGGCCTGTACTACCTGTACGAGGGGTACAGCGACACCAACACGACCAACACCAAGAAGGGGCAGACCGGCAGCCGCGTCATCGAGGTGCAGTGCCTGCTGACCTACTGGGCCAACCGGGTCGGCGAGAGCAAGTACGACCCGAAGGGCATCGACGGCCAGTTCGGCTCCAACACGGAAGCCGCGGTGATCAACGCCCAGAAGGCCTGCTTCTCGGACTCCAGCGAGTGGGACGGCGAGGTGGGCCCGAACACCTGGCCCTGCCTGAGGGTCTGGGCGACCACGTAGTCCGACCCCACCGACCGCCGACCGCCCGCCTGGACCAGGCGGGCGGTTCCCTACGGTTCGGCAGCGCCCCAAAGGGGCGCTGGGGGTACCCCCGGCCGACTGGGGGGTGATCGGTAGAGCG